>RQBM01000182.1:0-3124 GCA_008668795.1 Collinsella aerofaciens | reverse complement strand
CCGCTCTTTTATGCATTGGTACCGCTATTATGGAAAATCACGTGTCCACCCTATCCTAGGAGGTATGAAGCATGCTCATTGCATTGCAGGGCGCCGTTTCGCAGGGCGTCCTCTGGGGCATCATGGTGCTTGGCGTGTTTATCACGTTCCGCCTGCTCGACATCCCCGATATGACCTGCGACGGCAGCTTTGCCCTCGGCGGCTGTGTCTGCGCCGTGCTCATCGTCAACAATAACGTCGACCCCTTGCTCGCCGTGCTGGCCGGCATGTGCGCCGGCGCCATCGCGGGCGCCGTCACGGGCATCTTGACCACCGTCTTTGAGATTCCCGCAATCCTCGCCGGAATCCTTACGCAGATCAGTCTGTGGTCCATCAACCTGCGCATCATGGGCAAGTCCAACACGCCCATCCTTGCCAAGGGCACTATCTTCTCATCCGTCAGCAACATGACGGGCCTGCCGCAGTCCACTGTTGCCATTATCCTAGGCATTGTGCTGGCCGTGGCCATCGTCGCCATCCTGTACTGGTTCTTTGGCACCGAGATCGGCTCGGCGCTGCGTGCCACCGGCAACAACGAGTACATGATCCGCGCCCTGGGCGTTAACACCAACACCACCAAAATGATCGCCCTCGTGCTCTCCAACGCCCTCATTGGCCTTTCGGGTGCGCTCATCTGCCAGAGCCAGAAGTATGCCGACATCGGCATGGGCACCGGCGCCATCGTTATCGGTCTTGCCGCCATCGTCATCGGCGAGGTGCTCGGTCGCCTGCTGCCCGGCGGCCTCACGCAGTTTAGCGTCCGTCTTGCCTCCGCCGTCTTTGGCTCCGTGGTGTACTTCCTTATCCGCGCCATCGTGCTGCAGCTGGGCATGGACGCCAACGACATGAAGCTACTCTCCGCCGTGATCGTCGCCGTGGCCCTGTGCGTGCCCGTGGTTTGGGAGCGCTATAAGCTCCGCAGCTCCTACACGAAGGGAGATGAGGCAGATGCTTAAGCTCTCGCACGTCAAGAAGACCTTTAACAAGGGCACCGTCACCGAGAAGCGCGCGCTCACCGGCGTCGACCTCACCCTCAACGATGGCGACTTTGTAACCGTGATTGGCGGCAATGGCGCCGGCAAGTCCACGCTGCTCAATATGATCGCCGGCGTGTATCCGCTCGATTCGGGCGTTATCGAGCTCGACGGCACCGACATCTCGCGTCTGAGCGAGTCGCAGCGCGCCAAGCACCTGGGCCGCGTGTTTCAGGACCCCATGCGCGGCACCGCTGCCGATATGCAGATCGCCGAGAACCTGGCCCTCGCCAAGCGTCGCGGCCAGCGTCGCGGCCTTTCGTGGGGCGTCACCAACGCCGAGAAGGACGAGTACGTTGAGCTGCTCAAGCGCCTGGACCTTGGCCTGGACACACGCCTCAACGCCAAGGTCGGCCTGCTCTCGGGCGGCCAGCGTCAGGCACTCACCCTGCTGATGGCCACGCTCACCAAGCCGCGCCTGCTGCTGCTCGACGAGCACACGGCGGCCCTCGACCCCAAGACGGCCTCTAAGGTGCTCAACCTGACCGAGGAGATCGTCGACGAGAACCACCTGACCACGCTCATGGTCACGCATAACATGAACGACGCCATCCGTCTGGGTAACCGTCTGATCATGATGCACGAGGGCCATGTGATTTACGATGTGGCCGGCGACGAGAAAAAGTCGCTCACCGTCGCCGACCTGCTCCAAAAGTTCGAGGAGGTCTCGGGCGGCGAGCTCGCCAACGACCGCATGCTGCTGAGCTAACGACCTAGAAAACCACCACAAAGGGGACAGGCACCTTTGTGGTGGTTTTCGTTAACCCTTATATCGAGCGCAGAAGCCCGTCCGATGTGATCGGACGGGCTTTTTGGTGGGTATCATGGTTGAATGATCATTAGGAGGTTTTCCCTACATGGAATTGTTTGAACCGATTCTTCATTTCTTTGAGCAGCGCTGGGTCCACAACATCATCTGGGCCGTCATCTTGGTAATAGTCACCGCCATCGCCGCCAAGGTGGCATCCAAGACCCTGCGCCACCTACTCAACCGAGACGACAACCCGCTTCCCGCATCGAGCATCTTCATCAACATCGCGCGCGCCGTCATTTGGATGATCGGCGGCAGCTTTATCCTCGACAACTGCTTTGGCATTAATGCAAACGCGCTCGTCGCCGCTCTTGGCGTCGGCGGCATCGCCATCTCGCTCGGCTTTCAGGACACGCTATCAAACCTTATCGGCGGCATGCAAGTGACCTTTATGGGCATCATCAAGCCCGGCGACAATATCGAGGTCGGCGGCGTGTCGGGCGTGGTCCAGGACATCACTTGGCGCCACACGACCATCGAGGACGCCTGCGGACAGACCATCATCGTCCCCAACTCCAACATCTCCAAGAACACACTCGTGCACCTCATGCCCTTTGGGCGCGTTGCCGTGCCCGTTGCCGTAAAGGACACGTCCAAGTGGGCCTCGTTGGACGCGTTGGCAGATGAGCTTACCGACGCCACCAAGGCCGCGGTGCTTCCCATCTCTGGCTTTGACAAGGAGCCGTACGTACTCTTTAGCGAGATCGGCGACTTTGGCGTCAAGGGCAAAATCATCTTTATCGTCAGCGACGACAGCACCACTTTCACGGCAGCCGACGCCTGCATCCGCGCCATCGCCCCCATCATCGCCTAAAACCACCGCAAAGGGGACAGGCACCATTGTGGTGGTTTCGCATCGTGGTACCATGGTTCATATCGTTGTTTAAACGACTAAGGGAGTAGACACCATGGAAGAGGCCTATCGTCAAGCGCGCAAGCGCGGCGAACAGGGACGCCGTCGCGCCATCAGCCAAAGCGAGCACCCGTACCTTACGGACCTCGACAGCCTCGTTGCCCAGCTCCCCTTAGGTCAGCGAGAGAGCGTCGGCCTAAGGGACATTCCGCTCGAAATGGTCGTCGGCACGGTTACCAAGGGCCGTCAGTCTGCCTTTTCGTGCAACTTTATGCCCCTGTTGCCATTTAGCACCGAGTTCGCCCGCAAGTGGTCCAACCTCTACGACATCCAGGTGACCGAGGGCTATCGCGACCCCATCATCGTCACCGAGTTCATGCATCGGTT
>RQBM01000169.1:0-10071 GCA_008668795.1 Collinsella aerofaciens | reverse complement strand
TGTTGTTGAGGAGGTAAGCATGCCGTACGTTGTTGCCCAGCCGTGTGTGGACGTCAAAGACAAGGCCTGTGTGGACGAGTGCCCGGTCGATTGCATCTACGAAGGCTCCCGTTCCCTGTACATCAATCCGAACGAATGCGTCGATTGCGGCGCATGCGAGCCGGTGTGCCCGACCGAAGCCATCTTCTACGAGGATGACCTGCCGGACGAGTGGGCTTGGTACAAGGACGCCGCCGTCAGCTTCTTCGCCGAAGTCGGCGATCTGGGCGGCGCTTCCGCAGCCGGTCCGATCGGCAAGGATCCGGAACAGGTCGCGGCCCTGCCGCCGCAAAATCAGTGATTGGCATTTGAAAGCGGCCTTTTCCCGTTGGAAGAGGCCGCATATTTTGTTTATAGAGGATTATTAAGGAGTTTTCACGATGGGCTTTCATGAGTTTTCTTCGCCATACGATTGGTCGCGTATCGCAGCATACAAGCGCACGGCAAAAGCTGCGTTCGGAGGCATGATCGACCTGTCCGTGGGATCTCCCGTCGATCCTGTGCCCGACTCGGTGCGCAAGGCGCTCGCAGCGGCGGCGAATGATCCGAATGCGTATGGATATCCGGCTACTGCAGGTACTGCCGATTTACGTACTGCGATTGCTGAATGGTTTTCGGCGACTCGCAATGTTGATTTGCAGGCGATTCATGCTGATGTGGTGCCTACCGTCGGCTCCAAAGAGGGTGTTGCGTTGATGGCGTCGCTACTGCATTTCGGTGAGAATGATGTTGTGGTGCAGCCGAAGGTTTCGTACCCGACGTATGAGATCGGCACGCAGTTGGCTGGGGCGAAGGTGCTTAAGGTCGACGATGTGGCTGATGTTGCGTCGTGGCGCAATGTGCCTGGTGTCAAAGCGGTGTGGGTGAATTCCCCTTGCAATCCGACGGGCGAGGTGTATTCGGCCGAGCGGATGGCTGGCATTGTCGCAGCTGCACGTGAGATCGGCGCGGTGGTGCTTTCTGACGAATGCTATGCGCTGATGCAGTGGAGGGGTGCTGTGAATGGCGCTGAAGGTGAAGCTGATTCACTTGCGTCGACGCCGTGCGCACTTCGTGACGATGTGTGTTTGGGCTCCGCCGAGGGCGTGCTGGTGCTTTATTCGTTGAGCAAGCAGAGCAATATGGCTGGGTATCGTACCGCGTTCATTGCCGGAGATGAGTCTTTGATCGCATCGATGAGTGCATATCGCAAGCAGATTGGTCAGATTATTCCCGGTCCGGTGCAGGCTGCGATGGCTGTCGGATTGCGTGATCTGGAATCCGTCAAGGTTCAGCATGCGCACTATCGGGAACGTCTCGGCGTGTTGGTGAGCGCGTTGCGTGCTTACGGATACTGCACCGACATGCCGGACGGTGCATTGTATGTGTGGGTGAGAGCCAAGTCGGGCGATTGCTGGACCGATATGGAGCAGCTTGCCAAGATTGGCATCATCGCCAGCCCCGGCGAGTTCTATGGTGCGCCGGAATGTCTGCGTTTCTCCACCACCGCCAGTGACGAGGCGATCGCTTCCGCTGCTGAACGTTTGGCGCGCTAAGCCGATATGCAAAAGGGCTTCCGGCAATCGCTGGAAGCCCTTTATCTGCGGAGTCAGAGGGAGTCCAACGCCCATGCGTCTTATGGCTATGCGCAGCTGTTGATGTCGCTGATGGCAAAGTGAACGGCGTAGGCTAGGCCGCAGGGCGTCGTCCCTGGTTTATGGGTACGTGTACAGGTGAGGATGGTGGCGGTTCGTCTGTTGAGAATATGTTCCATAACGGAATCCTCTCGGTGGGGTGAAAGCTGTGTCGTTGATCCTAAGACACATGGCTTATGCGATTCGGAATGGGCGCAACGATGCATCGCTTCTGAATTATGATATCGGGCTTCTTGCCATCTATGATGTTTTGCTGACACTTGTCACAGTAGTTTGAGGTCTTGTTTTGAAGATATGTTTGCGCTGTTGTTCGGCGTGTTCGGTTGGCGGGGACAGCGTAAATAGTTTTCGCAGTTAATCGTGTTTGGGCGGAAGTCCGTAATTTCCTGCTTTTGAAATACTTAAATCTATTCGAAAATTCGTAAATATTTGCATATAGAACTTTCGTGACAAAAAATTTTAAGTATTTAGTTAAGTGATTTGACTTTCTTGAAAATCAAGTTATATAATCAGGCAGTGCTTTAACTGAAATGCTAAAGCATCTATGAAACATGACGATGTGTGTTCATGCATGTCACCAAAGGAGAAAGACATGATGAGGTCAAGAACTTGGAAACGAGTGCTTGCTGCTGTTTGCGCTGGTGTAGCGGCCGTTTCAATGGCTGCTTGCGGCGGAGGTACTAATAGCACCGCGAAGGACGGAGTCATTATCAACAGTGTTATGAATTCAACTTCGCAGGCGTCGTTGAATTATAATCCGTTCTCTTCTACAGCTTTGACCGGTGTGGTCGGTGCTCTGTACGAGCCATTGTTCTATATGAACAATCTTAAGGACGACCCTACTAAGCTGGAACCGCTAATGGGTAAATCCTACACTATCAGTGACGATGCGAAAACTATTGATGTAACGATTCGTGACGGTGAAAAGTGGTCTGACGGCAAACCTTACACTGCCGAAGATGTTGCATACACATTTAACCTCCTTAATTCCAACAAGGCTTTGAATACCAGTGGCTTTGCTGGCTCTGCCAAGGTCCTTAGCGATACGGAAGTTCGTATCACTTTGGACAAGCCTGAATCGGTGAATGCTCTGTCGTATCTGTCCGGCACGATGATTGTCCCGAAGCATGTGTGGGAAAAGATCGATGATCCGGTGACCTATACCAATAAAGACGCTGTTGGCTCTGGGCCTTTCACAGTTAAGGGCGGGAACTTTTCCCCAACCGCTTACACGTTTAAGAAGAATCCGTACTACTGGGATGAAGGTAAGCCTGAAATTGATGGCGTCCGTTATGTTCTGATCACCGGTGGCACCCAAGCTTCTCAAAATGCCTTGACCGCTGGCGATGTGGACTGGATGTCTGCGATCTTCCCGAATATGGATGATGTGCTGTCGGGATATCCTAATATTAAGACGGTTAACGTTCCTTCTAGTCAGATGGCATTCATGACCTGTTCGAACAAAGAACTCGGCTGCAGTGGTCCTACCACTGATCCGGCAGTGCGTAAGGCTATCTATTACGCTCTTGATCGTAATCAGATTAATAAACTCGCTCTGAATGGCCAGTACAGTGAGCTGGCTGGTTCTCTGTATCCGTATGGACAGTTCACCAAGTACGCTTCGGATGACGTCCCGGATTCACCTATTCCGGGTAAAGGACGCACGGATGAAGCCGTCAAGATACTGGAGGACGCCGGCTATACGAAGGGTGATGACGGCATCTATCAGAAGGACGGAGTTAAGCTGAGCATCAAAGTCGCTGTTATGAGTGATGTCTCTGACTGGATCAACGCGATTAACGTCGCCTCGCAGCAGCTGAAAAAAATCGGTATTGATCTGCATGCGGACCAAATGTCTTCTAATGAATGGACTCAGGCGATGCAGCAGGGCCAGTTTGAAATGTCCATTTATGGTCTGTGGGTCGCAGGTGCCGAACCATGGATGTTCTACAACCAGTTCTATGCCACTGCCAATACGGCTGCAGTGGGTAAAAGCGCTTGGCCTAATTACGCTCGCTACAGCAATAAGACCGTGGATGATGCTCTTAATGTCATCAATACCACCACTGATGTGGCGACCAAGAAGTCTGAATATGAGAAGATTCAGACTCAGGTGTTTGAGGACATGCCGTATATCCCGATTCTGCGTCAATCCGGTCTGAGCGAAATGTGGAGCGATAAGGTTACCGGTTGGCCGACAAACGATAACGTCTATGCTAATCCGCAGACTTGGGCAAATCCTGATTTGGGCATTGTCCTGAAGAACCTGAAGGTTAAGAAGTAACCTGACGGATTTTATAAATCAACGGTGCACAAGGCGTTTTAGCTGTGCGTTTTGTGCACCATTTTTCCATGTAGAAATGAGGTAACATGAGGTTCTACCTGAAAAAGATAGGATTTTACCTTGTTGCATTGTTTGCGGCTTTGACATTGAACTTTGCCATCCCGCGACTGATGCCAGGTGATCCGGTTTCAGCTGTTCTTACCAGGCTTGCATCGCGAGGTGGTACTGTTGCGCCCGAAACAAGGGAAGCGATTACTGCAATGCTGGGACAAGGTGGAGGCAACATCTTCCAGCAGTATATTGATTATCTGAAGAATATCTTCACCGGCAACTGGGGCGTATCTGTAACGTATTTCCCCAACCAAGTTACAACGTCCATTGCTTCTGCACTGCCTTGGACCATTTGTCTTGTCGGCACAACCACGATTATATCGTTCTTTGTTCAACAGGCTCTTGGTATCTGGGCTGGTTGGCGTCGTGGTGGCGCTTTTGATAACATCATTTCCCCTGTGTCCACCATTTTCCAAGCTGTTCCTTACTTCTGGCTTGCACTCATCTTCATTTGGGTGTTTGCCCGTACGCTGCATTGGTTCCCTCAGTCAGGCGGATACAATTATCGTGAGGTTGTGCCCGGCTTCACTTGGGAATTCTTCTCGAGCGCAGTGCAGTATGCAATCTTGCCGGCCTTGACGATTCTTGTCAGCTCTCTGGGCATGGGTGTTGTCGGTATGCGTAATATGATGGTCTCCACGTTGTCTGAGGACTACATTGTTACTGCTGAGGCCAAGGGTTTAAGTCCTAAACGCGTTATGATGTGCTACGCAGCTCGTAATGCAGTGTTGCCATCCATTTCTGGCTTTGGCACGTCTATCGGTGCAGTGGTGGGTGGATCGCTGCTTACTGAACAGGTGTTCTCCTATCCAGGTGTTGGTCAGATGCTTTTGCAAGCGGTGACCAGTAACGATTATGCGCTGATGCAAGGCATCTTCCTGATTATTACCGTTACTGTTCTAGTCGTGAACTTTATCATTGATTTGCTTTACGGCATTATCGATCCACGTACGCGGCAACAGGATTGAGGTTAAATATGTCTGCAACAAATTCTTCTGCTGCTGTGGCTCGTAGCCAAGCTAAACGTCGTCGCTCCGCTTTGGATTCTCTCAAGCGAGTTCTTCCTGAGCGTTCTGCAAAATTGACGGCTGGATTAACCATTGTGATCGCAATGGTTTTGTTCGCCATTATTGTTCCTATCTTCACGAAGGATCCTAATAAGATCAATGACATTGGCTTGTCTGCGCCATCTGCCCAGCATTGGTTGGGCACTACGCAGTCTGGCCAGGATGTTTTCACTCAGCTTGGCTATTCTGTCCGTGGCTCTCTGATTATTGGCTTTGCTGTTGGCTTGATTGCAACTGCGATGTCGTTCATTTTCGGTGTTTTGGGCACATATATTGGCGGAATTTGGGATGATTTGTTCTCTCTGATTACCAATATCATGCTGGTGATTCCGGGGTTGCCTCTGACCATCGTGATTTCTGCATTGATGCCTTCCAAGGGCACGATGATGTTGGTCATTGTTATTTCGATCACCGCATGGGCTGGCGGTGCCCGTGTACTGCGGGCGCAAACATTGTCTATGCGTGGGCGTGATTATGTTCTTGCCGCAAAAATTGCAGGTGAACGTCCGTGGCGCGTGATTACCGTTGAAATTCTGCCTAATCTGTTGCCTGTGATGGGATCGCAGTTTGTGTTCTCCGTTATTATGGCAATCCTGAGTGAGTCTTCGTTGTCCTTCATTGGCCTGGGGTCGACCCAATCCTTCTCGCTGGGAACCATGCTGTATTACGCGCAGAACGGTTCTGCTCTGAACACGGGCGCATGGTGGTGGTTCCTGCCACCGGGACTGATGATCGCTATCATCGGCGCCGGATTGTCCTTCATTAATTTCTCCATCGATGAAGTCATCAATCCGCGACTACGTAAGCCTACCAAGAAAAGCAAGGGAAAGAAAGGGTGAACACGATGGCGACTCAGAATTCTGATATCCTGCTTTCGGTCGATAACCTCGACGTTATCTACGATACGGATAATCCGGTGCACGCCGTGCAGAACGCTACATTCGAATTGCGTCGCGGTGAGATGCTTGGTTTGGCTGGTGAATCCGGTTGCGGCAAGAGTACATTGGCGTATAGCATCAATCAAATGCTGAAAGCTCCGGGTAAGATTAACTCTGGCTCTGTGATTTTCCATGATAAGTCAGGGAAAGATATCGATATCCGTGCTTTGTCGGGGCGTTCATTGCGTGAATACCGTTGGGAGAAAACCTCCATGGTGTTTCAGGGCGCCATGAATTCATTAAGTCCTGTAACTAAGATTGGTAAGCAACTTGCCGATATTTATAAAACTCATCGTCCTCATATGGCGAAGAGCGAACGACAAGACCGTTGCGCACATTTGCTTGAGATGGTGCATGTTGATCCGAATCGTCTAGCTGCTTACCCGTTTGAACTTTCCGGCGGCATGCGTCAGCGTGTGATGATTGCCATGGCTTTGGCTCTTGAGCCGCAGCTGATTATTATGGATGAACCGACTACGGCGTTGGACGTTGTTGTACAGCGTGAAATCATCGAGGAAATTTCGGAATTGCGCCGTGACAAGGGCTTCTCTGTTATTTTTATCACGCATGATTTGCCGATGCTCTTGGAGATCACGGACAAAATTGCTGTGATGAAAGATGGTGTCATCGTAGAACAAGGCGTTTCTGAAGACGTGTATTTCAATCCGAAGCATCCGTATACACAACGGTTGCTGAGCTCGTTCCCATCTTTGACAGGAGATCGTGGCTCATTCGTTCGTGTTCCACGCCATGCGTGAAAGGAATAATCATGTCAGTATTGAAGCTTGAGCATGTGAAAAAAGATTTTACCCTGCGTAATGGTTTGAAAACCACGACGATTCATGCGGTGAAGGATGCATCATTCGAGTTAGCTTCGGATAAGACCATTGCTCTTGTTGGTGAGTCTGGTTCCGGTAAATCGACAATCGCCCGAATGATTACATGTTTGGAGACGCCGACTTCTGGAAGCATCACGTTGGACGGCAAGCCTGTCCCTACGCATGGTAAGGATTTGTACGAATACCGTCATAATGTGCAAATGGTATTTCAGGATCCGTTCGCTTCCTTGAATCCATATCATACGATTTTCCACCATATTCTTCGTCCTCTTATGATTAATCACATGGCAAATAGCCAAGAGGAATATGAGCAGAAGGTTATCGAACTGCTGGAACGCGTTGAATTAACGCCTGCCGTCAATTTCATGTATCGACGCCCTCATGAGCTGTCTGGCGGACAGCGTCAGCGCGTCGCAATTGCACGTGCATTGGCTCCTAAGCCAAAGGTTCTAATTGCGGATGAGCCTGTTTCGATGTTGGATGTTTCTTTGCGGTTAGGCGTGCTTAACCTGCTGTCTAGAATTCAGCAGGAAGAACACATCGGCATGCTGTACATTACCCATGATCTGGCGACTGCTCGCCATTTTTCGGATGAGATTATGGTGATGTGTCATGGAGACATTATTGAACATGGTCCTTCTGATGATGTGATTTTGAATCCGCAGCAAGACTACACGAAAGTGTTGCTTAATGCCGCGCCTGATCCGGAGAAGCATTTCGCGAAGATTCGTGACGAGCGTAGCCGTCAGTAATGCCGCATGGAATACGTCTGATCATCATCTGATTGCTTGCAACTCCCTCGGCCTATGGCCGAGGGTTCCATATAAAGGAGTACTTTATGCAAATCGCAAACCCCGTTCTCCCGGGATTCAATGCCGATCCCTCGATGATTCGGGTCGGGGATACCTACTACATCGCCAATTCCACGTTCGAATGGTTCCCAGGTGTCCGTCTGCACGAGTCCAAGGACATGGTCCATTGGAACCTGTTGCCGAGTCCACTGAGCCGCACGAGCCAGCTTGACATGCGCGGCAATCCGTCATCCGGTGGCATCTGGGCTCCGGATCTTTCCTATGCGGACGGCAAATTCTGGCTGATCTACACGGACGTGAAGGTCGTGAACGGTGCGTTCAAGGATTGCACGAACTATTTGGTCACTGCCGAAAGTATCCATGGTCCGTGGAGCGAGCCGATTCGCGTGAACGGTGTCGGCTTCGACGCAAGCCTGTTCCATGACGACGATGGCCGCAAGTATCTGGTGCAGCAGACTTGGGATTTTCGTGAGTACCATCATGGCTTCGACGGCATCACACTGACCGAATTCGATGTGAAGACGATGAAGCTCAAGCCGGAAACTGAACGTACGATTTGGCGCGGTACGGACGTCAAACTCACCGAGGGGCCACATCTGTACAAGATCAATGGCTATTACTACCTGTTCGCCGCTGAAGGCGGTACCGTGTATACGCATCAGGAAGTCGTGGCCCGATCCAAGTCTTTGGACGCGTTGTCCTTCGAAGGCATGCCGTCGAATCCGTTCATCACGAATTTCGACACGCCGCGTTCCTATCTGCAAAAGCAGGGGCATGGCGCGCTGGTCGATACCCCGTCCGGCGAATGGTATTACGCCTCGCTGTGCGGTCGTCCGTGGCATCACGACAATGAATCCTTCACTGATCCGCGCGGCTGGTGCACGCTGGGGCGTGAAACCTCCATCCAGAAGGTCGAATGGACCGAGGATGGCTGGCCGTATATTGTCGGAGGCCATGGCGGACAGCGTTATGTGGATGCTCCGAAGGATGCCATCGAGACCGAGGCACCTGCGGATCACAGCCAGCATGACGATTTCATGTCCGATACGTTGGATTTGAATTGGAATACGCTGCGTGTGCCGTTCGATGGCGAGATGGGCAAGGTCGGTGGCGGCGTGTTGGAACTGCGTGGCCAGGGCTCGCTGTGCAACCTTTTCGATCTGTCGTTGGTGGCACGTCGTTGGCAGGCGTTCAACTTCGATGCGACCGTAAAGGTTGAGTTCGATCCGAAGAACTACCGCCAGATGGCCGGCCTGACGAACTACTACGATGATTTATGCTGGTCGTGGGTGTTCGTGACTTGGGACGAGCGGCGTCAATGCCGCGTGATTGAGGTCGCTCAGAACGATTTCAACAACTACACGTCGTTCCTGCGGGATACCGCTCCAGCAGTGCCGGATGACGTGAAGTCCGTGTGGCTGCGCACGAAGGTGCGCAAGCAGTGGTATTCGTATGAATATTCGTTTGATGGGACTTCATGGGTCGATCTGGGCGTGAAACTGGACGCGAAGATCCTGTCGGACGACTATATCCTGCGTCGATACGGCGGATTCTTCACCGGAGCGTTCGTCGGTTTGGCTGCAATCGATCTTTCTGGATACGACAGGGTTGCGAAATTCAGCGAATTCGATTATCGGGAATTGCCCGATAACGAGTAGGTGTTTTGGTGGCGACGGGAGCTGTGTTTTCGTCGCCACTGACGTATGCAAGCCGTCATGAATCGTATACGGAGGCTTTATGTGGACTTGTCAAAGATGGAAGAAGGAAGAGCAACGATGCTTGCGATGCCGAAGATTTTCGATGACGGATGTGTGCTGCAATCCGGGCAGGACGTACCGGTATGGGGTTGGTGCGAACCATGGCGGAGCGTTACTGTCACGGTTTAGGAACATGTGTGAATAAGGAGATGCAGCAATGAAGTTTGAATACCATGTCAAACCAACCGGCAACGATGCTGCGTGCGGCGACGCGGAGCATCCGTTCGCCACGATTTCCAAGGCCGCGCAGATGGCCTCTCCGGGTGATACGGTAATCGTGCATGAAGGCGTATACCGCGAACAAGTCAATCCGAGACGCGGCGGTCTGAGTGAACATGAGCGCATCACCTACTGCGGAGCCGAAGGCGAAGCACGGCCGGTTATCAAAGGCTCGGAATGCGTGCAGGGCTGGACGGAATTGGCCGATCATCCGCATGTGTGGACGGTGGTGCTTGATAATACGATGTTCGGGGATTTCAATCCATTCGCGACCCCGATTTTCGGTGACTGGCTGGAAATGCCCAAGTTCGGCAAGGATCCGGACAAACATCTTGGCGATGTGTATCTCAACGGTGTTTCCTTCTTCGAAT
>RQBM01000065.1:0-3072 GCA_008668795.1 Collinsella aerofaciens | reverse complement strand
CGCCAATTGCCGGACAGGGTGTGCATGTTGTGGCGGCGGCGCAGCTCCTCCAGCGTTTCCGGGGTGTTCTCCACTACCAGATCGATGACTTTTTCAAGCTCGGTCAGGTTCCAGTTACGCCGTTTGGCGTTCTTTTTCAGATCGCGGCTGAAGGCCTTCGCGAAGTCGGCGGTCAACCGGCCCATCAGCGCATCGCCGCTTCGAGCAGGTCGTGTCCGTTGGTAAAACGCCCCGTCTTGCCCGATGCCATGAAGCTGTCCGCTTCGGCAGCGGCGTTCAGGCTTTCGCCATTAGGCTCCTCGGGGGCGAACGTCAATGGGATGCGCCCGGTATTCACCATTTGCTTGAATACGGCGCGCACCACTGACGAGAGATCCAAGCCATAATATTCGGCCACGTCGGCGGCCGAACGCTTGAGTTCGTCATCCATCCGTATGGTCAACGTTGATGCACTCATCAGAAACCTCATCCACTTGTATGTACAAAAGCTAGATATTGCACGTACATTTTATCAAGGAAAGTGATTTCATCCAAGGCTGACAGTTGGTTAGCGGCATTGCGAGCCAGTTTCCTAGCGAAGGCAATCGTCGAACAGCGTTTGTGCTATTTCCAATACGCTGGCAATACTGAATCCGGAAGGTTCATGTGAGACTTTCACGGCGTTGGTTGCCTGGTCGATGGCGTATCCTCCACGAGGTACGTGCCGGAATGTGCCGAACGTGCAAGGCGCCACGCAGCAGGAAATCGCGAATGCGACAACGCAGCAGACGGTCCCGATGCCATATGCGAGCAGGGGCCTGCCATCTTCCAGCATGAATGCCGATGCGCCGTTGACGGCCAGCATGGGGCGAATCACGAGCCATAGCAAGGCCGATTGCGTAAGAGCGAAGCCGAGACCGGAAAGCAGCTCCTTGACGACGGATGGCGTTCCACGGCGGAATACCATCGGGCGTGTGGGCGAATAGCTTTGTTCCCCTCGTAGCCCGGAACCGAGGAACGCATACCAGCAGGCGACAGTTGGAACGAGCAAAAGAACAAACGCGATTTTGATGTTCTGATCAATGCCATAAGCCGTTGGCAGACCGGCATTGCCGACGATGTTTTTGATGATCAGACAAGGTAATGCGCATTGCGCCACGCAGATGAGGAATTCGCCGACTGCAAGCAGAAGCTGAATATGCATGCCCCGTGTGCGCGTGGCGAGGATGTATGCATATTGCGGCGCGCTGGATGTTGGGGAATCGGGCGTAAGACACGCGGGGCAGATGGAGTTGCATGCCTGACGGTACTTGAGGCATTGCGTGCATCGTACATATTCCCCTGAATCCCGTGGAAGCAGCCAAGACAGCGCAATAAGCACGATGCCGACGCATAGCGCCGCAATCGCATGGATGGAATCAATCGTCATCTCGTCACATTCCCCAACTCCGCATAGAGTCTCTTCCACTAGCCCATGCATTAGTCTAATGCGTGCAATGAACGATAGCCATTCGTGCGACAACGATGCGTGGCGTTTTATGCATCAGTGCCATATTCTGTTCGCATAGAAGTTCTTAGCTGTTTTCGCTGGAGAAACCAATGGAGGTGTCTCATGAATGAAGTGATGCGAAGAAGTGCCTGTTGTTTGTTGTCGGCTTTGTTGCTGTGCTCATGCGTCGGTTGTGCAAATTCCGTACACGAAATCTCTGAAGGAGACGCTGCCCAGAGCAGCAGTAAGAACGATGATGCAGCGGAGCAAGCGTATAAAGCGTTTACTGTGGACGCTTTGGACCGTATTGCCGCCGACGATCTCAATAACTCAGACAAACTGGTTCTAGTAAACAAGCTGGGCGCGAAATCCGTGCACGGCGATGATGCTATTCCATTTGCCAAAAAGGTCGACGAAAACAATATGTATTATGTCGTTTCCATGTGCAAACAGAAGGAGCAGGCTCCTTACTCACTTGTCCTCTACAAAGATGGACAGCCGCACACTGTAACCACTAGGGAATCCTGTACTTCTAATGGAGTGGAAACAGTCTCTCTTCCGGCGAAGAATTTCCCTAGCGCCACCTCATTGTCCATTATCAATATCGGCAATACGGATCTTGTTGTTTCCGTATATGAAGTAAAGGAAAATCATCATGAATAAGCGAAATAAAGTAGTTGCAGTAATTACTAGTATTTTGTTGGCTGCCTCTATGGCATCTCTCTCGATTCCTGCGCAGGCTGAGCAAAATACTGACGTTGCGCCTATGTCTTGTCCCGAAATTGGACATCATCAGTCTGTCTCTAACAAAGGCCGCATATTCATGGCAGGTTCTCTACCTAAAAAATGGCTTTCGCCTGGTGGGACATACACTGTAACAAAAGCCAAAACTACAACGGTCACTGGGAGTGTTACAGGCGGAGTGGATGCTGAATTTTCCTCATATGTTAAGGCACATGTGCAATCGAGTCTATCAACCTCACAGACTGTCTCTGAAAGTCAGGGATGGAGTTGGACAAACACATCAAATACCACAAAATGGGTTCAACTTGGTGCAGCTGGATACGAATTCGATTACACACGGTATGACGTCGTTTCTCCGTGTAATGTCGTCAATCAAAAATATAAGCATGCAAAGATGCCGACAAACCAGCCATGGTTATATCACAATTGATGTTTCCAGAAAACATCGCGGCAACACCAGAGAACAAATTGTGCCTTGCCCTCCATTTCTAGAGTTTTTCTGTGGGGGAAAACATTAGCTTAACTTGATGGGCTAGTGGAATTGTCAGGGACAATGACCATTCTTCATTTTCTGAATTTATGGTCATTGTCCCATTATGTTGTTGCGCAAAATCTTGTATGAGGGCTGTCCCGTAGTGATTTTCTGGAGCACTATTTATTGCGGCGTTATATAGATTTGATGCGAAGATGCGGACCGCATCTGGTCCTACAGAGAGGATAAAAGCAAAAGCCCCGGGTTTCCCGTGTTTGGCAATGTTATTGAGAATTTCGGTACAAACCGTTTGCAACGATGGTAGTAGTGACTTGTCCATTGCGTTTAGATTCCCGCGGATTATTGGTGTCCCGGTAAAACCCAGTAT
>RQBM01000002.1:0-24897 GCA_008668795.1 Collinsella aerofaciens | reverse complement strand
GTTAAATGCGCGGATGACGCGCACGCCCACGATGTTCTCGCGCAGCACCACGTTCATGCGGTCGATAAAGCTCTGCAGGCGCATAAAGATCGGCGCGGCGTTGGCAACGGTAAAGACCGCCGCCACCAGCACGATCGCAACCACCACGCCCAGCAGCGTACCCATGGCGGGATCGATGAACCAAGCAAAAATGATGCCTGCCACGGCCAAGAACGGCACCGGCAGCACCAGCTGAATCGTCTGAAGGACAGCTTGCTGAATCACGTTGATGTCGTTGAGCGAGCGCGTGATCATCGAACCCGTGCCAAAGCGCTCAAAGTCGCTGGCGGACAGCTCGAGCGACTTGTCGTACACGGCATTGCGGATATCGCAGGCCACGTTGGCGGCCAGGCGCGCCGAAAGATAGCAGCCCAGCACCGTGCCGCCGCTGGCCATGCCGGTCGCGATAAGCATGTACAGGCCGTTGCGTAATATATAGTCGACATCACCCGTGGTAATACCGGTGTTGACCATGTTCGCCAGCATCGTGGGAACCAACAGCGTACCGACGTTATCTATCAGCACCGCAAACAGCGTCACCGCAATCAGACCGCGGTACGGCCTCATAAACCTCATTAAGAGTCGCATGCGTCCCCCTCGCCCTTATCGTCAGTCTCGTTCTCGGCGGCCACTTGCCGTTTAAATGCCTCGCACTCTTCGTTAAGAACATGGGAGAACTTACCGACCAAGCGCATGATCTCGCACTGTTCCCACGGCTCGAGCGCCTCGAATGCCTGTTGCTCGGCTTTTTGCGCCGGCAACGCGTAGCGCTTGGCAAACCGCACGCCTTCTTCGGTCAGTCGTACAACCTTGTTTTTACGACTGCCCTCGGCAAACTCCAACGTCGCAAGCCCTCGCGCCCTAAGCGTTTTAATCGCCGAATTGATGGTCTGTTTGCTGTAGAACCATTCACTCGTCAGCCGACTCACGGCAACGCTTCCGTCCGCTGCACTCGTGTCGACGAGCATCCAGTAGGCGCAGTCCGAAAGGCCGCAGGCGCGCGAGAACTCCGAATAGATATGGTCGAGTCCATTGAGCAACCGATCGAAGTCGACCAGCGTAACCGCACTATTCATCTATCCCACCATTCAATTGTCCGATTTTTGACCAATTATGTGTCTCTAGATTAGTCCGAGTTTTGACTATCGTCAACAGGCTCTCCGCAAATGCGTGCATTTTTATGGCCTATCGGCAGAAAAAGACCGCCGGCGCGGGGGCGGCGCCAGCGGTCACGTGAAAATCGGGTTTTATTGCCTGTTAAGCGGCGACGGCCTCATAGACCGTAGCGCCCGAGAAGCTGTCATGCAGGCTCTTGCCGGCAATCCACGGCAGCTCGACGACCTCGCAGACCGTGTTGACCAACTCAGAACAGTCAGTAAAGTGGCCCTTGTCGTTGAGGGCCTCGCAATCCTGAACACGCCAATAGCCATCGGTGTGCGTGATGTAGTACTCGTGATCGTTGATCGACACGAAAGCGCGCGTCTTGGAACGCAGCAGCTTCAGAAATCCTTCGAAATCGGTCTCGACGACATCTCCAGCCTGGAACATGATGTTACCTCCTGGCCCGGCGCCACCACGGCGCATTGATAAACGTTGGTACTCCTTTAGTAAAACCCTTATCAGAGGTTATGCGTTCGTCATTTAGGCAAGTGGTAAAAAACCGCAGGGTAGACGGGATAAAACGTTTAACCATCCCATTTGTTTGTCACATTCTGAAGGTACTTTTATGCAAACCTACTTTCCCAATTGGAATCTATCCTTTTGGCCGGGCAATTGACCGTCTATCGTTTGAGCCCGACGGGTATGAACGGGGCATCTGCAACGCCACCGCAAGGAGACACCATGGAGACTATCGAAGCACTCATTCACCGCCGCAGCTGCCGCAACTACAGCGATCGTCCCGTCGAGGCCGAAAAGCTTGCACGTATTATCGAAGCCGGCCAATATGCACCGAGCGGCATGGGCCGCCAGCCGGTGACGTTTGTCGCCGTCACCGACCCCGCGACCGTCGAGCGTCTCTCGCAGCTCAACGCGCAAGTCATGGGCAGCAACAGCGACCCCTTCTATGGCGCCAAGACCGTTGTGGTGGTGCTGGTTGACCGCAGCGTGCCCACACATCTGGAAGACGGCTCGCTCGCCATGGGCAACCTGCTCAACGCTGCCTATGCGCTGGGCGTTGATTCGTGCTGGATTCATCGCGCCCACGAGGTTTTCGATTCGCCCGAGGGCCTGGAGCTACTGGCCAGTTGGGGTCTACCCGCCGACGGCAGCCTGCGCGGTGTCGGTCACTGCATTCTGGGCTATGCCGAGGACACGCTGCCCGAGCCCAAACCCCGCCGCGACAACGTGGTCTACGTAAGGTAATTAGTTCCGCCATTCTACCGAACGGCGGGCTCGTTGACGCTGCGCGGGCCGCATTCACGCCAATCTGACGTTCAATTTCGAGGGCGCGACCAGAAGGTCAGCGCCCTCTCATTTCACGTCACCTTGGCGCAAATGCGGCTCGCTCGCTTTTGGCGACTGACATCGAATGAGCCACTGTCTTGGGCAGCTAAAAAAGCCCCGTCCCAAATTAGCTGCCCCACTCGCAACTTATCCCGCCGATGGAGTTATTGCCGTTTCGCTCGTCTGATTCGCATCGACGTCGTCGCCTTGCTTGTCTTCGTCCTTTTGCACATCGGCGATGGTGGAGGCCGCCGCAACGATACCGCGCTGGGGCGCGACGCTCGTCTGGGCCTGAGCGCCCTCGACAACTTCTGTACCTACATGCGCGAGCTCGGGCGATTTAAACATTGCGTCCAAGTTGGCGCCACCGCCGGCATATCCGAGCGCAGCGAGCGCGATGACGATCACTGCAACGGCGGCCACGATCGGCACGTAGCGATGCCAGCCGGCGGGATTGAGCCCGCTGCGGCGAGCCGCCCCGCGGCTGATGTAGCCGAGCGTTCCGTCGTGCTTGAGCTTTGAGCCCACCACGCGTTTGCGGCCCCACAGCGAGGACTCTGCCTGCATTGCCAAGCGGGCGCTTGCCGAAGGATAGCCGTATTTAGTGCGCTTGAACGAGCCATCAAACCCCGAGGCGTGTTTGCCCCACGTCACCGATGTTGTGCGTCGGTTGACCGGCGCGGCACTCCGCCTTCTGCGGCTCGGTTTTGAAGTCTCAGCCATATGCCCTCGCACGCCGTAACCAAATCGAAACAATAACGCTTTGGACTGTAGCACACGCGTCGCGTGCGGTCACGGGCGCCTCGCTCAACGGTCATCGTCCTTCAGCAAGCGCCACAGCGTTGTACGGCTTATGCCCAGCACCTCCGCCGCACGGGTTCGGTTGCCGTGGAGATGGTCTACAACCAGATGCGCGATATCTCGCTCGGTATCGGCCAGCGGTCGCAGGATATACAGGTCACTTTCAAGCGTCGGGGCGCCAAAGGTTGCGGTCTTAATCACGTCCTCTTGGGCGAACACTTCCTCCGCCACAGCGCGGTCCACCGTGCCCGTCCCCACCAATATATACAGTCGTTCCGAGACCTCGCGGAGCTGCAGATAGTTGCGCGGCCAGCGGTAAGCATCGAGCGTCTTCGTCGCCGCGGCAGACAGCGTGGGCGCTGCCGTCCCAAATGCATCAGCGAGATATTCCAAATAGCGCGCGACCTTCGTCGACGCGGCTCCCTGCTCGGCGATTGCCGGCGCCACGCTCACCGCACAGGCGAAGCGCTCAGTCACAAAAGCAGCCTGATCACTTTCGCTGCCGCCCGGCATATCATTCGCCGTCAGCACCACATGGCAGCGCGTCGCCAACGCAGTGTCGGCCATCGTGGAGACCAGCTCGCGGAGGCGCTGGGGGCCAACCGCGTTCCAGCCCTCAATGCAAAGGGTCAGCCCTGTTTGGAACAACGGCGATTCGGCGCTTTTGAGCACATGGCGCCAACCGCGATCGGTGAGTTCATCGAGCGCGACGGAAACAAAGGGCTGATCGGCAAAAGGACCGTCCAGATAGAGGCGCTTGGCGATCTCAACCTGACCCGCTCCCAGCTCGCCCTCGAGCATAAGGGGCACACCGCGCGCGTAGCTCTCGGCAACCGGTGCAGCTACCGCAGCGGCACCCTCAACGATGCCGTACGCGCTCGATTCGTAGCGGGCCTCAACCTCGTCGGCGTTGAGCCACTCGATGCCCGCATGCGCCGCGGCGCCGCGCACCTCGCGGACCACGACGACCCAAAGCCCCCCGCCCTCTTTGTCGGTGGGGCGAACGGTCAGGCTCAGGCGCGTACCCGCACGCCCCATAACCAGACGCGCGCCGTCTCCTATACGGTCGAGACGCTCAGCGACAAAAGCCGCCACATCCCGCTCAAGCGCCGCGTCATTCATGGTCGAGATCGCGACGGCCGCACGCGCATCGATAGCCAATGCCGAGGCCCCGGCAGCAGCTAGGGCATCGGTCAAGATGTTCAGCTTGGCATCGCTATCCATGATTTGCCCCTGTCCGCAGCGTCGTGCAACCGCCGACGGTCGCACGACCGAGTGTTTCAAAATTGAACGATATTGACCACCAAACACTATAGGGCAGAAAGCGCCGTCCTGCGAGTATAGATGTTGCCCCGCATCGCCATCCTGGCGGGGCGATAAGAGCTCTTCGGGACTTATAAACCTGCGGACAAGCCATACCCGCAAGAGCTCCTATCGCTCCACCGCAGGCTTGCGCTCACCAGCAACCAGCACACAAATAAGCTACTTCTCTACCAGATTCCCAGCACGTGCTGCATTCCCAAACTCATGCACGCGATGCCAATCCAGCAGCAAAAGCCCAATGCGATGGGCTTGCCGCCCTTTTTGACCAGCTCGACGATATCGGTATTAAAACCAATAGCCGCCATGGCCATCACAATGAAGAACTTCGACAGCTCCTTGATGGGCGCCGTAAAGGACGCGGGAAGCTGAAGCACCGTAGTGATCACGCTCGCCAGCACAAAGAACAGCACAAACATGGGAAACGCGCGTTTAAGGGAGAACGTGCTTTTGGCGTCGCCGCCGGCCTTGCGCGCCAGATGCATCTGCCAGCAAGCAAGCGCCAGCGTGATGGGAATGATGGCCAGCGTCCTGGTGAGCTTGACCACCGTGGCGCTCTCGAGCACATTGGCGCCGGGATGCATGCTGTCCCAAGCGCTCGCCGCAGCCGTTACGGACGAGGTGTCGTTGATGGCGGTACCAGCAAACAGGCCAAAACCCTCGTTGGTCAGCCCGAGCATGCCGCCGAGCGTTGGAAACACGAGCGCCGCGATAACGTTAAACAGGAAGATGACCGAAATGGCCTGGGCAATCTCGCGATCGTCGGCATCGATGACGGGTGCGGTCGCGGCGATAGCAGAACCGCCGCAAATCGACGAACCCACACCCACAAGCGTCGCGATCTTGCCCGGCACGTTCATAACGCGGCAGAGCACAAAGGCGATGACAAGCGAGGTCGAGATTGTCGCCACGATAATCGGCAGCGACTGGGCGCCCTTGGACAGAATCTGGGAGAGGTTCATGCCAAAGCCAAGCAGGATAACCGCGTACTGCAAGACTTTTTTGGACGTATAGGTGACGCCGGCGGCGAGCTGTTCGCGACGATTCTTGGGAAAGACGAGCGCCAGGACCATGCCAAAGAGGATGGCAAACACCGGCCCGCCGACCACCTCAATTTGTTTTCCGAGCAACGTCGCGGGAACGGCGATAATCAGGCAGAACAAGACGCCTTTCCAGCGCTCGCGTACGATATTTGCCAGTTGCATATGGGATTCCTTCTTTCTATTTCACGTTTGCGACGGCTTATGATACGGCAACATTGAGCGCAGCCTTGCGCAAACACAGACTAAGATGCCGCAATAGTTCTCGGGCGACAGCCGAATTACCCACCGCGGAGAGCTGATTCGCGGCATAATTAACAACTGACATATGAGTTTGATAGAACAGTTGCGAGGCGCTATGGAAGAATCGATGCACGTCGGCGAGCAGGAAACGAGCCTACAGGACCAGTCCTACCACACCATTCGACGCAAAATCGTCTACCTGGACTACAAGCCGGGCGAAAAGCTGGGCGTCAAGCAACTTTGCGATGACCTGGATATGGGTCGCACGCCCGTGCGCGAGGCTTTGGTTCGCTTGGCGCAGGAAGGCCTGGTGCGCACCGTGCCCCAGAGTGGCACCTACGTCTCACCCATCAACCTCACCCTTGCCGAGAGTGCCTGTTACATCCGCGAGCATCTGGAAAAGCAGGTGATCGTGGAGTGCTGTGCGCGCGCCACCTCGGCAGGCATCGAACAGCTCGACCGCGCCATCGTGCTGCAGGAAAAGGCCATGGCCGAAGAGGATCGCATCGGCTTCTTTTTGAGCGACAACCTCATGCATCACATGATTTTTAGCATCGCATGTCGCAGCACCGTGTGGTCGTGGCTCGAAGAGACCAATGCCGACCTGGAGCGCTTCCGCTGGCTGCGCGCTGCCACGCAGGTTCTCGACAATCAGGACATCGTGAACGAGCACAAGCAGATTCGCCGCGCTATCGCCGGTCGCGACCCCATCGAAGCGAGCTTTTTGGTCAGCAAGCACCTGCACATGATGTTCCGCAACCAAACCGAAGTTCTGGACCAGTTCCCCGAGTACTTCGAGACCAGCAAGCTCCGCTAACCTGCCAAAAAGGGACAGGTTTATTTTGGCAGGTTTTATCTGGGCAAATGCAACAAGGCCCGGCTCCGCCGCAACGGAGCCGGGCCTTGGTCGCCAGAACGGCGGAACAACAACTACTCCACGGTCACGCTCTTAGCGAGGTTGCGAGGCTGGTCAACGTCGCAACCGCGCAGGATGGCCACCTCGCGGGCGAGCAGCTGCAGCGGAACGCTCGCCGTGATGGGGCTGAACACGTCACGGACGGACGGCACGCGAATGATGCAGTCGGCAATCTTGTTGATTTCCTCGTCGCCCTCGGTAGCAACGACGATGACCTTGGCGCCGCGAGCCTTGCACTCCATGAGGTTCGACACCGTCTTATCGTACGTTGCGCTCTTGGTTGCCACCGCGATGACAGGGAAACCCGGATCGATCAGCGCGATGGGGCCGTGCTTCATCTCGCCGGCGGCATATGCCTCGGCATGCAGGTAGCTGACCTCCTTGAGCTTAAGCGCGCCCTCATAAGAAATGGCGGCGCCCATGCCGCGACCCACGAACAGCGCGGACTGCGCGTCCTTGCACACAAGCGCGGCCTCGTGCACGGCCTCGGTCTGCGTATCCAGGATCCACTGAATCTGCTCGGCCGTATCGGAAAGCTCGCGGAACAGCATGCGCGTCTGCTTGGTGGTCAAGCGGTACTTGACCTGCGCCAGCAGCAAGGCCAAAAGCGTGAGGCTCACGACCTGACCGATGAAGCTCTTAGTCGAGGCGACTGCAATCTCCTTGTTGGCCTTGGTGTAGATGACGCCGTCGCTTTCGCGCGCCACCGGGCTGCCCACCACGTTGGTGATGCCAAAGACCTTGGCGCCCTTGATGCGCGCATCGCGAATGGCGGCAAGGGTGTCGGCCGTCTCGCCCGATTGGGACACGGCCACGACGAGCGTCGTCGGCGTGATGATGGGGTTGCGGTAGCGGAACTCGCTAGCCGCCTCAACCTCGGTAGGAATACGAGCCCAGCCCTCAATAAGGTTCTTGGCGATGAGTCCGGCGTGGTAGCTGGTGCCGCAGGCAATCACATATACGCGGTCGATATCGTTGAGTTCCTCGAGCGAAAGGCCCAGCTCGTCGATATCGAGCTCACCGGCAGGAGTCATGCGGCCCACCAGCGTGTCGCGCACCACGCGCGGCTGCTCGTGAATCTCCTTGAGCATAAAGTCGGGATAACCGCCCTTTTCGGCCATGTCCAGGTCCCAGTCGATATGGGTGATTTTGGGCTCGATAACGTTGCCGGCCTCGTCGGTATACTCGACGCCCGCGGGCGTGAGCTTGGCAAACTGACCGTCTTCGAGCACCACGACATCGCGGGTGGCATCGATAAGCGCGATCACATCGGAGGCAACGTAGGAGCCGGTCTCGCCCACGCCGACCACAATCGGGGAGTCCTTGCGGGCAACAGCGATCACGCCAGGTTCGTCGGCGCACACGGCGGCCAGGCCATAGGCGCCCACCACGTGGGTGCAGGCCTCGCGCACGGAAGCCATCAGGTCGCGCGTCTCGGCATAGGCCTCTTCGATCAAGTGCGCGAAGACTTCGGTATCGGTCTCGCTCTTAAAGTGATGGCCGCGGCCCTCCAGCTCTTCGCGCAGCTCGGCGAAGTTCTCGATGATGCCGTTGTGGACGATGGCGATGCGACCATCGCAGCTGGTGTGGGGATGGGCGTTGACAACGGAAGGCTTGCCGTGAGTGGCCCAGCGGGTATGGCCGATACCGCAGGTAGCGTCGCTGTCGATATTGGAAAGCTCGCTCTCCAGGCCCGCAACCTTACCCACGCGGCGGATGACGTCGAGGTGAGCCGCGGCGCCCTCGCCCACCTCGAGCGCGACGCCCGAGGAGTCATAACCGCGATATTCCATACGCTTAAGGCCCGTGACCAGAATGTTCTTTGCAATATCAGAGCCGGTGTAGCCGACAATTCCGCACATAGGATAAATCCCTTCGCTCGCGTGACTGCAAAACGCCCACGCACGACGGGCGCTGAGACGTATAACGTCCGAGTATTGTACTCACACAAACGCAAGCTGATATACCAGAAGTGGTATCTTAAACTGGATACCACTCGATGCACACACCCTACCACCACAACGGTGACAGGCACCTTTGCGGTGGTTGGCACTCCCCTAGGGACGCAGGCGGCCTTCGAGCCGATTGCCCAGGGCCGTGAGCGCCATGACAATGACGTAGTAGACCACGGCCACCACTAAAAACGGTTCAAAGGCTCGATAGGTGAGCGCCTGCACGCTCTGGGCGGCGCGCATCATATCCATCAGGCCGATGGTTGCCACCAGCGAGGAGCTCTTGAGGACCGTGATCACTTCGTTGACCAGGGCGGGGGCAATCGAGCGCATCGCCTGCGGAACGATGATCTTGCGCATCATGGGAACATAGCGAAGCCCGATGGCCCGAGCGGCATCGTACTGCCCCCGGTCAACGCCCTCGATACCACCGCGCACCGTCTCGGACACCGTCGCTGAGCCGTTGAGCCCCAGCGTAATGGCACCGGCGGCAAACATCGAAATTTTGAAGCCCGTGAGCTGCGGCGTCGCAAAGTACGCCAAAAAAAGCAACACGATGAGCGGCACGCCGCGAAAGATAGAGGTGTAGAAGTTGAGCACCGCACGTAACGGGCGACAGGGCAAAACCTTGAGCACGGCAATAAGAAAGCCCAGGACGAGTGCTATGGCCAGCGCGGCGGCCGTCACCTGACAGGTCACGACCAGGCCGCTCATAAACATCGGTATATATGGTTCTAGCAGTTCAAACTTCATCAGCATGCCCTTGGCGCGCGCCTCACCGGCTCGCTATTTTCCGGCAACCGTCGACGTACCGGAAGCGGAATAGTCGCCGTTCCACATAAAGTCGGCGCCCACATACTGCTTGATGCAGTCATCGATGGTGCCGTCCTCGAGCATCTCGCCGATGCATTCGTCAAGCGCCGCGACAAATCCGGCACCCTTCTTGGCCATCAGGCGGTACACGCCCACGTGATCGCTCGTCTCGGAGCGATCGAGCAGGCCCAGCACCAGGCCCTCATTCGCATCGCGCATGGACTGGCCCTCGGCGCCGTCACACAGGTAGGCATCGATGCGCCCGGCGAGCACCTCTTGCAGGCACTGGTCGCCACCGTCGTACGTGTGAATATCAGCATCGGGCATGACCTTGGCGATGAACTTGTTCTGCACGGTACCGGTGGTGCAGGCGATAGACTTGCCGGCGAGGTCCTCAACGCGCTTGACGGGATCGCCGCCGAGCGTGAGAACGCCCACAAGCGGCTGATAGTAGCCGCGCGTGAAGTCATAGGTCTGCTCGCGCTCTTCGTTGGAGCTCATCGCCATGGTAAAGGCCTTGTCATCGCTCTGCACCGATGCAAGCGTGGCGGCAAAGTCCTGCGGCTCAAAGTCGTAAGAAAAGCCCAGGCGCGAGGCCATCTCGTCGGCAATGGCGATATCCAGGCCGACAACCTTCTGCTTGCCGTCCGACTGCGTCTCCAGATAGCGATAGGGCGCAAAGGCATCGTCGCCCACAAAGGTGAGCTTGGCGCCCTTGATATCGTCGCCCGCAACCGCAGCAGAACCAGCGGCAGAGCCCTTGTCAGCGCCACTGCCAGCGCAACCGCTCGCCGCAACCATTGCAGCACCGGCGATCAAACCCAGGAAATCACGACGAGAAACAGCGCGAGTCATACCAAAGCCTTTCAATCTACGTTCAAAGCGGCTTCCATTGTAGACACTCCACCGTTTAACGCGCAGCCCAGCCGCGCCAAAACCACCACAAAGGGGGACAGGCACCTTTGTGGTGGTTCGGGTGTCTGACAACAAGCTCCGCCGAAACGTCTCAATCTGTAACATCTGGGGCGCCGAAAGAGGGTTTGCTGTTACAGATCGAGATTTTCCGCCCGGCCCCGGCGATCTGTCTCAATCTGTAACAGGTAGGTCTTGTTTTGTCGTCCAGATGTTACAGATCGAGACAATTGAAGGGCCAGGCAACGCGACCACCGCAAAGGAGGCAGCGCGCTGCGCCACCCTTGCAGTGGTGTGGTCTGGACTCCGGTGTTTGCCCAGATAAAACCTGCCAAAATAAACCTGCCCCTAATTGGTGGGTTTTGACACCCTGGGAACGGGCGATGCTACAATCTGACTCGTACTTGAAACGCATCAAAGGGGCCGCTATGGCAAAGGTTAAAATCAGCGATGTCGCGCGCGAGGCAGGGGTTTCGCTGGGCACGGTATCCAACGCGCTCAACCACCCCGAAAAGCTGCGCCCCGAAACCCTCAAGCTCATCAACGAGACCATCAATCGCCTTGGCTACCTGCCCAACCAAAGCGCTCGTCAGCTCGCGGGCGGCGCCACCAAGTCCTTTGGCCTGGTGCTCCCCCGTCTCGACCATGGCTTCTCGCTCCAAATTGCCAGCGGCGCCCACAACGAGGCCCGCAAGCACGGTTACGACCTGCTCATCGCCAACGCCGATAACGACGATATTCTCGAGGACCATTACCTGCGTTATTTTATGGGCACGCAGATGTCCGGTGTCATGGTTCAGCCCATGGCGTCCCCCGACTGGCACCCCGCTATGACCAAGATGCCCGTTCCGATCGTCCATCTGGACATCCACTGTTCCGAGCCAGGTTACTACGTGGCCGCCGACAACGAGGCGCAAGGGCGCATTATCGCCGAGCTCGCTATCGCCCGCGGTGCACACCATATCACCGTCGTGGGCAGAGCGGCATTTATGCAGCTCACCCTACGCGTGCTTGGCATTCACAAGGCCCTCGCCCTGCATCCCGATATCAAAATTGAGGTCATTGACGCCGGAGAGTGGAATACCGCAGTCGACGGCTACAGCATCGGCGCGCAGATTGCCGAGCGCTCTTCCGACGAGCGCCCCGATTTTGTCATCGGCCTTTCCGATGTATTGGCCTCGGGCGTTATCTCGGCGTTGATCGACAAAGGCATCTCTGTCCCCGAGCAGGTCCGCGTGGCCGGCTGCGACGGCAACCCACTTGCATGGAGCGGGTCGGTCCCGCTCACCACGGTAGCACCGCCTGGCTACGAAATCGGCCGTAAGGGCGTACAGCTCCTCATGGAGCAGATCGAGAACAAGCCCATCGCCAAGGCCAAACGCGTCCGCATCGGCTCTGCAGCGCGCACCGTCACCACAGTCACCGCCGCCGAGGATATCAACCGCCAAGAACTGGTGCGTCCGTTCCTACTGGAGCGCGCCAGCACCCAGGCGAGCAGCCAAACCGAAGCCACCGCCATCAATCTCGGCGCGTATCTATAGCACGCCCGCAAGTATGCTAAGTCGCCGCTTAAGCAAAAGGGGCCCGACCATTGCCGGGCCCCTTTTGCTTAAGCGCAAACGTGGGCAATTGCTCGTTTCAACGCCGCAGCTGTCTAGCGCACGGCCTTGACTGCCGCCGCCAGGTCGAACAACGTATCGAGTACGGCCTCGCAGCCATCCACCACGTCCTGCGGCAGCGGCACGATGTCGGGGACGGCAAAGACATGACAGCCGGCCGTAATGCCCGAGACGCAGCCGTTGCGCGAATCCTCGACCACGGCACATTCCTCGGGGACAAAGCCCGCGCGCTCGCAGGCAAGCAGATACATCTCGGGATCGGGCTTGCCATGCACGACGTCCTCGCCGCAAGTCACCGTCTCAAACTTGTCAAAGAGGCCGACCATCTTAAGGTTGCGCTCGGCCGTAACGAGGCGCGACGACGTCGCAAGGCCCACGTGATAGCCCGCAGCCAGCAGCTCGTCTATGCACTCGGCGGCGCCGGCCTTAAGCTCCAGATCGGTCTTGACCATCTCGTCGCGAATCTCCTTGTGGCGGACATAAATCGCCTCGGTGGTTTCGTGGCTGCCGTAATGCTTATCAAGGATGTGCATGACATCAGGTAGCGTGCGGCCGATAAACTGATGGATCAGCGCATCATCAATCGCGACCCCCAGCTCGGCGGCGCCCGCCTTCCATGCCTTGATGCCCAAACGCTCGGTATCGACCAGCGTTCCGTCCATGTCAAAAATAACAGCCTTGATCATATCGATCCCCTCGCCGGATTGCATTACCGCCACTCTACCGCACTTTACAAACTTGTATATAACGTATATAGCATATTGCACTTTCGTTACATAGATAGAAGTCTTATGGCGAGTGGCTCGGTAGGATTATAGTTTCATCCGAGTTTTAATAACTGTAAGGAACTTTCATGCTTTCAGACACCGCCGCACCTGCAGAGGAGCTTCAGTACAAACTCGCAGCGCTCGAGCAGCTGCTTTTGGCATACGGACGCGTCGCCATCGGCTTTTCCGGCGGCGTCGACAGCAGCTTTTTAGCCGCGGCCTGCGCCCGCATCATGCCTGGCAGCACGCTTCTCGTTCACCTCACCACACCGCTCATCGGCACGCCTGAACAGGCTTCGTTTGAGCGGTCCGTTGACGGGCAAGCCAACGAGGAGCCGCACTTTAAGCTCCCCGTGCTCAATCTTTCGGTCGATCAGTTGCAGCTCCCCCAAGTAGCCTGCAATGACGCCAATCGATGCTACCACTGCAAGCACGCCGGCTTTACCGCCATCGTCAACCACGCCAAGTCGCTCGGCTTTCCCACCGTCATCGACGGCAGCAATGCAAGCGATCGCGGTGACTACCGCCCTGGCATGCGCGCGGCAAAAGAGCTCGGGGTACGCTCCCCTCTCATGGAGGTCGGCTTTACCAAGGACGAAGAGCGCGAGCTGCTGCGCGCATGGGGCTATCCCGTTTGGAACCTGCCGGCGGGAGCCTGTCTTGCCACGCGCGTCCCCACGGGCGAGGAGCTTACGCGCGAGAAGGTCGATTTAATCCGTGCCTGCGAGGACTACCTACACGATCTTGACCTGGCGCAGGTTCGCGCGCGCTTGGTCGGCGGCTGCATGCATATCGAGGCCGCCCCCGCAGATGTCACCAAGATTGCCGCCCTCGGCAGCGCCGTCGATGCCGAGGGCAAAACCCCGTTGCCCGCCGTCATCGAGTCCGCGCTGCGCGAGCTGGGCTGCGGCCACATCTTCCCCGAGGTCACCCCCTACATCCACGGCAACATGAATCTTTAGGTTACGCCGTTTTACAAACGGCGTAACTGCTCGGCGCTGCGCGGGCTGCGACACCTATATGGCGTCGCAGCCCTTTTCCTTGGAGAAGGATCAATTGATTGAACGGGATGACCGTTCTAGCCTTCGAGCCCACTATTGATGAGCTCGGCAATCTCGGCGGGATCGGTGCTTTCGCGCACCTTGTCACGAAAACCGGCGTCCATCAGCATCACGGCAGCCTTGGAGAGCAGACGCAGGTGCGTGGTTCCAGCTTCGCCGGCGGGCACGTACAGCGCGAGCGCAACATCGACGGGCACCCCATCGAAGCTCGGCCATTCAACGGGCTCGGCCAGTTTAAGCACGGCAACGCCCGGCGTGTGAATCGCGTCGCTTTTGGCATGCGGAACGGCAAAACCGGCGACAAGGCCGGTCTCGGCCTCGTTCTCGCGAGCAATAAAGGCAGCCTCTACGGCAGATGCGTCATCGGCGAAGCCGAGCTCGATTGCCTGCTCAGACAAATAATGCAGGGCGTCCTCGCGCGAGGCGGCGGTATACCCGATCGTCACTTGGTTGGCAGATACAAATCCCATGGAAACCTTCCTTACAACACAGACCTGACCGCAGCTTCGATGCCGTCGGCGTCCAAACCGTACTTGTGCAGCAAATCGACCGCAGGGCCAGACTCGCCGTACACATCGCGCACGCCGACGCGTCGCATCGGCACCGGATGCTGTTCCGCGAGCACCGAGGCCACGGCCTCGCCAAGACCACCGATAATCGAATGCTCCTCGGCGGTGACCACACGTCCAGTCTTCTTGGCGCTGGCAACCAACAGGCGCTCATCAAGTGGCTTGATCGTGTGCATGTTGATAACCTCGGCGTCGATACCATCGGCAGCGAGCGCCTCGGCAGCCTCAAGCGCCTCGGCGACCATGAGGCCACAAGCGATGATGGTCACATCGGACCCCTCGCGCACGACCACGCCGCGACCAATCTTGAACTCATAGTCCTCGCGGTCGTTGATGACCGGTGTTGCCAGGCGGCCGAAGCGCATGTAGACCGGCCCCTCAAACTCATAGGCGGCGCGCACGCAAGCGCGAGCCTCGATGTCATCGGCGGGAACGATTACCGTCATACCCGGGATCGTGCGCATGAGCGCGATGTCCTCGCAGCACTGATGCGTTGCGCCGTCTTCACCGACCGAGATACCCGCATGCGTGGCGCCAATTTTGACGTTGAGGTGCGGATAGCCGATGGAATTACGCACTTGTTCGTACGCGCGGCCGGCGGCGAACATGGCAAAGGTACTCGCAAAGGCGACATGGCCCGTAGTCGCAATGCCAGCGGCGAGCCCCATCAAGTTGCTCTCGGCAATGCCGGCATCGTAGAAGCGCTCAGGATGCACAGCCTTAAACTTACCGGTCTGCGTGGCGGCGGCCAGGTCGGCATCGAGAACCACAAAGTCATCGCGCTCATTGCCCAGCTCGACAAGTGCCTCGCCATAGCTAACGCGCGTGGCGACTTTCTTGACGTCTGCCATTAGAGCTCCTCCCCTGCTGCTGCGAGCTCGGCCATGGCCTGCTCAAACTGTTCATCGTTGGGCGCCTTGCCGTGCCAGCCCACCTGGTTTTCCATAAAGGAGACGCCCTTGCCCTTCACCGTCTCGGCGATAATGGCCACGGGCGAGTCGCTCACTTTGCGGGCCTCGGCAAAGGCGGCGGCAATCTGCGCCATGTCGTTACCGTCGGCAAGCTCGATCACATGCCACTTAAAGGCGCGGAACTTGTCGGCAAGCGGCATAGCCGAGTTAACTTCGTCGATACTGCCGTCAATTTGCAGGCCATTGTGATCGACGATAGCGACGAGGTTATCCAAGTCGTGGTTGCCGGCGAACATGGCCGCCTCCCACACCTGGCCCTCCTCGCACTCGCCGTCGCCCAACAGCGTGTAGACGCGGTAGCTGTCACCCCAGTGCTTTGCGGCGAGTGCCATTCCAACCGCGGCGGAGATACCCTGACCGAGCGATCCGGTAGACATGTCGACGCCCGGCGTGTCATTCATATTGGGATGGCCCTGCAGGCGGCTGCCGATATGACGGAGCGTCTCGAGCTCCTCCTTGGGGAAGAACCCGCGCTCGGCGAGCACGGCATAGAGTGCCGGAGCGCAATGTCCCTTGGAGAGCACAAAGCGATCGCGCTCGGCGCGGCTCGGATTCGCCGGGTCGACATCCATTTCCTCAAAGTAGAGGTAGGTCATAATGTCGGCGGCGCCAAGCGATCCGCCCGGATGCCCCGACTTGGCGGCGTGGACACCCGTGACAATACCGCGGCGAACCTCATTGGCGATCTTGGCCAGTTCCTGATCGGTCATGGAGTTTCCTCTCTTGAGCACGCCGGCCCGGCATAACAAATGCTGGGCCGGCAGAACCATCGTTACTGTGCCTCGACGACCTTTTTCCAGTCAGCCTCGAACGAGGCAAGGCCCTGGTCGGTCAGCGGGTGATGCAAGCATTTCTTAAGAGCGGCCATGGGGACGGTCGCAATGTCGGCACCAAGCAGCGCCGCCTGGGTCACGTGATTAGGCGTGCGGACGGATGCGGTGATGATCTCGACGGTGTCGTCGACGTTCTTGCCAGTCCAGTCATAGTTCTTGATGCAGGTCACAACGTTGTCGAGCTGCGAAATACCGTCCTCGGCGATGTCGTCGAAGCGTCCCACAAACGGGCTGATGTAGCGAGCGCCGGCGTTGGCGGCCATAAGGGCCTGCGTCGGCGAGAAGACGAGCGTCATGTTGACGCGCACGCCTGCATCGGCCAGCGCGCGGCAGGCGGCGAGGCCGGCCTCGCACACGGGGAGCTTGACCACAATGTTGGGGGCGAGGGCGGCAAGGCGCTTGCCCTCCTCGATCATGCCCTCGGCAGTGGTCGCGGTGGACTCGGCGGACACGGGCAGGCCCTCGCAGAGCTCGGCAATCTTGAGCATATGGGGCTCAAAGTCGGCCAGCTTGCCGCCGGTCTTGGCGTACAGGGACGGGTTGGTGGTGACGCCGGCAAGGCAACCCCAGCTCTTGGCCTCGGCGATCTCGTCAAGGTTGGCGGTATCGATAAAGAACTTCATGTTGCAAACTCCTTCAAATGAATTGCTAGTAATCCTAAGGACAGCGGCCCAATCGTCGGTCAATCCAACGTCAGCGAGCGGGCAGCTGCCGTGGCAAGGTGGTGCGAAAGAGGAGCGAAGCGTACTTTGGTACGCGAGCGACGGCTTGAGCGCCAGATTGCCCGGCAGATGCCCGCGCAGCGTCGACCGGTCCGGCGTTTGTCAAAACGCCGGAACTACCTAGTCCTCGAGGGCCTTCTCGATGCGGGTCGTGACGCCCTTGAGGTTAAGACCGACGACGTACTGCTTGATCGGGCGCTTGATGTGCTCGATCACAAAGCGCTTGCCGTCGATGTCCTGGGCAGCGAGGTTGCGATAGAGCTTCTCGACCTGCTCCTTGACCTCGGGATCGTTGAACGCGTAGTGGCCGGAGACATCCAGAATCTTCAGGCTGAGCTCGTCGTCGGCCAGAATGTCGTCAACCTGCAGGTTGACATCGTCGCCGGTCATCCACTTGCGCCAACGCTCGGTCTTGATAGCCTTGACCAGCAGCGTGTGATACAGGTCGGAGGGATCATCGCACAGGCCGTTGTCGACCAGAATCTGCTCGGTAGCGCAGAGCTTGAGGTAAGCGCGGGTCTCCTCGGTGCCGTACTGAGGGGCGACATTGGAGGCCGTCACGTGAGCCGGGATGTGCTCGAGCAGCGTCGCGTCATCCAGATAGTCGGCGTTGTGCTCCTTCAGGCCCACGCCGTAGCGCTTAGCCATGTCGGCGAGCTCGCGGGCATTCTTGAAGTTGTAATGACCGACCTGCTCGGTCCAACGGGTGAGCGTACCGGTCTGGCCGACGATAAAGGTGGGCATGGGGCAGCCGCGCTTCTCGAGCTCGGGCTGCAGCTGAGAAATGAACTCCTCGTACTTATCGGTAGAGGTCAAGCCGCCATTGGTCTCCTCGGTACCGACCTCATAGGCAACCTCGGGCAGGTTATGCTCGCGACGGTACTGCTCAAGGTAGTCGATAAGATCGATCGTGCGGCGAAGCACCACGTCGAGCGGAATAACCTTGCCGATCTGATAGGGGTCCTTGGTGGGGTCGACCATCAGCAGGTCAAAGCCTGCCTCCATGTCGGCGACGAAGGACTTGCGGGCGAGCTCCATGGCCTCGTCCTCGGGCAGGTGGGCGTTACGCTCCTCGTCGCGCTGCCACGGACCGCCGTGATCGCGGCACAGGTAGTACGGACCGGTGTAACCCACCTCGTCGGCGACCTTCTTGATGTCGGCGGCAAAGCGCGTCTGGTCCCAACCGTTGACGTAGCCGGCGCCCATCTCGTCCATATCGACCTGGTTGCGGCTGGCGATAAACATGGGCGGGAAATCCTCGTCCTTGGCAAGCTCGAACACGGCCTGAATCAGGTTGGGGCTCATGGGACCAATGCCGACCATGGTTGCGTGATCGCCGCTATCCTGCAGCTTGAGCATGCCCTGAACGGCCTGACGGATGGTGAGGTTGGACATTTTGTTCTCCTTCTCCAGAGGATTTTTGACAAAAGTTCCCTGGGACCCAGATGTGGGCCCTATCAGTACGGATGGATTTTGTTGTGTAGGGGCGGCTGTGCGGAGTCAAATCCATCCCTCCGCACAACCGGAGTCCTTAAAGGTTTACTTGGCCTGCTTGTCGAGCGTGGGCTTCATGGCAATCAGGATTGCAGCGGCGACCACGGCGCCAATCACGATGTCCAGGCAGAACAGCGCGACGTTGTTGGTGGCAAGGGCGACGATAAAGCCACCGTGCGGGACGTAGCAATCGATGCCCTGGAAGGCGGCAAGCGCCGCACCCACAGCAGAGCCGATGCAAATGCCGGGAAGGGTGTGACCGAGGTCCTTGACCGCGAAGGGGATAGCGCCCTCGGTAATACCGATGCAGCCCATGAACAGTGCGGAGATGCCCATCTGGCGGTCGGCGTCATCGAACTTGTTCTTGGCGATGAGCGCAGCGAGGCCACAGGCGATCGGGGGAACGGCGACGGCGACGCGGAACATACCGTTAGGACCGTAGATACCGGAGGCCATGATGGCCATGGTGAAGGTCGAGGCGGTCTTGTTGATGGGGCCACCCATATCGAAGGCGGTCATAACGCCAATGACCAGACCCAGGACAACTGCGGAGCCGCCCTGCAGGCTACCGAGCACGCCAGTGAGCCAGTCCATCACAAAGCCAAGCGGCGTGGCCAGGATGTAGATATAGGCCATGCCCAGGACAAGCGAGGTCAGAATCGGGATGATCAGGATGGGCATGATGGTCTGGATGGTGTTGTTGACCTTCCAGGTCTTCATCCAGCGGACAAAGTAGCCGCAGATAACTGCCATGATCATGGCGCCCAAGAAGCCGGTCGAAACGCCGTTGCCGTTAGGGGTAACGACTGCGTTGTTGACCAGGTAACCCAGGACAAAACCGGGGGCGAGCGCGGGCTTGCCAGCCATCGAGTAGGAGATGTAAGCCGCAAGCACCGGGATCATCATGGAGATGCCGGCCATGCCGATGGTGTTAAGACTCACCATCAGCGGGTTCGTAACCTCCATGCCGTTGGCGCCGGCGGTACCGGATGCCAGCGAGAAGGCGAGAAACACGCCGCCGATAACGACGATGGGGATAAAATAGGAAACGCCGGTATTGAATGCATTGAGCAGCGTCTTACCAGGATCGGCAAAGATAGACTGCTTGGACGCCGGTGTCGGGGCCTGCGGGGCAGCGGAGACGGCCTTCTCCTCTGCCTTGGCCTCGGCCTTGGGCGCGTCAACGGCGCCGCCCGTCGCCTTGATAATCTCAACGGCCTGGTCAATGATCTTCACCGGATCGGCGATTACATCCGAGGTGCCGACCTTCAGGAACTTTCCCTCGGCCATCTTCTGCTCAAAACGATCCTCGTTCTCGACGCCCACGTCGACGGACTCGAGCACCAGGTCGGCGGAATCCACGTCTTCCTGCGTCAGCTCGTTCTCGATACCCAGGCCACCCTGAGCCTCGACTTTGCACTCGATGCCACGGGCGGCGCATTCATCCTGAATCGCCTTCTGGGCCATATACGTGTGGGCGATACCCACGGTACAGGCGGCAACGCCTACGATCTTCATTGCTTCCCTCTTTTCATAGAGTTGCGTGCGCAAGACACCGTTTGCGGAGGCCTCCGGAGCATCCCCTGCCGTTTGGACTTGCTGTCTTTTCGACAAGACCAATATAGGTGCTCGTTTTTCTTAATGCCAGCTTATTTCGGTAAACTCGCAGGTCAGGGCATTAGTTATGCGATTTAGTTATGCGTTTAACCAAAAATGAATCCTGCGATTTTACCCTCGATTTCAAAAGTCAAGAAGTATTTGATTTTCTCGGTAGACGGCAGATGCGCATGCCGGTCACAAATTTCAACCCCACCCGTATACCGCATTTGTTGCATACTCATATGAAAGGAAAAGGTCGCTCACCGAAGCGCATCCCACACCAAGACTCAAAGTCATCATGTTGGAAAATGCTCATCTGTCGGAAGGAGTCGCTGTGGCAAAACAGCGCGTTACGATCGCAGACGTCGCTCGAGAGGCGGGAACCTCGACGGCAAGCGTCTCGTATTACCTCAACGACAAACGAGAAAAGCTTAGCGAGAAGACGCAGGCAAAGATTGCGCGCGTCATCAAGGAGCTGGGATACGTCCCCAACGCCCAGGCGCAAACACTCACCGGCAAACAGACCCACGTCATCGCCATTATCATTTTGGATAACACCAACAAGTGGGCGGGCCTCGTCCTCAACGGCATGGAGCAGGTCATGCTCCCCGCGGGCTACCAGACGGTCGTTTGCACGAGCAACTTTAACCCCGAAACCGAGCTCATGTATGTCGACAAACTGCTCTCGCTGGGCGTCGATGGCTTTATCATCCAGCCCACGGCAAATTTCAAGGCCGTCCATGACCGCATCAAGCGCGCCGGTAAGCCCGTCGTCTTTTTCGATGCGGCCATCTATAGCCCAGGTACCAGCTGGATCAAAACCAACCTTTACGACGGTGTGTACAACGCCACGCAGGCACTCCTCGACGCCGGTTACGAAGATTTCTTTTCCATTGCCGCCAACATGACCGAAATGCGCACCCGCATGGAGCGTTTTCAGGGGTATGCCGAGGCGCTGGCAGCGAACGGACAGCTCTACAAAGCGATTCCCATCGACCACAACAAGCCGTCGGTCGGTGAGCTTACCGAGTACTTTAAATACAAGTTCAACCCCGCCAAGCGAACCCTTATCTTCGTGCAAAATCAGTGGGCACTTCCCCGTGTCTACAAGGCTCTCCAGCCCATGGCCCATCTACTTCCGCAGCAAATCGGTCTTTTGGGACTCAACTGCGAAGACTGGACCAACCTCACCACGCCGACCGTCTCCACGATCATCGAGCCCGTCGACCAGGAAGGCAGAGAGGCGGCCGAGATGCTCCTCGCGCTACTCGATGGCAGCAGCACGCCAGGTGAGCAGCGCATTCTCGAATGTAAACTCAATTGGCTCGGTTCCACCTCGATCTAGCCATACGTCAAATATGAGGCAATTGAATCCGTAGCGTTTGTCCCAAATCTTAAGTATTTGTTCGACAGAACGGCCCCTGCCGGCTCCTGCTAGACTGGTAGATTCCCAACCGTCCATCCAGGAGTCTCCATGTCGCGCAAGTCCGCCTACAAGCAAGCACTTTCCATCGGCACCGCCGTGGTGCTGGGGTTTGCGTTGTTCACAGGGTCGCTCGACGGGGCGCCCAGACTACTCTCGCCGCAAAGTGATGAGCAGGCGGTAGCCCTGGCCGAGAAGCAAGACGAGAGTCCCAGCCGCACTGACGACGAGGCAGACCTGGTTGCCCGGCTCGAATCGGGAACAGCGAGCTCCTCGGACTCTCAAAATAGCCAAGACTCTGGCGATGGCTCCGATTCCGCCGCAACCGACACCGGTGACGACGCATCCGCAAACAGCGCCACCCCCATCGACGAGGTCGAAAACCCCGACCTCGACCGCGCCCGTGGCGTATACCTCAGCAGCATTCCTGACTACGCGGGTAACCCCTATGTTGCCCTGCGCGCCGATAGCACGCACCCGCTCGGCACGCCGTCATTCACGCTCGATGAATACGGGCGCGCTATAGAAGAGGGTTGCTTTAAGAAGTTCTCCAAGCTCGACAGCCTGGGCCGCACCCGCAAAGCGCTCGCCTGCGTGGGCCCCGAATCACTCGGTCAAGGCGAGCGCGGCGATATCTCGCGTATCCATCCCACTGGATGGCACCAGCAGCGCTACGACTTTATTCCGGGCCAGAGCCTCTACAACCGCTGCCACCTTATCGCCTGGTCGCTCTGCGGCGAAAACGCCAACCGTAAGAATCTCCTCACCGGCACGCGCTATCTCAACGAGACGGGCATGCTACCGTTTGAAGAGCAGATTCTCGGCTACATCCGCGACACGGGCAACCACGTGCTCTACCGCGTCACGCCCATGTATAGCGAAGAGGAACTTGTCTGCCGCGGCGTGCGCCTTGAGGCGCAATCGGTCGAGGACCACGGCAAGACCCTCTGCTTCCACGTATATTGCTACAACCTGCAGCCGCATGTGCAGATCGACTACACCACCGGCCGCAACCAGGCCTCGGGAGACTAGGGCCAATCAAGCTGCCCCAAAACCTAACATGATCCGTTTTCCTCCGTCCCCCAGGGATCAAAAAGAGCCGCTCTGGATTGCCCAGAGCGGCCCTTGCATCAGCATGTATGTTGCAGGCAAAGCCCCACGCTACTTGGCGCGGCCCTCCTCATAGCGCTCGACCAGCTTGGCCTGAACGTCATAAGGCACCTGCTCGTAGCCGGCGGGCTTCATGGTAAAGTCGCCCGTGCCGCGCGTAATAGAGCGCAGACGCGTCGAATAATCCGTCAGCTCGGCCAGCGGCGCCTGGGCGATGACCACGGTGTCGCCGCGCTCATCGGTCTCCATGCCCGTCACGCGACCGCGCGATGCCGAGATGTCGCCCATCACGGCGCCGGCGTAGCTCTCGGGGATAGTCACCGTAATTTCCTCGATGGGCTCCAGCACCACCGGATCGGCATCGGCGCACGCCTTGCGCAGGCCGATGCGAGCCGCCGCGCGGAACGCCATCTCGTTGGAGTCGACGCTGTGATACGAGCCGTCGTACACAGCCACGCGAATGCCCGTGAGCGGGTAGCCGGCAATGATGCCGTCCTTCATGGTCTCCTGGACACCCTTGTCCACGGCGGGGATCAGCGAGCGCGGAATGCGGCCGCCCACGACCTCGTCCACAAACTCATAGCCATCGCTCGTGCCGTCGGGCCCGATGAGCGGCTCAACGCGCAGCCAGCAGTCGCCATACTGACCGGCACCGCCAGTCTGCTTCTTGTGGCGGCCCTGTGCGCTCGCCGTGCGGCGGATAGTCTCGCGATACGGAATGCGGATTGGCACGCTTTTGGCCACGACCTTGGTGCGATCCTCCAAACGGTTGAGCAGGACCGAAACCTGCGCCTCACCCACGGCGGAGATGATAGTCTGGCCGGTCTCCTCGTCACGATCGATGCTCATGGTCGGATCGGCCTTGCACGCCTTCTCGATAAACGTGTAGAGCTTCTCCTCGTCACCGCGGTTCTCGGCCTCGATGGCAATGCGGTACTGCGAGTTGGGAAACTTAAACGCCGCCGCCTCGACCTTACCGGTAATGGAGAGCGTGTCACCCGTCTCTGCCGCCAACTTGGGCGCCACGATGATATCGCCGGCATAGGCGTGACCGACCTCGGTCATGTCGCGGCCGCACATCACATACAGGTGAGCCAGACGATCGCTCTTGCGGGTACGCGCGTTGATCAGCTCAAGGCCCGGCTCAAGCGTACCCGTCAGCACCTTGATAAAGCTGATGCGACCCTGCTGCGGATCGGCCAGCGTCTTAAACACAAACGCCACCGGGCGGTCATCGTCACTCGAGATCTTAAGCGAATCACCGTCGATGAGCGGCATCTCGCCATAGTCGGTCGGCGCTGGGAAGTATGTCGCGATGTCGTCCATCAGCGAGTTGACGCCCTGCTCCTTAATGCAATCGCCCGCAAAGACCGGCACAAAGATGCGCTCGGCGATCGCCTTCGACAGCAGGCCTTCAAGCTCCTCCTGCGTCAGCGTCTCCTCGCCTTCCAAGTACTTCATCATCAACTCGTCGTCAGCCTCGGCCACCAGCTCGCACAGGTGGTCATGGGCCTCCTCGGCCTGGGCACGATACTCCTCGGGAATCTCCGACTCAACGGCTTCGGTGCCGTTGCAATGGCGCGCCTTCATGCGCACCAGGTCGATAATGCCGTCAAAGTCCTCGCCCTCGCCCCAGGGAAGGGTCACGGCGCCCAAGCGCGTGCCAAAGCGCTCCTGCAGCAGTTCCATGGTGGTCGTAAAGCTGGCCTCGGGGCGCGACAGACGGTTCACGAACACCGCACGCGCCAGACGTAGATCCTCCGCCGCATACCAAAGCTTGACGGTCGTAGGCTGCGGGCCGGCCTCGGCGTCGACCACAAACAGAGCCGTCTCGCAGACGCTCATTGCGGCAAAGGCGTCGCCGATAAAATCGGGATAGCACGGGGCATCGAGCACGTTGATGCGGGCGCCCTTCCAGTCGATCGGCGCGATGGTCGTCGAGATGGAGAATGAACGCTTGACCTCTTCGGGGTCGTAGTCGAGCGTGGGCTTGGTGCCGTCGTGGCCGCCCAGGCGGGCGGTCTTGCCGGAAAGGTGGAGCATGGCCTCGGCGAGTGAAGTCTTGCCCACCCCGCCTTGGCCTACGAGCACCACGTTCCTTACATTGCCGGTCTTGGGAGCACCCATGATGACCTCCTTGCAGGGCCGCGCGCAATGCGCGACGCCAACGGGGAGAGTTCGCGGTCGGTGCCGTCCCGGGAGCAGCATGGTCGGCAGCCGAGCCGACTCACCCTCCAAATGTCCTATG
>RQBM01000033.1:0-10369 GCA_008668795.1 Collinsella aerofaciens | reverse complement strand
CACGGCCATGCGCGTCATGCTCGATTCGGATTCGTACCGTCGCGAGCTGCTCGATCATGCCGTGGCGTTTGAGCATCGCTACCCGTACTACATCAAGGGCGGTTTTGCCGCCGTGGTAGGCGTGCAGGTTCTGCTCTTTGTACTGTCGACGGTTCTCGATATCGACAATAACGGCAAGATCATCCTGCTCGTTATCTGGATTATCTCGGTCATTGCCATCTGCGGCTGGCTCATCAACATCGAGTACATCCGTGCGAGCCTCAATACCCAGATGCGTATCTCGGCGCTTTCGGACGAGGATCTTCGCCGCGAGATGCGCGAGCACACGGCTGCCATCCCTGCTGCCCGTCGCATGTTTGGTCTCAACGCCAGCGAGCGTGGTGCCAAGGGCGGCGATCAGTCCACAGGCCGCTTGCCGCATATAGGCTCGCACCATAAATCTCAGGGCAGCGACAGCACAGCCACAAATGATGGAGATACCACCGCGCTTGGCAAGCACTCCAAAGGAGGTGAGGCATAAATGAAGAACATCCTGCATCTGTTTAAGCGCGATGTCCAAAACGTGTCTCGCTCCGTGATCGGCATGGTCGTCGTGATGGGCCTCATTATCGTGCCGTGCCTGTACGCGTGGTTTAACATCGCCGGCAGCTGGGATCCGTACGGCAATACCGGCAACCTTAAGATTGCAGTGGTCAACACCGATGAGGGCTACGAGAGCGACCTGATTCCCGTCGAGATCAACGTGGGCGAAAACGTGACGGCGACCCTGCGCGGTAACGAGAACTTTGACTGGGTTGTCCTCAACGACCGCGATAAGGCGATTGAGGGCGTTAAGTCGGGCGCGTACTACGCTGCCGTCGTTATCCCCAAAACGTTTAGCGCTGACATGATGACGCTTTTCTCGACCGACGTTAGACACGCCGATATCGAGTTTTACGAGAACCAGAAGGCCAACGCCATCGCCCAGATCGTGACCGAGAAGGGTTCGAGCGCCGTTCAGAACCAGGTTAACGAATCTTTTACCGAGACCATTACGAGCATCGGTCTCAAGACGGTGTCCAGCCTGCTCGATTACATGAGCACCGACCAAGTCAGCAACTTTATCGCCAACCTGTCCTCGACGCTCGGCGATTCGGTCGGGGACCTGCAGGACGTTCAGGCCAATGCTTCGTCGCTGGCGGGCATTTTGAGCTCGACCTCCGATTCGTTGACGTCGGCGAGCGGTATGCTCCAGCAGACGGGTACGGTCGATGAATCGACCAAGCAGTTGATGGAGCACGCCGAGAGCGGCATTAGTGATTCCAAGGAAGCACTCAAGGCCGCCAACGACGCCATCAACGCCGCGATTGACGGAAGTGCGGGCTCGTTTGACAACGTGTCCGCCGAGCTTGCGAAGGCATTCGATGCCGCGAACCAGCATGTCAACGTTACGGTGACCCAGCTCAACGAAGCCGCGTCGGCACTCGAATCGCGTGCCAAGGAAATCGACGACACGGCCGACCAGCTCCGCAGCTTTGCCGATCAGGTGAGTGACGAAAAGCTCCGGGACAGCCTCAAGTCTGTGGCTACATCGCTGGGCAGGATCGCGACGGAGTATCGTAACAATGCCAACGACCTGAGGGCAACCGCAAAGTCCCTTTCCGACAGCATGGCAGAGGTCAACAGCACGCGTGCCGAGGTCGACCAGGCCATCGCCGATGCCAAGGCGGGCATCTCGGGCGCTAAGTCTGACTACGATTCCACGTTCTCGGTCAAGGCCAAGGAGCTCAAGAAAACTATTTCGGGCGTGTTGGATTCACTCGACGGCATCTCGGGCGACCTGGATAGCGCTGTTGCCGGCCTGACCGACGCATCCGGTTCGCTGGCAAAGGGTCTCTCCAAGGCCGCAAAGCTGGTCAACAAGGCTTCCGATCAGCTGGGCGAGGCGTCGGACAAGATCAGCGCGTTCAAGGACGAGCTCGACGGCGCCCTGATGTCGGGTGACCTGGCGACGATCAAGACGATGATCGGCAACGACCCCGAGGGCCTGGCCGTGTCGCTTTCCGGCCCCGTCGCGCTCGACCGCAAGCCGGTCTATCCGATTCGCAATTACGGCTCTGCCATGGCGCCGTTCTACACGATTCTGTCGCTCTGGGTCGGCTCGATCGTACTGGCGGCCATGATGAAGGTCTCGGTCGACGACGAGCTCATCAACGAGCTCATCCCCGTACGCCTGCACGAGATCTATCTGGGCCGTTACCTGTTCTTTGGCGGTTTGGCCCTGCTGCAGGCAACGCTCGTGTGCGCGGGCGACATCCTGTTCTTTGGCATTCAGTGCGACAACCCGCTGCAGTTTGTGCTGGCGGGCTGGGTCGCGAGTCTCGTGTTCTCCAATATCGTCTACACGCTTACGGTTTCGTTTGGCGATATCGGCAAGGCGCTCGCTGTCGTGCTGTTGGTCATGCAGGTCGGCGGTTCGGGCGGCACGTTCCCCATCGAGATGACCGGCCCCGTGTTCCAGGCGATCTATCCGTTCCTGCCGTTTACTCACGGCATCAACGCCATGCATGCCGCCATGGCTGGCGCCTACCATATGGAGTACTGGGTTGAGCTGGGTATTCTGGCGAGCTATCTGATTCCGTCGCTGGCCCTGGGCGTCGTCTTCCGCCGTCCGGTCATCAAAGCCAACGACTGGATTATCGAAAAGCTGGAGTCGACCAAATTGATTTAATACAGCAACGTAAACGCCGTCGGAACATCGAGGTTTTCTGTTCCGACGCTTTAGCTGAGTGAATTGCATGGGCTGCTTGGTTGTTGCTACAGTAGCGGGGCGTGCCGGGGGTCCGGTGCGCCCTGTTTTTATTTGACCATGAGGCGGCATGCGGTCACGCGCGTGCGGACACCACGCCCAGATTGAGCGCGAGGATGCCCTATGCCCCAGCATGTCACTGACAATATCGAAATGATGCCCGATAGCCCTGTTGCTCGCGAGGACCTGGGTGCGGGCGGCGCCTCCCGTGGCGCCGGTGCTCGTTCGCCGTTGTTCTGGAAAGTTCTACTGCTTTCGGTGGCGATTATCTGGGGCTACTCCTTTACCACTATGAAGGACGCGCTCGACACTATTCCGGTGTTTGAACTGCTCTACGTGCGCTTTCTGCCTGCGGCGTTGGTCATGTTTGTCATCTTCCACAAGCGCATCATCGCGCACCTCAACGCCCGCAATCTTATCGTCGGACTTGGAATGGGCACACTTATGTGGGCCGCCTACGTCCTGCAGACGGTCGGTCTGGCGCACACCACGGCGGGCAAGAACGCGTTTTTGACGGGTACGTACTGCATCCTCGTGCCCTTTGCGAGCTATTTTCTGAGCGGCGAAAAACTCACCCGCTATAATCTGGGCGCGGCACTGCTGTGCTTGGCGGGCATTGGCCTGGTGGCGCTCGATAGCGTCGAGTTCAACATCGGCGATGCCATTACGCTGGGCGGCGCGGTCTTCTTCGCCATCCAGATGGCGGTGACCGCCAAGTACGGTCGCAAAATGGACATCAACGTCATCACGTTTTGGATGTTTGTGGGCAATGGCGTGCTGAGCCTGATCTCGTCGCTGCTATTCGAGACCCAGGCGCCTCTGTCCGTGTGGACGCCGAATTTTATCTGTGTGATGGCGTTTCTCTCGGTGGGCTGCACATGCGTGGCTCTGCTCATCCAAAACGTCGGCCTGGCGCATGTCCCGGCTTCGACGGGCTCGCTGCTCCTTTCGATGGAGTCGCCTTCGGGCGTGTTGTTTTCGGTGCTGCTGATGGGGGAGGCGCTCACCTCGCGCCTGCTCGCCGGCTTTGTGCTTATCTTCCTGTCGATTATCTTGAGCGAGACTCACTTCGATTTTTTGCGTCGAAAGCCGCGCCCGCAATTGTAAACAACTTGTTGCGCCGCCCTCCTGGGGCGGCATTTTTTATGCCTCGCCCTTAAAGTTGTACCTTGCGCTTTACGCTATCAAAGTGCTTACTGCAAAAACGTTACTGGAGGGCATTTATGGCACCAGCTCAGTCCGATCTTCAACCGCAACCAGCGCCCAAGGCCACCGCGGCGGCGCAGGCCGCTATCGGTGACGGTCTTGTTGCAGAAGCTCAGGCGTTTGCCAACGAGCTTGCCGCATGGCGCCATGATCTCCATCAAACGCCTGAGCTCGGTAACAACCTTCCACAGACGTCCGCCTTTATCCAGGCGCGTCTGGACGAGATGGATATTCCCTATGCCGTGCTTGTTGACGGCTCCTGTGTCGTTGGCCTAATCGGTGCCGGCGCGGCAGCTGCTGCTCGGGGTAACGGTACGTGCACGGACAAACAGGCCGGTACGGTCATCATGCTCCGTGGCGACATGGATGCCCTGCCTGTTGCTGAAGAGTCGGGCGAGCCTTTCGCCTCTACGAACGGCTGCATGCACGCATGCGGACACGATATGCACGCGACTGCGCTGCTTGGTGCGGCGCGCCTGCTCAAGGCCCGCGAGTCCGAGCTTGTCGACGCCAACGCCACGATTAAGTTGCTGTTCCAACCGGGCGAGGAAACCTTTGAGGGTGCCCGCGCCGCCATCGCCGACGGTCTGCTGCAGAACCCGCGCCCTCAGGTCGCCTTTGCCATGCATGTCAATAGCCAGTCGCCGCTTGGCCTGGTGCTTTACGGCAGTCCGGCGCTCTCGGGCGTGTACGGTTTCCGCATTACACTGCAGGGCAAGGGTGGCCATGGCTCCAGCCCCGAGATCTGCATCGACCCCATTACGGCGGGTGTGCACGTGCATCTGGCACTTCAGGAGCTTATCGCTCGCGAAGTGCCGGCGGCCAAGGAGGTCGCGCTTACCGTTGGCAAGTTCGCCGGCGGTCAGGCCGCAAATGTCATCCCTGATACTTGTGTGCTCGAGGGAACGCTGCGTGGCTTCGATGTCGAGCTCATGGAGCACCTCAAGACCCGCATCGCGGAGGTCGTCAAAGGCGTTGCCACGACCTATCGTACGCCGGCGACTATTGAGACGCTCTCGGATGTTCCCCCGCTCGTACTCGATGACGATATGACGCAGGCGTCGCTTGGCTACGTGGGCGCGGTGCTGCCCAAGTCCGCCTTCCTGCCGCTGTTCCACGCCATGGCGAGCGAGGACTTCGCGTTGATCTCGAGCGAGATCCCGAGTGCGTACTTTACCGTGGGCGCTGCCGTGACTGATACGGACGAGCATTTTGCTCAGCATCATCCCAAGGCGCGCTTTAACGATGCCGAACTGCCGCTCGGTGCCGCGGCCTATACCGCCGTCGCTTTGGGCTATATCGCCGACCACCGGTAGCACCCAACCTTGTCTTTCAAGGCAATCTTGGGCACTACCGGCGCCCGGCGCCGGCTATTCGTTTGTTAAATAAGGAGCAGCATGTCCCAGCAGCGTAAGTTCTTCCCCGGCTGGCTCGTGGTGGCCTCTGGCTTCGTGATCGTGGCCACGTGCTACACGATTTTCGTCAACTGCATGAGCCTGTTCCAGCCGTTGATCGTCAGCGACCTGGGCATTTCCCTTGCGCAGTACAACATCTCCAACGCCCACGATCGCTGCGTCTAAGCAGTTTGGCATGGCCGACCTGGGCAAGGTCACGGGCACCATTACCTCGCTCGAGATGGTCGGTGGCACCGTGGGCGCCATCGTCTCGGGTGTGCTGTTCGACGCTACGGGCTCCTTTGCGAGCACCTGGATCGTGTGCCTGGTGTGCTCCGCGATTATGCTCGTGTTCCTGCTGGCGTCCGAGCCCATCGCTGCCAAGCTGCGCGCGAGCGTGGCGGGGGAGTAGATAGGCCAAAGCGCATTGCCGCTTGTCCGCTTCGTCCGTGGCTACCGCGGCGGCGTGTCTGGCCGAACGAGTCCCCATACCCTCGTTCGGTCAGACGCGCCGCCGCGTTGCTGCTTTGTGCCGTATAATGTCCATTATCTATGACGCGATACAAAAGAAAGGTGTTTGCCCATGCAGGCACAGAAGGCGGAGGGAACCCGCGACCTTATTGGCGCCGAGATGCGCGCTTGGCAAAAGATGCAGCAGATCGCTGCCGGCGTGTTCGAGCCGTTTGGCTTTAAGCCCATCGAGACGCCCGCGATCGAGCAGGTGGACGTCTTTGTCCACGGCATCGGCCAGTCGACCGACGTCGTGCGCAAGGAGATGTTCCGCGTCTTTAGCGGCGCCAACCTGGAGCGCGTCTTTGCTGAGGGCACCGATAGCAAGCTCAAGCCCAAGCAGCGCCTGGCGCTTCGTCCCGAGGGCACGGCCGGTGTGGTGCGCGCCGTCGTGGAGAACAACCTGGTGCCCCAGGGCTCCACGCCGTTTAAGGCTTATTATGCCGAGGCCATGTTCCGTGGCGAGCGTCCCCAGAAGGGCCGCCTGCGCCAGTTCCATCAGGTGGGCATCGAGTGGCTCGGCGCTCCCGATCCGGCGGCAGACGCCGAGTGCATCATTATGCTCATGGAGTTTTACAAGCGCCTGGGCTTCGATCTGTCCAAGCTCCGTCTGCTCATTAACTCGATGGGCGATGCCCAATGCCGTCCGGCCTATCGCGAGCAGGTTAAGCAGTTCATTCTCGACCACGCCGATGAGATGTGTGACGAGTGCCGCGAGCGCGCCGAGCTCAACCCGCTGCGTGCCTTCGACTGCAAGAACGACCACTGCCGCGAGATCATGGCCGAGGCTCCGTTGATGGGTGACAACCTGTGCGATGAGTGCCGCGAGCACTACGAGCAGGTCAAGCGCTATCTGGATGCCGCCGGTATCGAGTATGTCGAGGATCCCACCTTGGTGCGCGGCCTGGACTACTACACCCGTACTGTCTTTGAGGTCGAGGCCCCTGGCGCCGGCGTCGGCTCCATCGGCGGCGGCGGCCGCTACGATGGCCTGGTCGAGCTCGAGGGTGGCAAGCCCACGGCGGGCGTCGGCTTTGCTGTCGGTTTTGAGCGCGCCCTGCTGGCCCTGCAGGCCTTTGGCAGCGATTTGGGTGCCGATGAGGCCCCGTGCGTCTATGTCGCCAACGCCGGCAAGGAGCTGCGTCAGAACGTCTTTGCCATTACGCAGGAGCTTCGCGCCGCAGGTATCGTGACCGAGGCCGACTATCAGGGGCGTTCGCTCAAGGCCCAGTTTAAGCAAGCCGATAAGGTAGGCGCCAAGCTCATCTTGGTCCTGGGTGGCGACGAGCTTGCCGCCGGCAAGGTCAAAGTGCGCGACATGCAGAGCCATGACGAGGTGCTCGCCGATCTGGACAACGTCGTCGAGGCGGTTCGCGAGCGCCTGTAGCGCATCTTTTTGAGCTTCGGGCCTGCTAACGTGCCCTGCTCATGGAGAGCGATTGTTACGGGGGTGTTTCGCTTTTATGCGGAATGCCCCCGTTTACGTATGCCGCCCACCGAGAAATACGACCATTTAGGGCAAAAACCTTTGCAATGCAGAAAATACTTTTGTGTGGTAAAGCGCAATCAGTGTCGAAAGTATTTCTCAAGCGCCTATAATGAATACCGCATGTTACGTGCATAGAAGGAGGAATGGGAGGAAACGTGGCTGAGAACCTAAGCAACCAGTCTGTACCCGAAGCCGCGGCGCGCGTCGCTGCCGTGGTCAACCGCCTCGTTAACCGAATCGGCTCGAATGCCGAGTCCAGGGAGCGTCTCGCCGAGATCGAGATCCCCGAGGAGCTGCGCGACAATCTGGCGCTGTTCTTGCGCCTGGAGCGCCGTGTGCTTAGCGAGTATGATCCCGAGATCGCGGACCTGTTCGACAAGATTTTGACAGCCGAGATTGTGGTCAATGCCGGCAACCCCGGTACCTGCGCTGCCGACGAAGCCGTCGACGAGCAGGGCGTGCCCACCGCCGACGAGCCCACTGCCGTGGCATTTCGTGAGGTCGTCGATTTGATCGACAGCCTGCCGCTCGATAAGCAGCAGGTCATCGTTCGCGCCTTTACGAGCTTTTTCCATCTGGCAAACCTGTCGGAGGAGAACTACCGTGTGGCGCAGCTGCGCGAGCGCGAGGCCGGTGCGTCGACCGATACCGAGGTCGATCCTGCCAACGAGCTTACCGTTGCCTATCACCAGCTGGTGAATGAGCTGGGTGTCGAGGGTGCCAACGAGCTGCTCGACAAGCTCGAGTTCCACCCTGTCTTTACCGCACATCCCACCGAGGCCCGTCGTAAGGCCGTCGAGGGCAAGATCCGCCGTATCTCCAACCTGCTGGAGGAGCGTCCGCGTCTGGGCGGCTCCGACCTGGTGGAGAACGAGCGCCATATGCTGCAGGAGATCGACGCCCTGGTGCGTACGAGTCCCATCGCGCTCAAGAAGCCCACGCCGGTCGAGGAAGCCGATACCATCATCGACATCTTCGATAACACGCTGTTCGACGTTATCCCCGTTATCTATCGTCGTTTTGACGATTGGGTGCTGGGCGACAAGGCCGGTACTGTGCCGCCGCTGTGCCCGGCGTTCTTCCATCCCGGCAGCTGGATCGGTTCCGACCGCGACGGTAACCCCAACGTCACCGCCAAGGTGAGCCGTGAGGTCGCCGCCAAGTACTTTACGCACATGGTGCTCAAGCTCGAGGACAAGTGCCGCCACATCGGCCGCAACCTCACGCTCGAGGCTACCTACAGCAAGCCGTCGGCCGAGCTCATTAACCTGTGGAACCATCAGGTCGAGATGAGCCCTCGTTACACGGCCCGCGCCGAGCTGATCTCCGAGCACGAGCCGCATCGCGCCGTCATGCTCGTCATGGCCGACCGCCTGAACGCCACCGTCCGTCGTATCACCGACACCATGTACCACAGCGCCGATGAGTTCCTGGAGGACCTGCGCGTCGTCCAGCGCTCGCTGGCCGCCTGCGGTGCCGTCCGTGCTGCCTACGGCCCGGTCCAGACCATCATCTGGCAGGTCGAGTCCTTCGGCTTCCATATGGTCGAGATGGAGTTCCGTCAGCACTCCGTGGTGCATGCCCGCGCCCTTAAGGATATCCACGAGAACGGTATCCATGGCGACCTGCAGCCCATGACGCGCGAGGTCATCGATACCTTCCGCGCTATCGGCTCCATCCAAAAGCGCTACGGCAAGAAGATGGCGCACCGCTACATCATCTCGTTTACCAAGAGCGCTCAGCATGTGGCCGACGTCTTTGAGCTGGCGCACCTGTCCTTTGCACACGAGGAGGATGTCCCCGAGCTCGACGTGATCCCGTTGTTCGAGCAGCTCGAGGACCTCGAGGGCTGCGTCGACGTGCTCGATCAGATGCTTACGCTGCCCGTGGTGCAAAAGCGCCTTGCCCAGACCAACCGCCGCATGGAGGTCATGCTGGGCTATTCCGACTCTTCCAAGGATGCCGGTCCTACCACGGCCATGCTCGCGCTGCACTCCGCGCAGGAGCGCATCGCCAAGTGGGCAGAGAAGAACGATATCGACCTGGTGCTCATGCACGGTCGCGGCGGTGCCGTGGGCCGTGGCGGCGGCCCGGCCAACAAGGCCGTGCTGGCGCAGCCCAAGGGTTCGGTCAACTGCTTCTTTAAGCTTACCGAGCAGGGCGAGGTCATCTTTGCCCGTTACGGTAACCGCACGCTGGCTCAGCGCCATGTTGAGTCCGTTGCTGCCGCAACGCTTTTGCAGTCGGCCCCGAGTGTCGAGAAGACCAACACCGAGACCACGCAGAAGTTCTGGGATATGGCCGAGAAGCTCAACACCGCAAGCCACGAGCGCTATCTGGACCTGCTGAACACCGAGGACTTTACGCCATGGTTCTCGACCGTGACGCCGCTGACCGAGGTCGGTCTGCTGCCGATCGGCTCGCGTCCCGCCAAGCGCGGCTTGGGTGCCAAGTCGCTCGACGACCTGCGTACCATCCCGTGGATCTTCAGCTGGAGCCAGGCGCGCATTAACCTGGCCGCTTGGTACGGTCTGGGCACCGCCTGCGAGCAGCTTGGCGATCTTGACCAGCTCAAGGCTGCCTACCAGGAGTGGCCGTTCTTCCGCACCTTTATCGACAACATCGAGATGTCGATCGCCAAGACCGACCAGCGCATCGCCAAGATGTATCTGCACCTGGGCGATCGCCAGGATCTGTCCGAGAAGGTCTTCACCGAGATGCAGCTCACGCGTAAGTGGGTCCTTGCCATCGTCGGTGATGAGTGGCCGCTGCAGCGTCGCCGCGTGCTCGGTTGCGCCGTCCGCGTGCGCAACCCCTACGTCGACGCCCTGTCCATCGCCCAGGTCCGCGCCCTTCGCGAGGTGCGTATGAACCAGGACGAGATGGCCGAGGAGAAGAAGGCCGAGTACATGAGCCTGATTCTTTCGACTGTGACCGGCGTCTCGGCAGGATTGCAGAACACGGGGTAATCGATAGCCCTGT
>RQBM01000024.1:0-5008 GCA_008668795.1 Collinsella aerofaciens | reverse complement strand
CGGCCAGGACATGACCTGCGTCGTTAAGAACGACGGCCTGATCGGCGAGCGCAAGGGCGTCAACATGCCCAACGTCAACATCTCGCTGCCCGCCATCACCGAGCGCGATCGTCAGGACATCCTCTTTGGCCTGACCGAGAACATCGACTACATCGCCGCTTCCTTCATCCGTGACGGCGAGTCCGTCCGCGGCATCCGCGAGCTTTGCCGCGAGAACGGCGGCGAGCACGTGACGATCTTCCCGAAGATCGAGTGCGCCCTGGGCGTCGAGAACTTCGACGAGATTCTCGAGGCTTCCGACGGCATCATGGTCGCCCGTGGCGACCTGGGCATCGAGATCAAGCCCGAGCTCGTTCCGCACATCCAGAAGGAGATCATCGCCAAGTGCAACGCGGCCTACAAGCCCGTTATCACCGCTACGCAGATGCTCGACTCCATGCAGCAGAACCCGCGCCCGACGCGCGCCGAGGTTGCCGACGTTGCTAACGCCATCTACGACGGCACCGACGCCGTTATGCTCTCTGGCGAGTCCGCTGCCGGTAAGTACCCGGTCGAGGCCGTTAAGATGCAGGCCAGCATTGCTCTCGAGACTGAGAAGTACCTCCCGGCTCACGCTCCGCTCGAGGTTCCGGCTGACGCTCACGGCACCCGCGTCGTCAACAACGTTGTGGGTATGTCCGCTGTGAACATGGCTACCACCGTTGGCGCCAAGTGCATCACCGTGCCGACGACCACCGGTCGTACCGCTCGCCTGATCTCGCACTTCCGTCCCAACATGCCGATCTGCGCGTTCTCCCGCCACGAGTGGGCCGTCCAGCAGATGATTATGTACTGGGGCGTTATCCCGCACCAGGCCGAGATCACCCAGGGCACCGTCAACGGCACGATCGTCAAGGCGATCGAGACCGCTAAGGAGCTCGGCTACGTCGAGACTGGCGACCTGACCGTCGCTACCGCCGGCGATCCCCGCATGAGCGTCCAGCTCGAGGACAAGGTCTCCTCGACCAACGTCGCTTACGTCGCTCAGGTGCGCTAAATCGCACTTGCAAGCAGACTTGCATTGCAAAGGGCCCGGAAGGCTTCGCCTTCCGGGCCCTTTTTCTGTGCGCTAAAGCCGGGGCACGGCAAAACACGCGCCCATTTCTTTACCAAAAGCGCGAAATCCGCCCTTCAAGGCCCAGAACTAGGACTCCTGGCTCCAAAAGTGTTCGCCCGGCGGCAAACCCACACCCCGTGCAGAGCTGCTATATCGTTTTAGCAAGGTCAAGATCAGCCACGTTTTCGGAAGTATGCGGCAAATTCTGAGACCTCCGAGCACACCCCGTTTTTTCGCAACAAAATGCCTGATAAACTAGCCTCAAAAGCCAGGTCTGCTCACAGGGTTCAGATTTTGCCGCATACTTCCGAATTGACGCTGGCACTCCTTAATCCATAGGCACGCTTTTCAGCCAGGAGGGCATCGTGGATCTGACGCTATGCGGCCAAACTGCTTTTAACTATCACCGCATCCCGCCGCAAATACTGGGTCTTTACCCTGCCATTAGCCTTGGCAATATGGATCGCAGATGTTGCGGCCTCAGAAGTCATGCGGTTGTAAAAGACCTGCTTCACGCACCGCTTCACAGGCTTGTATTCACCCGGGCACAATCCGGGTCGCGAAGCCTGTTTAAATCGCATCTCCTGACCCAAGAGCCACCTCCTGGGTCGTTTAGGCAGACTGAGCATGGATTTGATGTCACGTCGCCCGAGTTTACGCTGCTCAACCTTGCTGCGAAGGTCTCACGCAACCAGTTACTCATGGCTTGCTACGAGATGTGCGGCTCCTTTGCAGTGTTTAAGCCCTGCGAGCGAACGCAGCAACAACTCGATGCATCTATTTCGCTTAAGCTCATTCCACCCAACTGCGGCTGGGAGCGAGTTAACGACACCAAGGGCAATGACACCAACCTGTGGAAGCGCCAACCGCTCCTCAGCGCGGCGGATATTGCCGCGTTCGCTAAGCAGGCCGCAGGCCTGCGCGGCGTTAAGCAGCTCCGCTGGGCGGCCGAGCACATGACGGGGCAGATCGCCTCGCCTTTCGAAGTCCAAACATCCATACTCGTCTCACTCCCCCGTGACGAGGGCGGCCTGGGTATCGGCATCACCAACAACGTGCGCATCCCACTCAGCGACGCCGCGCGCTCGCTGTATGACAAAACCTGCTGCTACGCCGATATCCTCATCGAGAGCGCCACCGACAGCATGGGCGTCATTTTGGAATGCCAAGGCCGCTCCGCCCACGATGGCGAAGCCGCAAGCCTCTCCGATGCCGAACGCACCACCGCGCTCACCAGCATGGGCTACGATGTCATACAAATTACCTACGACCAGATCAAGGACAAGAAGAGCTTTAACAACATCGCCGAGCTCATTCATAAAAAGGCGGGGCTCCCCTACATCCCAAAGACCGATCAGGAACGTACCGCTGAAAATGCCCTGCGACGGGAGCTGTTGGTCGATTGGGTTGAACTGTTCACCGTTAAGCCGGCCGGCTAGCAGCTAGCGATCAGGGGGACTGCGGGAATGTCAGAAGCGGCAACGCGAGCCGCAAATCCTGCCTCGGTCAGCTCGATGACCTCGGTAAACGTTGCATCGAAAAACTCCTCGGTTAGCAGGCGATACGGCGGATGATCGGGCTCGCCGGGGTTTTCGCGCACGATCTCGTGCATAACGCCGATGGTCTTGAGCACATACTCCTTATGGATGGGATACTGCCCAAAACGTGCCGCAGCGGTATACAGGCGATCGGTCGCGCGCGGAATCGAAACAATGCCGAGCGTCTTGCCAAACCAGTCAAAGTCGCCTTGCTTTTTAATGCGGAATTCCTCGCACGGCTTGCCGCCGTGCGCCTCCAGGTACTGATTCACGCGTGTATTCCATACGGTATCGGCCACCAGATGCGACCAGACACCCAGTGTCAAATCAAGCAACGACTGCGCCACGTCCTCGGACGCAAGCGAGAACTCACGAGCGCTGGGACCGACAACCGGCTCGGCATCCTTGTAGCGCTGGGGATAGTGCACGCGGTTCAGTCGCTCGCGTTCCTCGATAATCGAGGTCGCCGCGGCTGGCGCACCGGTGGGCGAACTTTTAAGCAACGGTGCCACATAGGTATCCCAGAACTCATGCTCACGAGGCTTAGGGATAGGCTCGGGCTTTGCAAAGTGCGTAATGCGGTACGGGATGGGATCGGCGATGCCAGGGACCATATAGCCCACGAAGATATCCGGAACCACGCAGCCAAACAAAAAGGCATTGCGGTCGCGCACGCTATTGGCAAGCGCACCAGTGCGCTCCAGCAAACGCTCCGTCTGAGCGATATGAATGTTCCAGCTTGGCATAGCCACCCCCATAAAAAACCTGGATAACTATACCATCACGGCAAAGCCGCGCGGACGGCTACGCACGCTCTACGCAGCAACTAGTCCGTAGCACCGTTTTCAGTTCCATACGACGACGAAGACGCCTCGACCACATGGTGATATCGATCGATATAGATTGCACGGGCACCCAGGCGTCGCACCAAATCCTGGTGATGCGTGCTCATCAAGACCGTCTTACCCGCCGCGACGTAGGCCAGCAAGAAGTTGACCACGATGTCGCATGAATCCTCGTCGAGCCCATTGGTGGACTCATCGAGCACCAGGATATCCGGGTTCATCGACACCACCGCAGCCAGCGCAACGCGCTTCTTTTGCCCGCCCGAGAGCTGATAGGGAGAGACGTCGACAAGGTCGGCAACCTGGAACAGCTCCATGGCATCGCGCACGCGGCGCTCGAGCTCGTCTGCCGGCAGCCCCATCTGCGCGGGACCAAAAGCAACTTCCTCGCCCACCGTAGCGCAGAACAGCTGGGCGTCGGCATTCTGGAACACAAAGCCCACGCGCTGATGAAAACGCTGAGCGGCCGCAGAATCCTTTAGAAACGCCGCATCGACCGCATGCCCGTCGAACAGGTACGCACCCGCGTCCGCAAGCTCAAGGCCGTTGATAAGACGCATAATCGTCGTCTTGCCGCAGCCGTTAGGACCAAGCAGAGCAACGAGCTCTCCACGGTTCACCTGCAATGAAACGCCATCGACCACCGTATGACCCGCATAGGAAAACACCACGTCGCGAAACTCGATGAGCGGCGTGACCTCGGCGCCGGCAGCACCGCTCGCACCCATCGCGTTATTCGTATCGTTTGCCAAAACGTCGCCCTTCCCTACTCACATCAACGGTTCGACCGTCCGCGCTACAGCACCGCGCACAACACGGCGAGCAACGCCACAACGGCCGCGTAAACCGCATCGTGCCAGCCAAAGCCGCTCCGTGCAAGCGCCGGATACACGCCGGCGAAGCCGCGACACAGCATGGCCTCGTCCATCGCGCGGCTGCATTCCATCGCCTTGATAAACGTCATGCCCATGATACCCGCCAGCGAATCGGTGCGCGAAAAACCCGCAGGCGCGGAACCGACGCTGCGCAGCATGACCGATTCGCACAGATCGTGCGCCGTGCGTCCCAGCACCTCAATATGCGTGAGCGCCATATCAAACGTAAAGATAACCTCGTCGGGCAGGTGCAGCATTTTGAGCGCCGCCGACATGCGGCTCCAGGTGAGCGTCCACGAAACACCCAGCACCAGCGACACATTAATAAACGTCTTGAGCGCGATCTTGAGCATGGCGCCCGCGGCAGAAGTGTCCAGCAGCAAGGCGAGCAGTACCAGAACCACCGCGAGCCCTGCAGCGCCAAGCGCCGGCACAAAGGTTGCCCGCAGCCCGCGTACGGGGCGCACGGCAACGAGCACCAGCGCGATAGCCGCCATCAACATGAGGTACAGAGGGCTCTGCGTCAGACACACGCACAGGACGCAAACGAACATCCCCACCAGGCGCACCGGAGCCGAAACGCAAGAAAGGGCGCGGTCGACCATCGACCCGCCCTCGTGCGCGCCTCCACCCAGGCGAACCCGCTCAAGCAGG
>RQBM01000124.1:0-4626 GCA_008668795.1 Collinsella aerofaciens | reverse complement strand
GAAGGCACCTAGGCAGGTACATGCAATAAACGAGGGACGGCCCAAACGGACCGTCCCTCGTTTATTGCATGTCAGCTTTGCGCGCAGCGCTTACTTGACCACCAGGTTGACCAGCTTGCCGGGCACGCAGATGGCCTTGACGACCGTCTTGCCCTCGAGCCACTTGGCGACGGCGGCCTCGGCGGCAGCCTGCATATCCTCATTGGAGGCATCGCGGGCCACGTCGACGCGGCCGCGGACCTTGCCGAGCACCTGGACCACGATCTGCACCGTGTCCTCAACGGACTCGGCCAGGTCGAACTCGGGCCAGGCGGCGGTGTAGGCGTTGCCCTCGCAGCCGAGGGCCTCGTGCCACAGCTCGTCGGCCCAGAACGGGCAGATGGGGGCCAGCACGCTCACGATATCCTTGGCCACGCCGTAGCACAGCGCCTTGTCGCGGGCGGCACCCTCAGTGGCATTGAGGTAGGCGCTCGCCGCGTTGACGAGCTCCATGACGGCCGAGATCGCGGTGTTGAACTGGCCGCGGTCGAAGTCCTCGGTGCACTTGGCGATGGTGCGGTGACGCTCGCGATAGAGCTTCATAGCAACCTCATCGAGCGCGGACTTGTCGAAGGCCACGTTGGCGTCGCCGGACTGGACGAGCTGCCAAACGATACGCCAGGCGCGCTTGATGAAGCGATTGGCGCCCTCAACGGCCTTGGGATCCCAGTCGAAGTCCTTCTCGGGCGGAGCGATAAACAGGATCGCCAAACGCATGGTGTCGGCGCCGTAGGGCTCGATGACCGAGCTCGGGGGCACGACATTGCCCTTGGACTTGGACATGGTGTCGCCGTTCTCGTCCTTGACCATGCCCTGGCACAGCAGGTTGGTGAAGGGCTCGTCCACACTCAGCAGGCCCAGGTCGCGCAGTGCCTTGGTAAAGAAGCGGCTGTAGAGCAGGTGCAGAATGGCGTGCTCGATGCCGCCGATGTAGTTATCGACGGGCATCCAACGGTCGGCGGCCTCGCGGGAGAAGGGCAGCTCGGTGTTGTGCGGATCGGTATAGCGCAGGTAATACCAGCTGGAGCAGGTAAAGGTGTCCATGGTATCGGTCTCGCGCTTGGCCGGGCGGCCGCAGACCGGGCAGGTGGTCTCGTAGAACTCCTTGCACTCGGCAAGGGTCTCGCCAGCGCCCAGGTCCAGGTTCTCGGGCAGCGTCACCGGCAGCTGATCCTCAGGCACGGGCACAATGCCGCAATGCTCGCAGTGGATGGCCGGGATGGGGTTGCCCCAATAGCGCTGGCGGCTGATGAGCCAGTCGCGCAGGCGGAACTCGACCTTACGACGACCGCAGCCCATGGTCTCGAGGTCGGCCACGATGGCAGCCTCGCCCTCGGAGTGCTTGCCGCCGCGCATACCGGTGTACTTGCCGGACTGGACGAGCGTGCCCTCGGCAGCGTGGGCGCAATCCCAGTCAACGTTCTCGGCATGGAAGGTATCGATGGTCTCGCCGCTGGCCTCGACGGCAGCGCGGTCGTCATCGTCCAGGATGATCGGCACAATAGGCAGATCGTACTTGCGGGCGAACTCAAAGTCACGCTGGTCGCCGCAGGGAACGGCCATAACGGCGCCGGTGCCGTAGTCGGCAACGACATAATCGGCAACCCACACGGGGACCTTCTCGCCGTTGACGGGGTTCACCACATAGCGGCCGGTAAAGGCACCGTGCTTCTCGAGGGTGCCCTGGGCACGCTCGACGGCAGAGATGTGCTTGGAGTCCTCGACGATCTTGGTGACGGCCTCCTCGTACTCCGTGCCCTCGACGAGCTCGTGCAGGCGCTCATACTCGGGAGCCAGGACAAAGAAGGAGACGCCGAAGAGCGTGTCGGCACGTGTGGTGAAGACGGTGATCTTACCCTCGTCGCCCTCGATAGGCTCGCCATCCTTGTCGCACAGGGTAAAGTCGACCTCGGCGCCCTCGGAGCGGCCGATCCAGTTAGCCTGCATCTGCTTGACGCGCTCGGGCCAGCCGGGGAGCTTCTCCAGGTCGTCGAGCAGCTCCTGGGAGTACTCGGTAATCTTGAAGTACCACTGCTCCAGGTCGCGCTTCTCGGGCTCGGTGCCGCAGCGCCAGCACTTGCCCTCGGTAACCTGCTCGTTAGCCAGAACGGTCTTACAGGTGGGGCACCAATTGACCGGATTCTTCTTGCGGTAGACCAGGCCCTTTTCCCACATCTTCTCAAAGATCCACTGGCCCCAGCGGTAATAGCCGGGGCTGCAGGTCTTGACCATGCGATCCAGATCGTAGGAGAAGCCCATGCGCTTCATCGTGGAAAGCGCCTGATCCATGTTCTTATACGTCCAGGCGGCAGCCTGCGTGTTGTGCTTGATGGCGGCGTTCTCGGCGGGCAGGCCAAAGGCATCGAAGCCGATGGGATGCAGCACATCGTAGCCGCGCATGCGGGCCTGACGGGCCATGGCATCGCCGATGGTATAGTTGCGCGCGTGGCCCATGTGCAGGTCGCCCGACGGATACGGGAACATCTCGAGCACGTACTTCTTGGGCTTACTGTCGTCGGTGTCGACGGCAAAGAGGTTGGAGTCCTCCCAGGCCTTCATCCACTTGGACTCAATGGCCTGCGCGTCGTAGACAGGGATCTCGTCCTTATGATCTGTGCAATCGCACATATCAGCTCCTTTAATCTTAGCTGGGGTCGGTCGGCTTGGCTTTATTCGCTACTGCGGACAGTCCTGCGCAAGACGAAGAGCACATTTAGTGCTCTTCTTTGCGTGCGGAACTTGTAGCGAACAAAGCCAAGCCGACCGACCCTAAGGTTAACTTGACTGATGATAGCAAATACGACAAGCGAGATGCCTGCGACTTACATGCATCTCGCTTTATCTAAATAACGTGGTTGTGAATCAACCGCTATTTGTTAATCGTCCTAGCATGGACGGGTTTTCCAAGTGCCGCAGATTGCCGTGAAAGAGGAACGACGCGTACTTTGGTACGCGAGCGACGGTTTGAACGGCAAGGTGCGGTGCTTGGGAAAGCCGTCTAGCGGTAGGAAACGCTCTGCTGGGAATCCTTCACGACAACGGCGTGGGCGCCGCCTTCGACGATGGAGGTGGAGCGGACCAGCGTTAGGCGCGCCTTTTCCTGGAGCTCGGGGATCGAGAGGGCACCGCAGTTGCACATCGTGGTCTTGACCTTGTAGAGCGCGCCGCCCACGCCGTCCTTGAGGGACCCTGCGTAGGGAACATAGGAGTCGACACCCTCGACGAAGCTGAGCTTCGCGGCGCCGCCCAGGTCGTAGCGCTGCCAGTTGCGGGCACGCGCGGAACCCGCGCCCCAGTACTCCTTCATGTACTGGCCGTTCACGTTAACGCGCTCGGTATGGCTATCGTAAAAGCGGGCGAAGTAGCGGCCCAGCATCATAAAGTCGGCACCCAGGGCAAGGGCGAGCGTCATGTGGTAGTCGTAGACGATACCGCCGTCGGAGCACACGGGCACGTAAACGCCGGTCTCCTCGTAGTACTCGTCGCGAGCACGGCAGACGTCGATCAGCGCGGTGGCCTGGCCGCGGCCGATACCCTTGGTCTCACGGGTGATGCAGATGGAACCGCCGCCGATACCGACCTTGATGAAGTCGGCACCGCAGTCGGCCAGGAAGCGGAAGCCCTCGGCGTCGACGACGTTACCGGCACCGACCTTGACGTCCTCGCCGTAGTTGGCGCGAATCCACTCGATGGTGCGCTTCTGCCACTCGCTGAAGCCCTCGGAAGAGTCGATGCACAGGACGTCGGCGCCGGCCTCGATGAGCAGCGGCACGCGCTCGGCATAGTCGCGGGTGTTGATACCGGCGCCGACCATGTAGCGCTTATCGCCGTCGAGCAGCTCGTTGGGGTTGGTCTTGTGGCTGTCGTAGTCCTTGCGGAAGACGATGCCCATCAGGTGATCGTTGTCGTCGACGATGGGCAGGGCGTTGAGCTTATTGTCCCAGATGACGTCGTTGGCAACCTTGAGGCTGATGTTCTTGTCGCCCACGATGAGCTGCTCACGCGGGGTCATGAACTCGGAGACCTTCGTCTGGTGGTCATCGCGACTGGGGCGATAGTCACGGCTGGTGACGATGCCCAGGAGCTTACCCTTGGGAGTGCCGTCGTCGGTGACCGGCATGGTGGAGTGACCGGTCTTCTCCTTGAGCTCGATGACCTGCTCCATGGTCATGTCGGGGGTCAGCGTGGAATCGGACTGAACGAAGCCGGCCTTGTGATCCTTGACGGCCTTGACCATGGCGGCCTCGGACTCGGCGCTCTGGGAACCATAGATGAAGGACAGGCCACCCTCGGTAGCGAGCGCGACACCCATGTCGACGCCCGAGACGGACTGCATGATAGCGGAAACCATGGGGATGTTCAGGGTGATTGCCGGCTTCTCACCGCGCTTAAAGCGGGTCAGCGGCGTCTTAAGAGAGACGTTGTTGGGGATGCACTGCGAGGACGAGTAACCAGGGACCAGCAGATACTCCGAAAACGTGTGGGACTCACCGGGAAAGAACGTAGCCATGTTTCTCCTTTTTCCATGCGACCGGTCGGCTGCAGGCCTCGTAGGACCCAGCCCAACCTTGGGCGCCCAATACTGGG
>RQBM01000101.1:0-31924 GCA_008668795.1 Collinsella aerofaciens | reverse complement strand
TCCTAGAAGAGTTGGTTGCTAGCCGCGGGAGACGAACTTGCCGTCGCGGGTGTCAACCTTGATGACCTCGCCCTCGTTGAGGTACATGGGGACCTGGATGACAGCGCCGGTGTCGATCGTGGCCGGCTTGGTGGAACCCTGGACGGTATCGCCCTTAAAGCCCGGGTCGGTCTGGACGATGGTGGTCTCGATGAACATCGGCGGGGTCACGCCCATGAGCTCATCGTCGGCGAAGAGCAGCTGGCAGATGTCGTTCTCGCGCAGCCACTTGGAGTTCTCGCCCACCATGTCCTCGGGAACGGGAACCTGCTCATAGGACTCGTTGTCCATGAAGATGTAGTCGGTGCCATCGTTGTAGAGGTACTGGAACTCACGGGTGGTGAGCATGACGCTCTCGAACTTGGTGCCGGCGTTGCAGGTGTTCTCGACGACGCGGCCGCTCTTGATGTCGCGGGTCTTGTAGCGCACAAACGCGCCGCCCTTGCCCGGCTTGACATGCTGGAACTCGACGATGGTGTAGACCTTGTCCTTGATACGGAGACCGAGGCCGTTCTTGAAGTCGGCGGTAGAAATGGTAGGCATAGCGACCTTTCTTGTTATGGGCAGAACGCACAAGCGTCCAAATTACATACGACAGAAATTATACACTTGCAGACGGCGTCTGCGGCGAGCGCATAAAAAGAGAACGCGGGGCGTCCGAATCGATTCGGACGCCCCGCCCCAAAAATCTATCGAAATGGGCTAGCAATCGATGACGTGCAGGTCGTGCGGGGTCTTGGTGAAAGGCTCGTAGCCGTTCTCGGTGACCACGCCGTAATCCTCCAGGCGCACGCCGCCCACGCCGGGCAGGTACACGCCGGGCTCCATGGTGACAACCGAGCCGATCGCGATGGTGTTCTTGCTGCGGTTGAAGTTGGGCAGCTCGTGGATGTCGATACCGACGCCGTGGCCCAGGCCATGATTGTAGTAATCGCCATAGCCGGCATCGCCGATGATCTTCTTGGAAAGCTTGAAGATGTCGTTACCCTCAACGCCCGGATGGATGGCGGCGACGCACTCCTCGTGCGTGCGGCGCACGAGCGCGTACAGGTCGAGCTGCTCCTGCGTGGGCTCGCCCATCACGACGGTGCGCGTCATGTCGGAGCGGTAATCGCAGTAGCCCGCGCCGTAATCCATGAGAACGAAATCGCCCTTCTCGATCACGCGATCGCTCGGCACGGCATGCGGGTTGGCGGTGTTGGGACCGCTCGCCACGATGGAGCCGAAGGCAAGGCTGTCGGCGCCGTTGGCGAACATAAAGTTCTCGAGCTCGTTGCGAACCTGCTTCTCGGTCATACCGGGCTTAATAAAGCCGAGCATATGCTGGAAAGCGGCATCGGTGATCGACTGCGCATGGCGCATAAGCTCAATCTCCTCGGCATCCTTGATGGCGCGCATCTTGCGGATGTCGTCGTGCATCAGCGGTAGGATGCAGGCGACGGAACGGTCCTCCAGGCCGCGCTGAATACCCTGGTAGAAGTTAATCTGCATATCGTCCTCGACAGCACAGACACGGCACTTGTTAGCCGCAATCTTGCCGGCGACCCAGCCGGGGATGGTACCCTCGTCCATGTCGTAAACCCAGGGGCTGCCGGCGGGCGTGTTCTCCTCAAAGCTGTTGAGGTAGCGCGAGTCGGTATGGAACAGGCACTGGTCGGCCGTAATAAACGCCGCGTGCGGGAATTCAAAGGTGTAATCGAAAACGCCCTTCACGCCCGTAAGCCAACGAAGATTGGCCTCGTCGCGCACCACGATGGCGTCGTAGCCACGCTCGGCCATCAGGGCACGGACACGCTCGATACGACCGGCAGGACCGGCAGCAAACTCAGACATGCAGATTCCTTTCTTGTTGTCTCTATATAGACGGGACGGGTCTCAACCGAACGACGGAATCGCATGCGATCCGCAACCGATTGGAAACCCGCCCCTCAACATGATACGAAAGAGGATGGAAGTCAATAAATCTTAGAGAAGTTCTTTACGAGAAGCCAAGTAGGCGTGAGCATGGCGCTTAAGAACCTCGTCCTCAACGTTCGTTAGGCGAATGGCGCCGAGTGCCGCGGGCAGCGGCAACATGCTGCGGTTCGAGCGTGCAAACTGCTGCTTGCGGAACTCCTCGATATATGCGGCAGACTCCAGATCGAAGGCAAGTTCCTCGATACCAAAGTCCTCCAAGCAGTCATCGACCTCAAAGACGTAATCGATATCGAAATCGCAGGCATCATGTGCAAGGCGTGCCTCAAAGCGAATGCCCTCGGACAACAGCTGGTAGGCAGGGGCCTGCGAAGCGGCATCGCCCAAGCAGGCGCGCAGGGTACGCTCCCCCGTCTTGCCAAAATCGAGCGCATGGCGAGCGCTCGGGTTCGTGGCCATCAGTACGTCCTTGCGGGCAGTCTGAGACCATTGAACGGCATTGACGAGCGCGACCTCCTCGCCCGCGAGAATCTCGGGGACGGTCTCAGTAAACTGATTCCAACGGGACTTACTGCTCGAAAGCATGGTGCCAACAAGTACCACATAGCCGAGCTTGAGGTCCTCGGGGTCCGCCTCGCGAACAAGGTCGAGGTCACACACGACCAAGCCCGGTTCGGGACGGAACGCGATAGCGGGAAGCGCATTCGACGACGAGGCAATGAGCGGCTTCATGGTCGTCGCGACCGTGAGCATGGCGTCAAAGGTCGTCGGCAGCAGCGCGCACTCGGTTCGGCCACACCACTGGTTGGCGCACCAGCTAACAACCGAGCAGGTTGCGGCATCGCCAACGGCGACAACCAGATCGTCGCAGGTAATGCCGTTGGCAGACAAGGCGCCAAAGATAGCATCGGCATCGGCCAGCGTGGCACCAGCAGGCGAAACCTCAAGGGAGAACTGCGACACGGCAAAACCGGCGTCGACCAGCGCATGCTCGACGACCTCATCAAAACGTTCTGACGAGGCGGAGTTCCAAACCACCATCGCGCGCTTAGGCTTGCCCACAGCCGAGGCAAACATACGCGACAGCTCATCGAACGCGCCCAATCCGACACGGACATCGACGCTGCGGTTTTGGAAATTGATCAGTTGGCGGCGAATCATAGCAGTCCACGCTCCAAAAGCATCTCGGCACAAAGGTAGGAAACGTCCTCGAAGGACTTGTTGCGAATATCAAGGGTAATATCGGCGGCCTGGCGATACAGCGGACGGCGATGCTCAAACAAGCGCGCGGCATGCTCGGGCGAGCGGAAATCGGGGCGCGTGTCGGACCGACGAATCTGGCGAATCGAATCCTCAAAGTCGCCCTCGAGGTACACGCACGTACCCATTTCGTGCATCAGCTCAATATTCACCGGCGTCTCGACGATACCGCCCCCGCACGAAACCAACAGACTGCGCTCGCTTTGGAGCGAACGGAGCGCCGAGGTCTCGAGCTCGCGAAAACGATCCTCACCCTCGGTCTCAAAAATCTCGGTTACCGACTTGCCGCAACGGCGGACGACTAGGCGGTCGGTATCGATAAAACGCCGCTTGAACATAGTGCCGACGTTGCGCGCGAGCGTCGATTTGCCCGCGCCCAAAAAGCCGATAAAGAAGATATGGTCGCAGCCGTGTTTGGTGTGCTGGGACATGACGAGACCTATTCCTCGCAGGGAAGGTCGCGCAGGGCCCGGCGCTCAAAGATACGGAAGATCTGCGTATACCACAGGTCCTGCGTGGCCTGCGGCTTTACCAGGATGGTATCGACGCCGGCGAAGTTGCCGCTCCACACGTCCGTGTAGAGCTGATCACCGATCAGCACCGCCTCGTCGGCCGTGGCGCCGAGGCGCTTAAGACCCGCCTTGAGGGCAAACGGCGCCGGCTTCATGGCATGGCTGATGGCCTCGAGTCCCAGCTCGCGTGCTGATGCCATGACCTGGTCGCGATGCCAGTTGTTGGACACCATGCACAGCTTAAAGCCTTTGGCGCGGGCGGTATCGAGCCAAGCGGAAACCGCAGCGGGAACCTGCTCGGTGTCACGCGGCACCAGGGTGTTATCGCGATCGAGCAGAATGGCGCGTTTGCCGTCGGCCCAAAGGGTATCAAGGTCGATGCGATCGACCGAGGCAACGTAACGTTTGGGGCTAAAAATCCTCATGCTAATTCCAAGACTGTTGATGCTCTTCGTAGGTTTGCGAGAAGTACTCCTCGTCCTGCGTAATGTAGAAATACAGGTCATCGGAGTCGGTCGGCTCAAGCGTGGCCTTGAGTGCCTCGAGCGACGGAGAGCAGATGGGCGTGGATGGCAGACCCTCATGCTTATAGGTGTTATACGGACTATCGCTCTGCAGGTCGTCGGCGGTAACCTCGCCACCGGTGACATACATCATGGTCGCATCGCTGTTGAGATAGCGCAGACCATCGAGCTTGCCGGCAAGACGGTTGTAGAAGACCGAGGCCACGTGCGCGCGCTGGTCGGCGTTGAGGCCCTCGCGCTCAACGATAGAGGCCAAGTTGACGATGTCGTAGTCGGACATCTCCACACCGTAGCGTTCCTTGATCTTGGCTTCGCAGCTCGCAAAGTCAAGCGACTTGTACTCGGTCTTAAACTGATCGAGCATAGCGCGAATCACGTCATCGACCGTCGGCGAATCGCCCAACGAATAAGTCTTGGGGAACAAGAAACCCTCAAGCGAGTCGTTGGCGGCGCCCTTAAGGAAGCTATAGTCGTCCACGTAGTTGGAGGCCTTAGCCTGGTTGAGGAAGTCTTCCTTAGAGATGCCATCGTAGGCCTGGGCCACACGATCGGCGACTTGATCGACCGTCAGGCCCTCAGGGATTGTTAGCGCATTGGAGCCCGCGTTGGGACCTTCCATGAGCTGCTGAACAACCTTGGTCGCGTCCATGAGTGTGGTGAACAAATAGGTACCAGGCTTGAGCGACATATCGGCGTTGAGCTTTTGCACCGCCGCATAGTAATCCTTGGGATTCTCGACGATATTGTTCTCGGAGAGAATCGAGGCGATCGTATCGCCCGAAGCACCGTCGGGAATGGTTACCGTAACCTGCTGACCAGCCGTGACCTTCGTATCCTCACCGGCAAAGAAGCCCTTGACGGCCGGCACGACAAAGAAAACGATCGCGACAAGCGCAAGCACCGCCACCACAACGCCGATGATCATGGGAACCGGAGAGCTCTTCTTTTGAGCACCGCGACGAGTATGCGTGTTGTAGCTCGAGCGGGTCGCCGGAGCAACGCCATGCGAACCGCGGGCGTGATGAGAATGCGATTGGGGGGCCTGCGTTCGCTGGGTAGGTGCCTGCTGCTTAAAGCGGGTACCGCCTGCAGGCTGGGCCGTACGAGCAGTGGGCTGCTGAGCCGCGTGAGAAGCCGGATGCTGAACCGAACGAGCAGAAGGCTGCTGACCCGTCCGTTGAACAGGTTGGGCCGAACGAGAGAAGGACTGCACCGGGCGCGCGGCAGGCTGAGCTGCGCGCTGCGTCGGCTGTGCCGGACGCTGGCCAGGCTGGGCAGGGCGCGACGCCGGCTGACGTGTACGATTCGGCTGGCGCGGATCGGAAGCACTAGGCATGCGAAACCTCCTCGTTTTTACGATCGAGCCACGTCTGCAAAAAAAGGCTGGCGGCAATCATGTCGATCTTGCCCCTCATCTGCTTTTCGTTGAGGCCCTGCTCGCGCAGGATACGCTTGGCCTCTTGCGAGGACAGACGCTCGTCCTCAAACTCCAGCGGAAGATCGAGCTCGTCGGCAATCTTTTGCGCCACGGCGGCAACGCGCTCGGCTTGGGGGCCGGGCTCACCGCCCATGGTCAGGGGACGTCCGCTTACCAGGATGTCGGGCTCATAGTCTTCGACCAGGTAGCGGAACGTCTTGGCCATACCGGTGACCTCGGCGGCCGGGAGCACCTTGACGGGCATCGCCATCTTGCCATCACGGCTCGAGACGGCGATGCCAATCCTGGTCTCCCCTATGTCCAGCGCAAGCGCGACCACAGTGACTTCTTAGATTCTTAGGCGCCGAGCGCGGTCTTGGCGGCCGCGAGGGCATCGGCGATGCCGGCAGCATTCTTGCCACCGGCCTGGGCCATGTTGGGACGGCCACCACCGCGACCGTCGACCAGACCCGCGATCTGCTTGATCACATTACCGGCGTGGAACCCGGCCTTCACGGCGTCATCGGAGCCGGCAGCGAGCAGGGCCGGAGTGCCCTTCTCAGTCACGCTGGCGACGACACAAGCGACAGGGCCGGCGACCTTCTGGTGCACGGTATCCCATACGTTGCGCAGGTCGGCAGCCTCAAGGCCCTGGAGCTCAGCAACGACGAGCTTGTAGCCACCGAGCTCGACAGCACCCTCGATGGAGCTGGAAATGGCGTCGGAGGAACCACCGGTCAGAGCCTTTTTGAGCTTGTTGGACGTCTCGCGCAGCTCGACCTGCAGGTTCTCCACACGGGCGGGAACCTCGTCGACGCGGCACTTGAGCGCAGCAGCGGCGGCGTCAACGAGTGCCAGGCGGTCGGCCATATAGTCGAGAGCACCCTTAGAGGTCACGGCCTCGATACGGCGGACGTTCGAGCCCGTAGAGGACTCGGAAATAATCTTGAACAGGCCGATCTCGGCGGTGTTGGCAGCGTGCGTGCCACCGCAGAGCTCGCGAGAGAACGGCTGGTCCTCGGCGCCCACGGAGACGACGCGGACGACATCGCCGTACTTCTCTCCAAACAGAGCAACAGCGCCGGCAGCCTTAGCCTCGTCGATGCCCATAACACGGGTCACGACCGGCTTGGAGGCGAAGATCTGCTGGTTGACCAAGTCCTCGACAGCCTTGAGCTGCTCGGAGGAAAGGGCCTCGAAGTGCGTAAAGTCAAAGCGCAGGTGCTCGGGCGTCACCAGCGAGCCGGCCTGGGAGACGTGCTCGCCCAGGACCTGCTTAAGGGCAGCGTCGAGCAGGTGCGTGGCGGTGTGGTTGCGGCGCAGGAAGCCACGGCGCTCGGCGTCGAGAGCGGCGGTCACAGCGGCACCGACAGTCAGCGTGCCATCGGCAACGTGCGCGACGTGGGCATACAGGCCGTTGTGGTTCTTGGTGTCGGCAACGGTCAGAACAACGCCCTCGGCGGAAAGCTTGCCGGCATCGCCCTGCTGACCACCCATCTCGGCATAGAACGGGGTGCGGTCGAGCACGACCTCGACATCCTCGCCCGCGGCTGCGGACTCGACGGACTCGCCGTTGCGCACGATGGCGACAACCTTGGCGCCCTCGATCACATCGTTGTCATAGCCGTCGAACTCGGTCGCTGCGACCTTGTCGGAAAGCTCGACCCACACGTCGTTGAAGCTACCCCAGGCGTCGCCCTTGGCGTTAGCGCGGGCGCGGGCCTTCTGGTCCTCCATGCAGGCAGTGAAGCCGTCCATGTCGACGTCGTGGCCAGCGGTGCCGGCGATCTCGACGGTCAGATCGATGGGGAAACCAAAGGTGTCGTGCAGCTTAAAGGCGACATCGCCCGGAAGCACAGCGCCCTCGGCAAGCGCTGCCAGGGCCTCGTCCAGGTACACGCGGCCGTTGTCGAGCGTCGTGGAGAAGCGCTCCTCCTCGGAGGCAACGATACCCTTGACGAGCGCGACGTTCTTGAGCAACTCGGGATAGGCCTCGCCCATTTGAGCGTTGACCTCGTCGATGAACTTGGTCAGGAAGGCGCCCTCGATGCCCAGCAGGCGACCGTGGAACACGGCACGGCGGAGCAGACGGCGAAGGACGTACTCGCGACCCTCGTTGCCGGGAAGGATGCCGTCCGAGATCATAAAGTCGACAGCACGGGAGTGGTCGGCGATGATGCGCAGGGAGCGGCTGGCGCCGGAGTAGTCATCGGCGTCATAGGTCTTGCCGCTAATCTCCTCACCGAGTTTGATGAGGTGCTGCATCAGATCGCCGTCGTAATTGGCGGTCTTGTGCTGCATGATGGCAGCCATGCGCTCCAGGCCCATGCCCGTATCGAGGTTGCGGTGCGGCAGCTCCGGCATGGAGCCGTCCTCCTGGCGGTCGTACTGGGTAAACACGAGGTTCCAGAACTCAAGGAAGCGGTCGCAGTCGCAGCCGGGCTTGCAGTCGGGGCTGCCGCAACCGACCTCCTCGCCCATGTCAAAGTAGATCTCGGAGCACGGACCGCAGGGGCCGGTGGGGCCAGCGGCCCAGAAGTTGTCGTCCTCGCCCAAGCGGGAGATGTGGTCCTCGGCAACGCCCAGGGAGCGCCACACGTCATGGGTCTCATCGTCCTCGGTAAAGACGGTAAAGTACAGGCGGTCGAGCGGCAGCTTGAACTCCTTGGTGATGAGCTCAAAGGCCCAGGCGCAAGCCTGCTCCTTGGAGACGCCGCCAAAAGAGAAATCGCCGAGCATCTCGAAGAACGACAGGTGACGGCCGTCCTCGCCGATGCAGTCGATGTCGTTGGTGCGGACGCACTTCTGGCAGGAGATCGCGCCAATCTCCTTCATGGTCTTCTTGCCCTGGTAGTACTCCTTAAACTGGTTCATGCCGGCGTTGGCAAGCAGCAGTGAAGGATCGTCGGGGACGAGGGACGAAGAAGGATAGAGCTTAAGACCGCGCTCCTCAAAGAAGTTGAGGAACTTGGAGCGGATCTCGGCCGTAGTCATTGACGGGTAGTCAGCACTCATAGAGGGAATCTCCTCGGTTTCACATCGAAACAGTTCAAACGTAACGATATTACCATCCCGCCGCGCAAGTGCAAAAAAGAGGGTCGCCAAACAGCGACCCTCCAGCGAAAGTGCACGTTATTTAGTACTGCGCGATCCTTTGAAAAAGGACTGCTGTATAATTGCATATAAGATTCACCCGGAAGGAGCGATCGATGAAAAGCAAACGATTTGTCCTGAATGCACTTCTGGTTGTAGCACTTTTAGCGCTCTTGGCCTTCTCATGCTGGTACGCAAACCAACCATCATTTGGATACGTATTGTATACAGTAATGTCCGGCGATAAGGCTTATTACACTCTACGCGCAATTGACGTTCTCTTTTTCTATGTAGCCGGCCCCTTATCAATCGCTTTGGTCGCGTTTCTTGTCATTTACAACTTCAAGAAACGTTAATAGAACCTATTTAGAATCCGAATCGTCCATGGAGCCGTCGATGCCGGTTTTGGTGTCGTCGTTCATATTGAAATCGTCGTCTTTGGCGAAGGGATTCTTGAAAAAGCCCGTAGCATCGGGCTGAAGGCCCGAGAGCTTCATCCAGGGATTATCGAGCTCGGGTTTGGGCATGGCCTGGGCCTCGGGCGCAGTCTCGTTACCGATGAGCTCGGACTCATAGATGAAGGTGTCGTCGCCGAGCGCGTCGTAGGCGGCGACCGGGTTGCCATCGGCATCGCGGTACGGCGTGCCCTTAAACACGGCTCCGTCATAGGCCACAAGCTGACGGCCGGTCTCATTCTCGAAGTAGTACACGAAGATGCCCTTGAGGGCCGCACAAAGCGGGATGGCAATAATCATGCCGATGGGCCCCATGAGTGCCGAACCAATAACGAGAGCCGTAAGGCTCATAATGGGATGCACCTGCACTGAGCTCTGCATGACCTTAGGCGAAATCACATTGTCGGTGACGTTTTGCGCGACCATCGTCACGATGAGCGTCCATAACGCCAACATGGGGCTGAACATAAAGCCGAGTACCGTGGCGATTGCCGCGCTCACCCAGGGACCGACGACCGGAACCAAGTGCATGATGCCAGTGAAGATAGCCATGAGCGCCGCATACGGATGGCCGATAATCAGGAAGCCGATAAAGGCGAGGAAACCACCGCAGATGGACGTCACGACCATACCGCGCATGTAGCCGCCGACAGAGCGAGAAAGGATGGCGACCATAAAGCGGTACGAGGTCTCCTTCTCCTGACCGATGATGGTGCAAATCTCGTGATGCATGCGAGGGTAGTCGCAGGCCATCCAGTAGGCAAGCACCAGACCAAGGAAGATCACGAACAACTGCGAGGCCGTATTGGTGATGAGCGGGAACACACCGCGGCCAAGCTCGGCAGCAATCTGAGACACATACTTCGATGCCACGGTAACCAGCGACGAAAGATTATCGTCCAAATACTCCTTGAGCGGCGTGTTATTGAGCGTCTTGGCATGCGAGATCATCTCGTTGAGATCGCCACCCGCAACACGAAGCTGCTCGGGCAGGCGGCTCAGGACTTCCATGATCTGACCAAAGAGAATCGGCGACAAGATGCAAACGACACCGACGAGCACGGCAACAACAACAATAAGCGCGATAAGCGAACCGATGCCGCGATTCACGCCATGGTGCTCGAGCCAGTTGGTGATCGGGGACATCACAAAGGCAATGATGGAACCAACAGCGAGAAACTCGATAACCGGCGCCAGGATGCCCATAAGGTTAAAGATGACAGCGGCGATGACAATGCAGCCGACAACAGCCCAAATGCGCAGCGTCAGAATGCGGGTGTCGCGCAGCACGCGATCGGTTTGTTGGGGGTGCTCACTCATGAACGAATCATCACTCCGTCGGGGTCGATCTTGTCCTGAATCTTCTTAAGCGTGCGGCGCAGCAGACGCGAAACCTGCACCTGAGAAATACCCAGCTTCTTGGCGATCTCGATCTGGGTCATGCCCTTCAGAAAGCGCAGCTCGATCACCTCGCGCTCGCGCGGCGAGAAATCACGGATGGCTTCCTCGATCACTAGGCGGTCATCAGTAAAGTCGAGCTCGTTGTCGTCGTCGGCGTAACGGTCGAGAATCGAAGGGGCATCGTCGGAATCGGACGCACCAGGAGCCTCGATGGGCACCGAGGTATAGGCCGAAGACGATTCCATAGCCTCGAGGACCTCATCGACAGTCACATCTAGATACTCAGCGATCTCCTCAACCTTGGGCGAACGCTGCAGCTCGTTGGTAAGTTTGTCAGTAGCCTGGTTGACCTTGGCCGAGAGCTCCTGCAGACGACGCGGTACGCGCACACTCCAGCCCTTGTCGCGAAAATGCCGTTTGATCTCGCCCAGGATAGTGGGTGTCGCAAACGTCGTGAACTCGAGTCCGCGCTCGGGATCAAAACGGTCGATAGCCTTGAGCAAGCCCAGATAGCCGACCTGCATGAGGTCGTCGAGCGGCTCGCCGCGATTCTTAAATTTGTTGGCAAGAAACCTTACCAGGTTCATATGGGACATGACGAGCTGCTCACGGGCGTCCGGATCACCGGTCTCCTTGTAACGACGAAACAGCTCGCGGGTTTTCTCCTTGTCCCAAGCGGTCTTGCCGCTCCGGGAACGTTCGGTCATATTAGATATCCGCCTTGAGGTCGAGGGAAAGCGTCAGGGGCGCCGTAGTCTTTTCGTAGGAGTCGCACACGCTCGCGAGGATGAGCTCGGCATACACCGCAGCCTGGTCGTCTTCATCGACCGTAGCCTGGTCGCCAAAGGTAATAGTCATGCCAACGTGGGTCTCATCGACATCGAATTTGATGGTGATGTCATCGCAGTCGACCGCGGTGCAACCAAAGATGAAAGCCTCCTCAGCAGCCATGCGGATGTCCTCGATGCGATCGACAGACATAGAGCACAGGGCACCAACGTTGGCTGCCGTCATGCGCACAAGGCGAGCGAGACGCGGGTCACCGGCAACGGTCAGCGTGATAGGGCAGGTTGCTTCGCTACTCATCGCAGGACTCCTCAGAGGTCTCGGCGGGCGTATAGGTGTAATACTGAGCCGGCTTGGATACAGACTTCTGACCATCATCGTCGCCCGCGGCGGCCTCGTCCTCGCCAATTAGGACGCGCTCGGTAGGCTGCTCGGCCTCCGCAGCGGCAGCGGCGAGCTTGCGATCGGCGTCGGCTGCAGGAGCCTTCACCTTATTGAAGAGCTTCTGCACAGCACCGGCGGCAGAGTCGGTCACGCTCGACACAGCATTGCTGGCCTCGGCCATGCTGCCCGTAACCTCGGAAATGTCGCGAACCACGGCTTCGACCTCTACGAGATTGGAGGTAAGGGCATCAACTGCCGTCTTGCTCGACTTAAGCAGCGGCTCCATCTGGGCAAGCGCCGGCGTAAGCTCATCGACAGCGCCATCGAGCTTTGCCACCACAGGCTGAGCCTCGGCGATGGTGTTGTTGAGGTCGTTCACGGTCTTATCGAGCGAGTCGACAACATTGCGGGTCTTGCGCAGGGTAAGCGCGAGCTCAGCGATGGCCCACACGCCGGCAACGGCGAGCAGCAGCAGGGCGATTTGAATGGGACTCATACAAGCCTCCCGGAAGAATCGAAATACAGACGCTTTTCATGGTACCCCAAAGGGGACCGAACATGCCAAGAGCAGCAACGTGGGACAAAATTATCAGCAGCTACCTCGGTGCATTCCCGCTGCGGTCTCGTTCGCTTTGCTCTACGCGCCACTCTTCCCAGCCGCGCCCGGCAGGCTGCCAAAATGCACCGCGTTCCAAGCCTTCGGGCAAATAGCGCTGATCGACCCAGCCTTCGGGATAATCATGTGGATACTTATACACACCGTATTCATCGCTGCCCGGGCGATGGCGATCGCGCAGATAACTCGGCACCTCGCGAAGCCCACTAGAATGGATATCGGCCAGCGCCGCATCGATCGAAGCCTCACACGCGTTGGATTTTGGCGCCAAGCACACATAGAGTGCAGCCTGAGCCAGGTTAATGCGGCACTCGGGATAGCCAATGACCTCGGCAGACTTAAACGCGGCATGCGCCACCAAAAGCGCCTGCGGGTCGGCGTTGCCAACATCCTCAGAAGCGTGAATCATAATGCGGCGAGCGATAAACTTAGGATCCTCCCCAGCATCGATCATGCGCGCGAGCCAATAGATCGTGGCATCGGGGTCACTACCGCGCATGGACTTGATGAACGCACTGATGATGTCGTAGTGCATGTCGCCGTTTTTGTCATACGTAAAGCCGCGACGCGGGTTGGCAATCTTCACGTCATCCACGGTGATGGGATAGCGCTCCCCCGCCGCAGGCGCTGGCGTTCCCTCGGTATCGGGACGCGTGACGGCAATCTCGCTCGCAAGCTCGAGCGTCGTGAGCGCCGAGCGAGCGTCACCCGCTGCCAGCGTGCAAATGGTCTTGACCGTATCCTCATCGGCCGAGAACTTTCCGTTCAAGCCCTGTGGTGCCTCGAGCGCACGCTCAATAAGCGTGGCGATATCCTCATCCTTCAGATGTTCAAGCTCCACCACGCGCCCGCGCGACAACAGTGCCGAGTTGACCTCAAAGTACGGGTTCTCTGTCGTAGCGCCAATCATAATGACGGTACGGTTCTCAACTGCATGCAGCAGGGCATCCTGCTGCGACTTAGAGAAGCGGTGAATCTCATCGATGAATAGAATGGTGCGGCGGTCGTACGTATTCAGGCGCGTCTTGGCCTCATCAATCACACGACGCAGGTCCTTCACGGTACCCGTGACGGCGCTGACCTCAACAAACTCGCTCTTGGTATGGTTGGCGATAATGTGGGCCAGCGTCGTCTTGCCCGTACCGGCAGGCCCGTACAGAATCACGCTCGAAAGCACGTCGTGCTCGATCGCGGCACGCAGCCATGAACCCTTACCGACGGCCTTTTGCTGGCCCACGTACTCGTCGAGCGAATTGGGGCGCATGCGCACCGCAAGCGGCGCATTCTGAAAGGAACGCTCGCGCGTCGAAGCAGAAAAAAGGTCGTCCATAGCCATCCCGTGTATCAATCAAAAACGTTTTCCACTAACAGTATACCGAATTAATACGAACTACCGTTCGTTAATATAGGTACGGTGCGGAAACTCCAGACCAGGGAACAGCTTGCTCGTCAGCTCGCAGAAATAACCGTCCGTCATGCTCGCGATATAATCCACCACGGCTTGATCCTTGTCGTCCTGCCAGGCATAGGTGCGATCATAGTAGGAAAGCTGCTGCTCAATGCGCGAAATATGGTGCTTAAAGATGTAAGAGGACTCGTCGCCACTGTTAAGATCCCGCAGGCAACGGTCGTAGAGGTTTACGAACGCCTCGCGCAGCTCCGCCTCGGAATCGCCTTCGATACCGCCCTTGCTATAGATCTTCTCGTAGTTCTCGCGCTTGGCTCGGCGAATTTCCTCAAACAGGTCCTCGCTCATCCCGATGCGCGGCTTACCATAGCTGTGCTCAACGATATCGATGGAGGCATGCGTGAGGATCCAACTGTTGTAGGCACCGCCCCGGCCATCATCAAAAGCGTCGGGCGAAAGCAGGCCCGCCGCGATCGCATCCTGACGGTCACGACCGACGTAGGCAAGAATATCCGAGATGCGAACGACGCAGCCCTCGAGCGTCATGGGGCGCAGATGCTCAATTGCGCTATAGCCCGTGGCAATGCAATCCTCAACCGTCTGGTCAAACTGGTCAAAGGAGCCCATGTCCGAGAGCTCAAACACACGCTGCTCGTACTCGCCGTTATGGCATAGCACGCCGTCAAGCGTCTGGAGCGACACGTTGCGGCCATACAGCGTGTCGAGCACTCGGACCGACTGCACGTTATGGAAAAAATAACGCCCCGTACGCTCATGATAGATATCGTTGAGGAAGCGCTCGCCGGCATGGCCGAAAGGCGTGTGTCCCAAGTCGTGACCCAGGCCAATCGCCTCGATCAAATCGCAATTGAGCCCCAAGGCGCGACCGATATCGCGCGCAATGCGGGAGACAAGCTGCACGTGCAAACCGCGGCGTGACAGATCGTCATTGCTACGGAAGCTAAAGACCTGCGTTTTACCTGCATAACGGGTGTACGACGGAAGATGAAGTATCTTTTCGGTATCGCGCATAAATGCCGGACGCATGAGCGTGCCTTTGTCGGCAGCGCGATCAATACGACGAATGACCTGATCGTCGTTGCAACGATACGGGTTGACGACACCCGAGGCGCGGTCGGCGGCAATACGCTCGACCAGATCGGGCGACAACGCCGCGGGAATGCGGTCCATGCGCGCCTTAATGACGGCCGTTTCTTGATTAGAATCCATGGCATGCTCCTTAAAAAGGATGCGCAATCGGTTACAAAGTGCAGCCCACGACCTCGATTATGGCAAAAATCGGCACTAAAAACGGGAGCAATGGCAGGGAGCGCGATTTTGCGATGAGGCAAGCGACGGCAAGGGTCAGGAGCGCAACCGCAAACGCGACAACGCCGCCCAGGGGATCGAAGGTACAAAGGGCAAAGAGTGCCTTGACGTCCCCCATGCCAATGCCAGGAGCGTGGCGAACTCTACGCCAGAGCGACTCGGTAAGCACAAGGCCAAGGTAGACGATGACCGCAAGACCGGCGTGGTCAAGCGCTGTGTTCAAACCGAGGTCGAGCCAAACGCCCGCCAACGCCGCCACGGCACATGCGCCGGCAAGCCCATTGGGAAACCGTCGCTCTCGGGCATCAATTGCCACGCCGGCAAAGATGCAAATCCAAAACGGGATATAGATCATCGAAAACCTCCTTGAGCAGCTGCTCAAAAGCAAAAACCACCACAAAGGTGCCTGTCCCCTTTGCGGTGGTTTTGGTGGTGGTTATTTGGCGCCTTGCATGACCTCGTCAAGGGTAACGCTGACGGCGTGCTGCGTCGGGACCCAGTCGACCTTCAGGAACAGCGCGGCCACCGTGATGGGGATATAGCTGAACATAAAGATCGGGAAGGTAAACAGGTTAGTCACCAGACGCCACTTTTGCGCGCAGTGAATGTGCTTGTACTCAAAGATAGTCGTGAGCAGCGCCAGGATAAAGAAAGTCAGATACATCATGGCGAAGGTCATAATGAGCGAAGCGGCACAGGCCTGCATCTCGACTTCGGTAGCCAAAAAGCCGTGCGAGAGTCCACCCACGATCAGGAACGTCGCATTGGCGAGCATCGAGATGAGCGACAGCAGCATACCCGGGGCGATCGTCATGAACATGTCGTAGGCGGCAAAGCGATGGTAGCGGAAGGTCGACTTGACCAGGTGCTTACCGTAAGTAAAGAACACCTGGTAGAAGCCCTTGGTCCAACGCATGCGCTGTTTCCAGGACGCCTTAAACGTCACGGGTTGTTCGTCAAAGAACTCCGCCGGCGCATAGCCAATGCGAATGCCGTGAATGGCGCAGAACGTGGTGAACTGAATGTCCTCGGTCAGCGTGTGGAACTGCCAACCGTGCATGCCCTCGATAACGCTGGCGGAGATGAGGTAGCCCGAACCCGAAACAGCGCAGGACGTCTTGCAGATATTACGCGCGTTGTTGAGGAAGCGCGCCTCACGCAGGTACCACGTGGCATTAGCAGCCGAGATCCACGAGCTGCCGAAGTTCTTGGAATTGCGATAGCTCGTGACCACATGGAAGCCCTGGTCAAAGGCATCATTCATCTTGGAAACGTAATCGCGGGAGATAACGTTATCGGCATCGAAGATAAAGTAGCCCTCAAACGTGTCGGGATACTCGTTGAGAATGCGGTCGAAGCCAAAGTCCATGACCCAGCTCTTGCCCTTGCGGGCCAGGTCATTGCGCTCGTAAACAATGGCACCGGCCTCGCGCGCGAGCTGCGCCGTGTTGTCGGTGCAGGCATCGGCGACCACGAAAACCTCGATGAGCTCGGACGGATAATCCTGGTCCTTGATGGAGCGAACGAGGTTGGCGATCACGGCCTCCTCATTATGCGCCGCGATAAAAAAGGCATAGCGATGGAGTTTTTTGGCCTTGGGAGGCGCGACCTCGCCACGAAGAGCGCCAATGACAAAGAAGACCACCTGGTACAGAAAGCAGACCGTGAGCAGCGTGACGACAATCTGGTTGAAGATCACGATGGGTGTGTTGGTTTGTAAAAAGGCGAGCATGCAGGCTCCCAGCAACGCGTAACGTAAACAATCGTATATCTTACCGCAGGCTTACCGAGTTCAAGAAACCACCTAATACTGGCTAGGCTTCGAGAAGACCGAGCTGCGGAACGATTTCATCTCCAACGGCCGTGCGACCGAGCGAGCGCGGAGCCAGATCGTCGAGAACCGCAGCGAGATCCCACGGCAACTCGTCGCGGCACTCAATGCGCTCCCCCGTCACGGGATGGTCGAACGCCACGCGCCAGGAATGAAGGAACTGCCTGGTCAGGCCCTGGTCGGCGCGCGCATCGCACTTGCCGTAGAGTGGATCGCCCACGCAGGCGTGGTTGATATGACGCATATGCACGCGAATCTGGTGCGTGCGACCGGTAAACAGATGGCACTCAACGAGCGTATAACCATCGTCAAAGCGCGTGGAATCAAAGCGCTCGAGGACTTTAAAGGTCGTAATGGCCTGACGGGCAAAGGGGTCGTCCGAAACCGCCATCTTGACGCGGTCGCGCGTAGAACGGGCGATACCGGTATTGATGGTGCCCTCGTCCATGGCGATGTGCCCGTGGACAAGCGTGATATAGCGGCGGTCGAGCGTACGCGTGCGAATGAGATTTTGAAGCGCGCGCTGGGTGTCGTCGTCTTTTGCCGCGAGCATAAGGCCCGAGGTATCGCGATCCAGGCGATGCACGATGCCGGGGCGGTCCTCACCCTGCACAGTACCAAGATGATCGATGCCGCAGTGGTAGACCAGAGCGTTCGCAAGGGTGCCGCTCTCGTGGCCATGGGCGGGATGGCACACCAGGCCCCGCTGCTTGGAGAGCACGATAAGGTAGTCGTCCTCGTAGCGGATATCGAGGGGAATGGCCTCGGGAATCACGTCGGTCGGGTCGTGCGGCTCGGGCAAGTCGACCGAGATGCGATCGCCGGCGCGTACGGCGTACTTTTTAGAGAGACAAGTCTCACCGTTGACGGCAACGGCGCCTCCCTCGATCAGATGCGCGCAGGCAGAGCGCGTGGGACAGCCATCGTTGGCGCCCAAATAGGCGTCAAGACGCTGACCAGCGGAATCGTCGGCAACAAGAATATGGATGTCGGCCATTAACGCTCATTCCTTTCGCGAATCTTGCGGGCACGCTCCCCACGCTGCTTGGCTTTGCGCTTAGCGCGGGCCTCATCACGGGCATTGAGCTCGGCAGTCGCATCGACTTCGCGGGCAGCAGGGCTCAAGAACATGTAGCCGATGAGGGCAAGCACGACGCCTACGGTGATGCCAATATCGGCCACGTTAAAGACGGGAAAGTCGATGAAGGTGGTGGCAATAAAATCGGTCACGAAGCCAAAGGCCAAACGATCGATAGCGTTGCCGATAGCACCGCCCGCAACCATCGCCATGCCCACAACCTCAAGATGGGCGAGCTGGGGCGCACGAACGAGGTACACGGCAATAGCGATAATGACCGCCAACGCCAGCACGGCAAACGCGATGCCATGCCCCTCGCCCATGCTAAAGGCAGCGCCGATATTGCGGACAAACAGGAAGTCGATCACGCCGGGGATGACGGTCACATGCAGTGCATCGCCCACGGCACGAACCGCAAGCTTGGTCAACTGGTCAACAAGCAGCACAACCAGCGCCACCCCACCAGCAACACCCAACCGCCAACGCAAAGGCGGCGTCATATCCCCAGCACGACCCAAAGAAATCCCCTACCCTCAGAACAATCGAATTCCGTTTAACGCAATTAACCATCTTATATTGCCACACGCAGAGCGCACGACATATTCGCTAACGCCAGATAAATAACCAGCAAAAAAAGAAAGCGGCATTCCGAATAACGGAATGTCGCTTAATAGCTTTCGACTAAAAGCGCAAGTCGAAAGAAAGCCTCTTGCTCCAGCAATGGAAACGCCGCGTTATCGTCACCAACAGCGAAAACGTCCCTAAGCGAGCAAGGTGACGTGAAAGAGGAGGGAAGCGTACTTTGGTACGCGACCGACGATTGAACGTCAGATTGCCGCTTAGGGGCGTTTGCAGCGTCGGTAGGTTACGGCGTTCTACGAACGCCGTAACCTACAGCGCATCAGCGCAGCGCTTACAGATATGCGCGTGGCCGTTGTACTCGCCAACGGTGGTGCGGTAGTTCCAGCAACGGTCGCAGCACTCGCCCTCGGCAGCTTCAATGGCAACGGAGAGTTCCTCGCCCTGGGTCAGCTCAACATCGGAGACGATGTAGAACTCGGCCAGGTCGACGGCCTTATCACCGGTCAGCAGCGCGTACATCTCGGCGGGAACGACCGCCTTGACGCGGACCTGCTGGCTCTTGGTGAAGGTGCCGGCAGAACGGGCATCCTCAAGGGCCTTGGTCACGGCGCTACGGAGCTCGAGCGAAGCCTCGAGCACGCCCTCGAACTCATTGGCCTCGTCGACCGTGATGGGCGACTTGTACCAATCGAGCAGCGCGGCGTACTTCTGGTGATCGACGCAGCCAGCGGGCGCATATGCCATGGCCTCGTCAACCGTGTAGGACAGGATCGGCTGCAGGTCGCGCATGAGCATCGAGAAGAGCTCGGCCAGCACGGTCTGGGCGCTGCGGCGCTCGAGCGAGCCGGGCTTATCGCAGTACAGACGGTCCTTCAGGGCGTCGAGGTACACGTTGGAAAGCTCGGTAACCACGAAGTCATAAAGCGCACGGTAAGCGCGCGGGAACTCGTAGCAAGAGTAAGCGTCGTCGACCTCGGCCTGAACCTGAGTCAGGCGGGCAACCATGAGCTTGTCGAGCGGCAGCAGGTCGGCAAAGGCGACGCCGTCGGTCTCGGGCTCAAACTGACCCTCGAGCTCGGAGAGCAGGAAGCGCAGCGTGTTGCGGAAACGACGGTAGGCATCGGACGTACGAGCGAGAATCTCGTGGTCGATGGAAACGTCGGAGCTGGTGTCGACGGAGGCAACCCACAGGCGGATGATGTCGGCGCCCATCTCGTCACAGACCTTATTGGGGTCGATGACGTTGCCGAGCGACTTGGACATCTTGCGGCCCTGGCCATCGAGCGTGAAGCCCTGCGAGACGACCGCCTTGTAAGGAGCATGGCCGTTGGCGCCCACCGAAGTGAGCAGCGAGCTCTGGAACCAACCGCGATGCTGGTCGGATCCCTCGAGATACACGTCCGCCGGGTACTCAAGCTCGGGGCGATACTCGCAGACGGCCTTCCAGGAAACGCCGGAGTCCCACCACACATCGAGGATGTCCTTATCGGCCTTGAGGTGATGGCCGCCGCACTTGGGGCAGACGCAAGCCTCGCCCAGGTAGCTCTCGGGAGCGTCAGTAAACCAGGCGTCGGAGCCCTTCTCGTGGAAGAGCTTGATGACGGCGTCGAGCGTGGCGTCGTTCATGACCTTCTCGCCGCAGTCGGCGCAAGTGTAGCTGGGGATAGGCACGCCCCAGTTGCGCTGGCGGCTGATGCACCAGTCGGGACGCTGCTCGACCATGGCACCGATGCGGTTGGCCGCGTGGGCCGGATACCACTTGACGTTCTCACGGACCTCCTTGCCGGCCTGCTCGCGCAAACCGGTCTTGTCCATCGAGACAAACCACTGGTCGGTAGCACGGAAGAGCACCGGGTGCTTGCAGCGCCAGCAGTGCGGATAGCTGTGCGTGATCTTCTTCTCGAGGACCAGGGTGCCGCGCTCGCGCAGGAACTCGATGATGTGCGGGTTGGCCTCGTCGGTATCCATACCGCTGAAGGGGCCACCGGTGCCAAACTCCTCGCCGGTATAGAACTTGCCGTCGTCATCGACCGGCATGCAGATGTCGGTGATGCCCTCCTTGAGGCAGGCAAAGTAATCGTCGACGCCGTGGCCGGGCGAGTTGTGGACGATACCGGTACCGTCATCGACACCGACGTAATCGGCCAGCAGCGCCACGCCCTCGACACCGTCAAAGATCGGCTGCTTATAGTGAATGTGATGGAAGGTCTCGGCGGGAACCACATAGGGCTTGCCGTCGACCACAACCGGGGTGTACTCCCAGCCAAACTCCTCGCAGCACTTGGGAGCCAGGTCCTCGAGCATGACCTCGGCGCGGCCGTCGTGCTCAACGGCGACGTAGGCGGCGCCGGGCTTGAGAGAAACGGCCTGGTCGGAGGGGATGGTCCACGGCGTGGTCGTCCAGATGATAAAGTCAACCGGGCCGTCGAAGTTCTCGAGGCCGGCGGGCTTGGAGGTCATCTCAAAGCGCACGAAGATGGACGGGCTCGTCTCGTCAGAGTACTCGATCTCGGCCTCAGCGAGTGCGGTGTGGCAGTGCTTGCACCAATGGACGGGCTTGTGACCGCGATAGATCATACCCTTATCGAACATGGCCTTGAAGACCTCGATGTCGGCAGCGTCATGCTGGTGATAGAGCGTCAGGTAGGGGTTGTCCCAGTCGCCAAGCACGCCCAGGCGACGGAAGCCGGCCTTCTGCAGCTCGATGTTCTCGACAGCGAACTTGTTGCAAAGCTCGCGGATCTTAGCCGTGGAGGTCTGGTTGAACTTCTCGGTGCCGAGCTTCTCCTCGACCTTATGCTCGATCGGCTGGCCATGGCAGTCCCAACCGGGGACATAGGGAACCTCATAGCCCTGCATCATCCAGTAACGGTTGATCATGTCCTTGGAGATCTTGTTCATGGCGTGGCCGATGTGGATCGGGCCGTTGGCGTACGGAGGGCCGTCGTGCAGCACGAACTTCTTGTGACCCTCGTTCTTCTTCAGAACCTGCTCGTAGACCTTGTTGTCCTGCCAGTCCTTGAGTCGCTTGGGCTCGGACTTGGAAAGACCGGCACGCATGGGAAAACCGGTCTTGGGCAGATTCATCGTCTGCTTGTACTCGTTTGCCACGGTACCCCTTTCATGTCGTGGGCGCGCACGCCCGTTGGGCACCAAAAAAGCGCCCGTCCCTACAAGCTGGGACGAAGCGCCACAAAACGGACTGTACGCCCGCAAAAGCTCTTCGTTTAACCACCCAGCTTAGATGCCCTCGCCCGCGTATTCGCGCGCTCGCATCCGTTACTCGGCTGGCCTGTATCGACGACCATCTCGGCGATGTCTACTAAGACGAACCTGCGCGGCACGTCCGTTGGGACCGCAGCTCCGGGGTGATTTTCATCGGTCGCATGCACGGGTTCTCAGCGCTCCCCGCTCTCTGTAGCATGCGGACGGCCGACTACTCGTCCCCATCAACGCTTATGCGGAGTATGCTAGCACGTTCCGCGCCAGCGAAAAACCCTCAACACTGGTTTTATACGTTCGAAATTTCTTGCGGCCGTGGACCTTCTCCTGGAGCAAAATACCTGTAAGCACTTTATCGAACGAAAGAAGGTTGCTATGCGCACGATTGGAATGAGCGACTACACCGTTGGCGAGGATTGCTTTGACGAGCTGCCCGGCGCGCTGGCCGAGTACGGCGCGAAGAAGGTCGCGATCATCGGTGGCAAGCGAGCCCTGGCTGCGGCGCTGCCGGGCATCGAGGCTGCGCTGGCAGGCACCGACGTCGAGATTCTGGAGACGCGCGTCTACGGCACCAACAGCACGCGCGCCAATATCGCCAAGGTCGTGAACTCCCCCGCTTGCCAGCAGGCAGACGTGCTTATCGCCTGTGGCGGCGGCAAGGCACTCGACACCGTGAAGACCGCAGCCATCGAGCTCAAGAAGATCGTCTTCACCGTCCCGACGATCTGTTCCAACTGCTCGGCCGCGACCGCCATTGCCGTCGTGTACAACGACGACGGCTCGCTCGAGGGATATTCGTACCCCAACCGACCTGCGCATATCTTCATCAACCCCAAGATTATCGCCGAAGCTCCGGCGGAGTACTTCTGGGCCGGCGTGGGCGATGCCCTGTCCAAGCAGCCCGAGGTCGAATACGCCACGAGCGCCGGTAATTTGGAGCATACCGCCGGTCTTGGCCTGGCACTCGCCCACACCTGCTCCGAGCCGCTGTTTACTTATGGCGTCCAGGGTCTTGAGGACGTGCGCCGGAATCTGTCGAGCGAGGCCGTCAAGCAGATCGCGCTCGACATCGTGGTCAACACGGGCTATGTCTCGAACCTGACCAACCAAAACGATTACTACTACAACTCGAGCGTGGCGCACGCGTTCTACAATGCGACGTGCAGCATTCCGCGCGAGGGAACCTATCTGCACGGTGAGGTCGTGAGCCTGGGCGTGCTCGTGCTGTTTGCCTATACGGGCGATACCGAGAACCTTGAGCGCTACGCCGCCTTTAACAAGCAGATGGGGCTGCCCGTAACGCTTGAGCAGGTCGGGCTTTCCGAGACCGATATCCCTGCCCTGTGCGAGCACGCGCACGCCACCAACGAGTGGAAGCAAGGCAACCCGGAGTCCTTCACCGACGAAAAATTCGCCGCCGCCATCAAGGCCGCCAACGCCTACGGCCACACGCTCTAGACCCAGGCCAAAACCACCACAAGGGAGCAGCACCTTTGTGGTGGTTTTTTATTGCTCCAGCATGCTGGGGTCGAACTCGCTAGCCGGGATCACGCGATAACCGTGGCGGAGCAGTAAATCAACGAAGACTCCGTTGCCCGCCGTAAGGGTGCCGCTGAATGTTCCGTCGTAGATGCGACCCGCGCCGCACGAGGGACTACGGTCCTGCAGGATGCACGCGGCGATCTCTTCCGGCCCGCCCGCCTGCTCGCACATATCGAGCGCTCGTTGGGCACCCAGGCGAAATTCGCGATCGACCGATATGCCCTCGCAGGTACGAACCTCTCCGTTCACAATCTCGGACGGCTTGCGCGGCGTGGGCAGGCCCCCAAAGACCTCAGGGCACACCAAGAGGACCTCGGTCCCTGTACGCTCGCAGGTCTCGACCAACTCGCGATGGTAGTTGTCGAGCCCGTTATACTTGCAGCTCTCGCCCATCAAGCAGGCGCTCACCACGATCTTCATTTCCATCTCTCTCAAGCAAAACGCCCCATTTGAGAAAGCTGCTCAAATGGGGCGTCGGCGTTTACTGGCTCGGCCGCGGCTTTACTGTTGCTTGGGCATCAGCGGATTCTCGCGCGTGAGGAGGTTCATGAACTCCTCGCCCGTGATGGTCTCCTTCTTATACAGATAACGAGCCAGCTCGTGGAGCTTAAACTTGTTCTCCTTCAGAATCTGCAAAGCGCGGTCGTGCGCATCCTCGATCAGCTTGGCGACAATCGCGTCCACGCGCTCGGCCGTACCGGGGGCGCAGGTGAGCGACGTGTCCTGATTGAGATACGCGTTCTGCACGGTACCGAGCGCCATCATGCCAAACTCGTCGGACATACCAAAGCGCGTCACCATATTACGGGCGAGCTTGGTGGCCTGCTCGATATCGTTGGCGGCGCCGGTCGTCATCTCACCAAAGATGAGCTCCTCGGCTGCGCGGCCACCGCAATAGACAGCGAGCTTGTCCAAGACCTCCTGGCGCGTCGTCAGGAAGCGCTCGTCCTCCTCGACCTGCATGGTATAACCAAGAGCACCGCTCGTGCGCGGCACGATGGTGATCTTCGTGACCGGAGCAGAGCCCTTCTGGCGGGCAGCGACGATGGCATGGCCGATCTCGTGATAAGAAACGACCTGCTTCTCGTGGTCGGACAGCACCGTGGACTTACGCTGTTGACCGGCAATGACGACCTCCACCGACTCCTCGAAGTCGTCCTGGGTTGCACGCTTGCGACCCTCGCGAACGGCGCGCAGGGCGCCCTCGTTGATGATATTGGCCAGGTCGGCGCCCGAGGCACCGGGCGTGGCGCGGGCAATCGCGGTCAGGTCGATCGGCGGCTCGGTCTTCACGCTCTTGGCATGCAGCTCGAGGATGTTCTTGCGGCCGGTCAGATCGGGCAGCTCAACGGGGATGCGGCGGTCAAAACGACCGGGGCGCAGTAGAGCGGGATCGAGACTGTCGGGACGGTTGGTTGCGGCAAGGACAACGATACCCTTGTGGTTATCGAAGCCATCCATCTCGGTCAGCAACTGATTGAGCGTCTGCTCGCGCTCGTCGTTGCCGCTAAAGCCGCCGCCATCGCGCTTCTTACCGATGGTATCGATCTCATCGATAAAGACGATACACGGGGCCTTTTCCTTGGCCTGCTTAAACAGGTCACGAACCTTTGCAGCGCCGCGACCAACAAACATCTCAACGAACTCAGAGCCCGAAATGCTAAAGAACGGAACACCGGCCTCGCCGGCAACAGCCTTGGCAAGCAGGGTCTTACCGGTACCCGGAGGGCCAACAAGGAGAGCACCGCGCGGCAGCTTGGCGCCGATCTCCTCGTAGCGCTGCGGCTTCTCCAGAAAGTCGACGACCTCCTTGAGAGACTCCTTGGCCTCTTCCTGGCCGGCGACGTCCTTAAAGGTCACGCCCACGTCCTTGGAGGCGATCACGCGCGCGCCGGACTTACCCAGTCCGCCGCCGCCAAAACCGCCGCCGCCAAAGTTCATCGACGGGCCGTCATCGCCCATAGCCTTCTTCATGCGGCGGTTGAGCCACCAACCGATGAGGAAGAAAATCGCCATGGGAAGAATGAGTGTGAGCAGGTAGTAGGTCATCAAACCCGAGTTCTTATCGGGAACGACCGACTCCAGCGAAGCGCCAGACTCAAGCACGCGATCGGTAAAGCCCGCATCGTTCGGCACACCGGTCGTCTTATAGGCGATGTTCTCGTCCTCGCCCTTCTTGGTGTAATAAATCGAGTAATCGTCCGTGTTGTACTCGACCTTGTCGACACTCTTCTTATCGAGCGCTTTGACAAACGTCGAGTAATCGGTCTTCGTAATCTGCTGCGTGTGACCGATGTTGGGGAACAGAACGGTCGAGAGCACGAGGTAGACGACGAAGGCGATGAGCACGTAGAGGATCATATTCCGTCTACGCTTGTTGTCATCCATCTCCATCTGCTTGAACTCCATCTACTGGGGTTGATAATGCTTTCTAGAATACCCAACCCGGACGGCGATAAACCGACGCCGGGCACGAAAGGACAGAGATGGCATCACTGTAAGTCGGCAAGGTTCAAATCTATACAGGCGACGGCAAGGGCAAGACGACGGCTGCGCTGGGGCTCGCGCTGCGCGCGACGGGCTACGGACTCGACGTTCTTAGGCTGCAGTTTGCCAAGAAACTTCACTGCGCCGAGCATGATGCGGCGCCCCGTTTGGGTCTGCGCATCGTACAAGCCGACCGCGACACGCCCGAGGCCTGCGCGGCACAGATTCTGGAGCTAGCACGCGAGCAGATCTCGCAGGTCGATGTGCTCATCCTGGACGAACTCGGCGAAGCGATGCGCCGCGGCTTTGTAACGCGCAAGGATGTGGAGGGGCTGATCGCGCAGAAGCCCGCCACCACGGAGCTCGTGCTAACCGGCCGCGGCCTGCTGCCCCTCGCGAACCTCGCCGACCTTGTCACCGAAATGCGCCCCATCAAACACTACTTCGACGAAGGACTCCTAGCCCGCCAAGGCATCGAATACTAGCCATTGGGGACGTCCCGAATGGCTAGGCGGTGGCGCGACCTAGCCAGTTGCCGCTGTGATGGTAGATGGTGAACATGGTTGCGGTGATGAGCCAGGTTACGGGGTAAACCAGCAGTAGATGCTCGAGCGACGGATCGAAGGGCATGATCGCAAACACCCAGATCACCCTCAAGACAACGGTGCCAAAGATGGTGAGCATCATAGGCTGCAAACTCACGCCGGCGCCGCGGATGGAACCCGAGGCGTTCTCGATAATCGAGAAAATCGCATAGAACGGCGCAATGAAATGGAGGATAGTCGTGGTGTACGCCGAAATCGAAGCATCGTCGACAAACAAACGCGACAGCGGGCCCGAGAACACCAGCAGCACGGCAGACAGGCCACCAATGAGCATAAACGACAGCACGAGCGACGTATGGTAGCCCTTGCGCATGCGCTCGTAGTTGCGCGCGCCAAAGTTCTGCGCCGAGAACGTAGTGATCGATACGCCGAGCGCCTCGGTCACCATCCAGATAATGCCATCCAGGCGCCCAGATAGACCCCAAGCAGTCGTGACATCGGCGCCAAACGAATTAACCGATACCTGGATCAGCACGTTCGAGATCGAATAGGCAGCCGATTGAAAACCGAGTGGCAGACCACACGAGATCATACTCTTGCAAATACCGCGATCGATACCGAGCTTAGACAGCGAAAGACGCCATGCACCCGGAGCGCGCATCATGCGCAACACGATCATCGTTGCATTGGAGCAAATGGTCAGCGCCACCGCGATGCCGCAGCCCAGCGCCTCCATATGCAACACAGCGACAAAAATGATATCCAGCACCACGTTAACCAGGCAGCCAGAGGCAATGATCACGGCGGGGCCGCGCGTGTCGCCCACGGCACGCAGCAGTGCGGTTCCCATATTAAGCAGCAGTGCCGCAACCATCGCGGCAAAATAACAGCGAGCATAGGCCACGCCCTCGGCCAATAGTTCATGCGGCGTGTTCATAAGCACCAGCATGGGCTCAACGAACACTATGCCAAGAATCGAGAAAGCGATACCGCCCACCAGCGCGAGCGTCATGGCTGTATGGACCGAACGACTCAGTCGCTCATCATCGTGCTGGCCAAAATACTGACCGGTAATGACCGCGCAGCCGGCGCCGACGCCAACGCAAAAGCCAATGCAGAGCTCGGTGAGCACCATCGTGGCTTGAATGCCACCCAGCGCGAGCTTGCCGCCAAACTGGCCGACGATATAGGTACCGATAAGCGTGTAAGCCTGCTGAAAAAACGAGCTAAAGAAGATGGGAACGCACAGCGAAAGCAGCTGCTGCCAAATGACACCCTGCGTTACATCGATAGCCGTAGACTTCTTAGCCACACGCCCTCCCCACCAGCGTATATCAAACAACAAAACGGCAATTTAAGACCAAAACCAATACCAGCTTAGCACCGACCGGCATCGGCCGAAACACCCCGAACCAGAGCCCGGTGCGAAATATCTGTCTAGTGATACAAACCCGGCTGATAGTGGTATTCGTTGCTCACATGCGGGCACAGCTGCCAAAAGGCGACAGCACTTGCCGCGGCCACGTTGAGCGAATCGACCCCATGCGCCATTGGAATACGCACGGCGCGGTCGCAGCCCGCAATAGTCTTGGCGCCCAAGCCAGCACCCTCGGTGCCCATAAAGATTGCCAGACGGTCAATTTCCTGCAGTGCGGGATCGTCCAGCGACACCGAATCATCCGTCAACGCCATGGCGGCACACGAAAAGCCGGCATCGTGCAGCGCCGCCAGCCCATCATGCGGCCATACGCGCGCCTCGCTGCCAATGCGCGTCCAGGGCACCTGGAACACCGTGCCCATGCTCACGCGGGCCGAGCGACGGTACAGCGGGTCACAGCAAGTGGGGCTCACCAAAATACCATCGACGTTAAGCGCAGCCGCCGAGCGGAAAATCGCGCCGACGTTGGTATGGTCGACAATGCCCTCGAGCACGCACACGCGCACCGGGCGCTCCCCCGCCGCCTCGACGACGCCGCCCAAGAACTCATCAACCGGAATCTGTCGCGGGCGACGAAATGCCGCGAGTGCACCGCGCGTCACGTTAAAGCCCGTCAGCTGCTCCATAAGCTCCATCGAGGCCACGAACACAGGAACCGGACCTGCGCCCTCGCGCACAACAAGCTCCTCAAACAGCGGCATCATCTGATCGAGCCAGCGCTCACCCAAAAGAAAGCTCACCGGCTCGTATCCGGCGCGCACCGCACGCTCGATGACCTTGGCACTCTCGGCGATAAAAATGCCCTTCTGCGGCTCCAGCACGCAGCGAAGCTCACGCTCGGTCAGTCGCACGTAGGCATCGAGCCGCTCGTCCTCGAGCGAATCAATTCGCAGCACCTCAACGGCATCAGTCATAGCAGCCAGCCCGCACCCTTCTTTACAGCACATCTATACCAAACGAGGCGACGCTAAGCGCCGCCCCATGCATTCAAACAACCCGATGATACCGTTCACGCCAGATGATTTACGCATCAACGCGACGATACGTCACGAACTCATAATCGACACCCTCGTCGCCCTCGCCTGGGGCAATCGTGGCAACACCGTCACGCCGCGCAATCTCCCACGCGGGATCGGCATCCAAATCGGGAAAGTACGTATCCACGTCATGCACGCAATGGTTATGCGTAACCTCGGCCTCCACGCAGTACGGCAAAAACTGACGATACACCTCGCCACCGCCGATCACCCACGCAACGGGTTCATAGGCCACGGCGGCGAGCGCTTCGTCAACGCTATGCACCACGTCGACGCCCTCGGCAGCAAAGCTCTCGTCACGCGTGAGCACGATATTGCGGCGGTTCTTGAGCGGTCGTCCGCCGGGAAAACTCAACAGCGTCTTGCGTCCCATAATGACCGGGCAACCTTTGGTGCACGCCACAAAATGGCGCATGTCGGCACGGTTGGACACCACCATGTCGCCCTCGCACCCAATACCCCAGTCATCACACACGGCGACAATGGCAGAAAGCTTACACGTCATGCGCGTCACCTACACCGCAATGGGGATGTTCTTGACCTGCGGGCCGTGCTCATAGCCCTCGACGATCAGGTCATCGGTCGTAAACGCATAGAAGTCATGCACATCGGGGTTGAGCGTTACCTTGGGCGCGGCAAACTGCGGACGCTCGATAAGCTCGCGGACAATATCGACATGACGGTCGTAAATGTGGGCATCGGCAATCACATGCAGCAGCTCGCCAGCGATCATATCGACCGACTGCGCAACCATCATCAGCAAAATGGCGTACTGGCACACATTCCAGTTGTTCGCAGCCAAAATGTCCTGGCTACGCTGGTTGAGAATCATGTTGAGCGTCGGTTTGTCATCCTGCGGGCGCTGCGTCACGTTATACGTCACGCTGTAGGCGCACGGATACAGGTGCATCTCGGACAGGTCGCTAAACACGTAGGTATTCGTCATAATGCGGCGGCTGTACGGAGTGTTCTTAAGGTCGTACAGCACGCGATCCATCTGGTCAAAGTCGCCCTCGGCATAATGGCTCTTCTGCCCAATCTGATACCCGTAGGCCTTGCCGATGGAGCCGGTCTCGTCGGCCCACTCATCCCAAATATGGCTGTTGAGGTCATGCACGTTATTGGACTTCTTTTGATAGATCCATAGGATCTCATCCATGGCAGATTTGAGGGCCGTACGACGCAGGGTAAGCGCCGGAAACTCCTCACGCAGGTCATAGCGCGCCGTAACGCCAAAGTTTTTAATGGTATAGGCAGGGGCGCCATCCTCCCACACCGGACGGACCTTTTGTCCCTCGGTCGTGGTGCCATGGTCCAGAATATCGCGGCACATGGTTACAAACTGTTGATCAGCCTTGCTCATTGACCCTCCTGTCAGTTGCCTATAGGCTATTTTTTATTCTAGCCCAGGCGCGCGAGTGTCGGATTGGACACTTGGGCCGGCACACGCAATGCACGGCAGCACAGCACCGTCTGCGCCAACGCAACACCTTTGCTTTTCTGACATATGCCAAAAATGCCTTGCTCTGCGGCGCATGCGCGTTATCCTATTGTTGACATATGTCAGATAAGGAGCACGTATGGCAGGAAGACGCGAGAAATTGCGCCGTGTTGGGATCATCCCCGAATATCGCGGCTTTACCCCCGACGGCCTTGCCAGTGGAGACGCCATCGACATGACGGTCGACGAACTCGAGGTGCTGCGCCTGTGCGACCTGGAAGGCCTTAACCAAGAGGCAGTCGCGCAGCAGATGGGCATCGCGCGCGCCACGGTGGCGGCTATTTGCAGCCGAGCGCATCGCAAGGTGGCAAACGCGTTGGTCAATGGTCGGGCGCTCATCATCGAAGGCGGCAATATCGCGTACTCCCCCATCACCACGGCAACGGCCGCATGGCCAGCAATGGAGGTCGGCACCATGAGGGTGGCAACCACGTACGACAATGGCAACATCTTTATGCACTTTGGCCGCAGCGAGCAGTTCAAGATCTACGACATTCAGGACGGCAAGGTGCTCAACGAGCAGGTCGTGGGCACCGGCGGCACCGGCCACGGCGCACTTGCGGGCCTGCTCGCCAACGGCGGCGTGGACACGCTCATCTGCGGCGGCATCGGCGGAGGCGCTATCAACGCGCTTGCTCAAGCCGGCATCACGGTATACGCAGGTGCCCAGGGCAGCTGCGACGCTTGCGTCGAGGCCCTTATCGCCGGCACGCTCGCACAGAACGGCGAGGCCACGTGCGGCTGCCACAGCCACGACCACGAGCACGCCCATGAGCATGGCGGGTCCTGCGGCTGCCACGGCCATCACGAGCACGAGGGCCACGAGGGCTGCGGCTGCCACTAACGGCACGGCACCGCGAGCTCGGGGCGCGATGCTGAACGCAATCCAACAATCAAAGCCAACAACAAAGGCCACCCGGTAGCTTCCGAGTGGCCTTTGCCATATCAAGCTGGAATTACAGCTCTATTTCTTATTACGCATCTGCGCTTCCATCTGGCGCAGCAGCTCCATATCGGACTTGGGACCGCCCGTACCCAGGCCGCCCATGCCGCCCAAACCCATAGCGTCCAGGCCAGGGATATTGGGCATGCGCATCTTCTTGCCCTTCTTTCCCTTTTTGCCTTTTTTGCCACCGGCCTGTGCCTGATTGGCCATCGTGCGCATGCGGCCCATCATCTTATTCATCTCGCCCCACTGCTTCATAAGGCTGTTGACCTGGGTGGGGGTTACGCCGGCTCCCTTGGCAATGCGGGCGCGGCGCTGGCCGTTGATGATGGAGGGACGCAGGCGCTCCTCCTTGGTCATCGACATGATGATGGCCTCGTTCTTATCGAAGATGCCCTCGTCCAGGTTGCCGCCCATCTGGTTGAGTGCACGCTGACCACCGGGGAGCATGCCCAGGATACCCTTCATGCCGCCCATCTTTTTGACGGCTTTCATCTGGTCGAGCATGTCGTTCATGGTAAAGCCCTCGCGCAGCATGCGCTCGGCAGCCTCGAGCTGTTCGGCATCGGCGGCCTCC
>RQBM01000127.1:0-7222 GCA_008668795.1 Collinsella aerofaciens | reverse complement strand
CTTCACCATGACCATGCTGGCCGACACCGCCGAGTCCAAGCTCGACTTCGCCGAGCTGCAGAAGGCCCTGGCCGAGGCCGGCGAGCTTTCGGGCGTCAACGTGTCCATCCAGCGCGAGGACGTCTTTAACTTTATGTACCGCCTGTAGCGAACAGGCCGTGCGGGAACAGGCCGGCGCATCTGCACCCAAGCACGCCGCCCCCACACGGCCCCGAGAGGAGCGCGCATGGCTTACGACGCCAAGAAAATCTACTACCGCTTCGATGACCACTTGAGCCGCCTGGTTCTGGATTACGAAGCAAGCCGCCAGATTTCGCCTGAGAGCGAAAACCTCTACCACGGCCTGCCGACCGACCCTTATGACGAGGGCCTGTTTGTCGAGCACAATGTCAAGCGCGGCCTGCGCAATGCCGACGGCTCGGGCGTGGTCGCGGGCCTCACTCGTATCTCGGATGTGCACGGCTACAACAAGGTCGACGGAAAGGTCGTGCCCGATCAGGGCAAGCTCACGCTTCGCGGCTACAGCATCGAGGATCTGGTCAACAATGCCCAGGCCGAGAATCGCTACGGCTACGAAGAAGTCGCCTATCTGCTTATCACGGGTTCGCTGCCCAACAAGGAAGAGCTCGACGGCTTCTGCGAGCGCCTGGGTGCCTTTAGACATCTGAGCGACGAGTACGTCAAAGAGTTCCCCATGACCACGGTGTCGTCGAGCATCATGAATGTGCTCCAGCGCGCCGTGCTGCTGCTCTATGCCTTCGATGCCGAACCAGACGTGATCACGCCCGAGCACGAAATCGACGTCGCCATCTCCATGCTCGCCCGTCTCCCCCGCATCGCCGCCTTCGCGCATATGGCCTCGGTCGCCAAGCGCCGCGGCTCCGAGGTTCATGTACCGCACCCCACACCCGGTCTCTCCACCGCCGAGACCATCCTGCAGGTGTTGCGCGGCGGCATGGCATTCACCCGCGACGAGGCCATGCTGCTCGACGTGATGCTCATGCTGCATGCCGAGCACGGCGGCGGCAACAACTCCACGTTTGCCTGCCGCGTGCTGTCCTCCTCGGCCACCGACCCGTATTCCGCCTACGCCGCGGCTATCGGCTCGCTCAAGGGTCCGCGCCACGGCGGCGCCAACGCCAAGGTCGTGTCCATGCACGAGGACATCCGTGCGCATGTCTCCAACTGGGAGGACGAGGACGAGGTCGCAGCCTACCTGGGCAAGATCCTCGATAAGCAGGCCTTCGACGGCACGGGCCTCATCTACGGTATGGGCCACGCCGTCTACACGCTGAGCGACCCGCGCGCCGAGGTGTGCCGCCGTTACGCGCGCACGCTTGCCGCCAAGAAGGACCTGGGCGAGGAGTTCGCGCTCATCGAGCGCATCGAGCGTCTGGCCCCGCAGGTGATGCGCGATCACGGCATGACCAAGCCCATCTGCGCCAACATCGACCTGTACACGGGCTTTATCTACAAGATGCTCGGCGTGCCCGAGACGCTCTTTACGCCGCTGTTCGCCGTCGCCCGCATGGCCGGCTGGTCGGCGCACCGCATGGAAGAGCTCTTCTGCGCGCATCGCATCATCCGCCCGGCATACCGTCCGGTGATCGATCCGCTGGAGTACAAGCCGCTCGCCGATCGCTAGGACGCGGACCGTTATAGAACCCGAGCGTGGCCAGGGCATCACCGCCCTCGGCCACGCTTTTTATGCCAGTAGAAAGGGCTGCATCGAATGATTGTGTTTTCCGATATGGATGGAACGCTGCTGACGAGTGACAAGCAGATGAGCGACGCCACCTGGGCGATGCTCGACGAGCTTGCGCGCCGCGGTGTTGAGTTTGTGCCCTGCACGGGGCGCCCGCTGTCAGGCATCTTTGAGCCCATCCTCGCTCACCCCGCCGTACACTACGCGGTCTGCGCCAACGGTGCCAGCGTCTGGCAGCTCGACGCCGGTACGCCCACCGACGTCTCGCGCGCCACGTGCATCTTGAGCCGTCCGCTCGACCGTGGCATTGCCCACCGCATCCATCGCATTGCCGCCGGCCACGATGTGACCTTCGATATCTTCGCGGATGGGCAGTGCTTCCTCCCCCGCTCGCTATACGGGCGTCTGGATGAGTTCTGTGGCGGCGACCCCCACATCGCGGCTTCGCTCAAGCGCACACGAACACCGATCGACATGGATATCGACAGCAAGATCGACGAGGTCGAGACGCTCGAACGCATCGCCATGTACTGGCACGACCCGGCCGATCGCGACGCCATCGCGGCGGCGCTCGACACGCTCGAAGGCATTGAGGTCACGCGTTCGTACGCCATGAATATCGAGGTCATGGGCGAGGGCGCCACCAAGGGGACGGCCCTCACGTGGTTATGCGAGCACCTGGGCGAGCGTCTCGCCGACGCCTGGGCGTTCGGCGACAACATCAACGACATCCCCATGCTACAGGCAGCGGGCCACGGCATGGCCATGATCAACGCCGAGTCCGAAGACCGCGAGGCCGCCGACGCCATCACCGAATACGACAACGACCACGACGGCGTCGCCCGCACCATCATGGCCGCCCTCGCTTAGTCGTTGGGTAGTCATTGGGGACGTTCTTAAACGACTAGTCGTTGGGGACAGTCTTCGCAAAAAAGCTGCAAGGACTGTCCCCCCACTGCCGGCAGAAAAGGAACGTCCCCATCTGCCGGATTAAGCGAGACTCTCCAGCACGCGACGGAGCTCCTGCTGGACGGCGTGGTCGCGATTACAACCCACCACGCGATCGGCCACCGCCTTGAGCGCGGGACGCGCGTTTTCCATCGCGCAGCCCGTGCCGACAAAGCGAATGATCTCGTAGTCGTTCATCGAGTCGCCAAACGCCATGACCTCGTCGCGTTCGACGCCATAGTGCTCCATGAGCTGCTCGATTCCCGAGGCTTTCGACACACCGGGCTGCATGGCATCGATCCATGCGTTTCCAGAAGGCGCAAAGGTAAAGAGCTGGCCAAGCTCGCGCTGCAGTACGTAGGCACTGTCCATAACGGCACAGTCATCGCAAAAGATACTCGCCTTGATGATATTTACGCTGGGATCGGGCAGCTCCCAAATGCGCTCGGCATTGGGAAGGTCCTTATCGACCTCACGCACGAACTTGCACTCGTCATCGAGCAGGAAGGACTTGGTTCGGTCAAAGAGCGCAAGATGCAGATTGGGAAACGTCCTGACGGCTTGGGCGAGCCTTCGAATCGCCAGGTGGGAATACACCTCACGGTCTACCATCTTACCGTCGGCGTAGACCTGGGCGCTGTTAGCGGCGACAAAGTCCATCTTGTCGCGAACGGGCGCAAAGAACTCGCACAGGCGATCGTAGCGACGACCTGACGATGCAGCGAAATGCACACCATGCTCGTGTAGCGCCAGAATCAGTTCGTAGGTCTCGGGAGGCACCTGGCCGTTTTCGTCAAGCAGTGTGCCGTCCATATCGGATGCAATCAGTTTAAACATAGAAAAGCTCCCTTCGGGCTTGATGGAATCGGACGTATATCCAAAATCACCGTACCCAAAGGGAGCTCAAATAAGACTCCGCGGGCGCAAACGTTACAAGGACCTAGCAAATAGCTCACGCGCGCCAGAGGCCCCACGGTCGCGACGTCAGGCAGCCCGCCAAAGAGTGTCCCCGACGATTAGTCGTTTAAGAACGTCCCCGATGACTAGTCGGCATAGGTGAAGGTTGTAACGTCGAACATGCCCTCGGGGCGGATGCGGAGCGTCGGGATGACCGGCAGGGGCAGGAAGATGATGCCCATGATGGGGTCGAGCGGCGGCTCAATACCCATGGCGCGCGCCTTGACCATAAAGTCGTCGTGCTGCGCAGCAACGTCCTCGGCCGTGCCTTCGCTCATAAGGCCACCGAGCGCCAGCGGAATACGCGCCACGCCCTTGCCGTTGCGCACCAGCACGTGGCCGCCCTGGCCCACGGCCTCGCCGGCAGCCATCATATCAGCCGCGCTGTCGCCCACCACGCACACGTTGTGCGAGTCGTGGCCGATCGTCGAGGCGATGGCACCGCCCGTGATGGTAAAGCCGCGCACCCAGCCGCGACCGATATGCTTGCCGACCAGGCCCAGGCCAGCGGGGCCGTCGCCATCGGCGCCCTCGGCCTGCAGCGACACGCCGCGGCCGTGGCGCTCGATAAGCATAATGCGGCGCAGGCCCTCGGCACTCTCGGGGCGAGCCATACCCGTGATGGCCATACCCGGGATGACATCGATAACGGCCTCGCCCGGCTTAAAGGCATAATCGAATACGTCGAGCGAAAGCTTCGGCAGTTTAACTGAAGCGCGCAGCTCATCGGCAAGGGCCGCAACCTCGACCATCTCGGGTGCAATCTCGCCCACAAAGGTGCCGTCCTGCGCCACCAGAGCACCGGCGGCATAGACACGATGCGGAGCCTTGGCAAACGTCAGGTCATCGAGCAACAGCAGGTCGGCGCGTTTGCCCGGGGCGATTGCGCCGCGGAGCTCGTGCGGGTCGCGGCAGCCGTGGTCCAGGCCAAATGCCTCAGCCGTGGAAAGGGACGCCATGGAGATGGCGACCACCGGGTCGACGCCAGCCTCGATGGCCACGCGGCAGGCATTGTCGATCATGCCGGTCGAAAGCGCGTCGGAGGGAGCGCGGTCGTCGGTCGCAAAGCAGCAGCGGCGGGCGCGGGCGGGGTTTTCCAGCAGCATCGGGGACAAATTGGCCAGATCGTGGCTGCACGTGCCCTCACGCAGCATCACATACATGCCGCGGGACAGTTTATCGAGCGCCTCCTCGGGAATCGTCGACTCGTGGTCGGCGATAATACCCGCCGCGGCATAGGCGTTGAGGTCCTTGCCGGCAACGAGCGGCGCGTGGCCGTCAACCTGCTTGGACGGCGTCTGGTTGGCAGCATCGATGCGAGCGCAAGTCTCGGGGTCGGCCATAAAGACGCCCGGCAGGTTCATCATTTCGCCCAGACCAAAGACATCACCCGGATATTCGGCAAAAAACGCCTGCATATCGGCAGCGGTGATGACGGCACCGGCCTGCTCGTCGGGCAGTGCGGGCACGCACGAGGGCATCATGTACTTGATGGAAATAGGAGCACGACGACCGTCCTCGATCATAAAGCGCAGGCCGTCCAAGCCGGAAACGTTAGCGATCTCGTGGCTGTCGGCAATGGCGGTGGTGGTACCGCGCGTCGCCGCCATGCGCGCATACTCGGCAGGACGGATGTTCGAGGACTCAATGTGCAGATGTCCGTCGATAAAACCGGGGGCGAGATAGCGGCCCTGGCAGTCAATGACCTCGGTCGCCTCGTAGGTGCCAGCGGCATCGTCGCGACCGTCGTAGAGTACGCCGACGATCACACCATCCTTGACGGCAACGCTACCGGGCGCCACGCGCTGGCCGTACACATCGACGATCTGCGCGTTGGCAAACAGCGTGTCGACGGGAACACGCCCCTCGGCGGCCTCGATCACAGACCTCATGACCTCAACGGACATACATACTCCTTTAACCGTAGAAAAAAGCTGCGGAGCGGACAGGCCTTCACCGCAGCAAGCCAACAGCCATTGTATGCCCAAAAGGAGGCCGCCGATAACACCCCTTCCGCTTAACGGCACCGCCAAATGATCCCTAGGGGACGGAGGAAAACGGATCACCGGGCCAGACCGACCCCCTCGGTGATCCGTTTTCCTCCGTCCCCAAGGGATCATCAGGAGTGTCCCAAAGTGCCAACAACGGAAGCGCCGATGTTTTGGCAACGACAGCGAGCGGGCCGCATTTGTGACAAGGTGACGTGAAACAAAAGGGCGCTGACCTTCTGGTCGCGCCCTTGAAGTTGAACGTCAGATTGTCCAAATGCGGCCCGCGCAGCGTCGACCGGTCCGCCGTTCGGCAGAACGGCGGAACTAAATCAACTTGAAGCCCTTGCGCTTGCCTACGGAGAGGGTGTCGCCCAGCTTGAGGGCGCTCGGGTCGATGTTGTAGCTCTTGGGAGCCACGGCCTTGCCGTTGATCTTGACGCCGCCGCCGTCGATGTCGCGACGGGCCTGGCCGGCGCTGGCCGAAAGACCCAGGTCCTTGAGCAGGCCGGCGAGGTAAATCTGGCCCTCGTCGTTAACAGTCAGCTCAACGTGCTTCTCGGGGAAGTCGGCGAGCTGGCCCTCCTTGAACACGCGGTCGAACTCGGCCTGGGCCTCGTCGCCGGCACCGGCGCCGTGGTAGGTGTCGCACAGGTCGCGGCCCAGAGCGCGCTTGAGCTCATAGGGATCGGCAGAGCCGTCGGCCAGAGCAGCGTCGATCTTGTCGACCTCGGCCGGGGTGAGCGAACTGGCCAGACGATAGTACTTGCCAATCATCTCGTCGGGGATGGACATGGTCTTGCCGAACATATCCTTGGGCGCGTCGGTCAGGCCGATGTAGTTGCCGTAGGACTTGGACATCTTACGGACGCCATCGGTGCCCTCGAGCAGCGGCATGGTGAGCGCGATCTGGGGCTCCATGCCCATCTTCTCCATGAGCTCACGGCCGGCGAGCAGGTTGAAGAGCTGATCGGTGCCGCCCATCTCCACGTCAGCCTTAATCATGACCGAATCGTATGCCTGCATCACGGGATACAGGAACTCGTGCAGGGCGATCGGCGTCTGAGACTGGTAGCGCTTGGTAAAGTCATCGCGCTCAAGAATACGGGCGACGGTGAACTTGGAGCACACCTGCAGCAGACCGGCCAGATCCATCGACAGGATCCAGTCACCGTTGTGCACGATGGTGGTCTTCTCGGGATCCAGGATCTTCATGGCCTGGCTCACGTAGGTCTCGGCGTTGGCCTCGATCTGCTCCTGCGAAAGCTGCGGGCGGGTGGAGTTCTTGCCCGAGGGGTCGCCAATCAGCGCGGTACCGTTGCCGATGATGAGGGTGACGTTGTGGCCCAGGTCCTGGAATTGGCGCATCTTGCGCAGCGGCACGGCGTGGCCCAGGTGCAGGTCGGGGCTGGTGGGGTCGACGCCGAGCTTGATGTTGAGGGGCTCGCCCTTCTCAAGCTTCTTGCGAAGGTCGGCCTCGGGGACGATCTGCGCGGCGCCCGAGGTGATGATACGCATTTGCTCGTCAACAGACAGCATTGGGTATCCTCCTTTTGCTATAGCACCCTCGCCGAAAACGGCGGTGCTGGAAGTCCATAAACTCTCTTATGATAACAAACTGACG
>RQBM01000217.1:0-23190 GCA_008668795.1 Collinsella aerofaciens | reverse complement strand
GAACTCGGCATCGCGCGAGGTGCGGATGGCGCCTGCTGCCGAGTCGCCCTCTACGAGGTAGATCTCGCGACGGTCCTTGTCCTTGGATCGGCAATCGATGAAATTGTGCCCGCGGTTGGCCATGTCGGTCTTCTGCTGCAGGTTGGTTTTGATGCTCTGGCGCGTCTTCTCGGCGTTCTCGCGCGAACGCTTGTTGATGAGCACCTGCTCCATGATCTTGTTGGCAGCGTCTTTGTTCTCGATCAAGTAGGTCGAGAGGCGCTCCTTAAAGAAGGCAGTCATGGCCTGCTGGATAAAGCGGTTGTTGATGGCCTTCTTGGTCTGGTTTTCGTAGGACGTCTGGGTGGAGAAGCAGTTGGTCACCAGTACCAGGCAGTCCTGGACGTCTTGCCACTTAATGCCGCGCTCGTTTTTGTCGTATTTGCCCTGTTGCTTAATGTAGGCATCGATGGCGCTGGTCAGAGCGCTACGGGCCGCCTTCTCGGGCGAGCCGCCGTTCTCGAGCCACGATGAGTTGTGGTAATACTCCTGCATCATGAAGGTGCGCGAGAAGCACATGCACGCGGTGATCTTTACGTTGTAGTCGGGCAGGTCCTCGCGGGCGCGACCGCGGCGGGCGGCCTCGATAAAGAAGGGCTCGGTAAGGTAGTCGGTACCGACCTTCTCGAGCACGTAGTCCTCGATGCCCTTGGGATAGCAAAAATCCTCTTCGGAAAACTCGCCATCGTCGCCCTCGATGCGCAGGCGGAAGGTCACGTTGGCGTTGACCACGGCCTGACGGCGCATGGTCTCGCGATACCAGTCGTGGGGAATGCTAATCGAGGTAAAGACCTCAAGATCGGGGCGCCACTTGATGGTGGTGCCGGTGCGGTTCTCGTCGCTGGGCTCAATCTCGAGTGCCTTCTTCTTGGCGCCGACGACCTTGCCTTTCTTAAAGTGCAGGGAGTACTTGTTGCCGTCGCGCCAGACGGTGACGTCCATGTACTCGGAAGCGTACTGGGTCGCGCACGAGCCCAGGCCGTTGGTGCCGAGCGAGAAGTCGTAGTCGCCGCCCTGGTTGTTGTTGTACTTGCCGCCGGCGTAGAGCTCGCAGAAGACGAGCTCCCAGTTAAAGCGCTTCTCGGAAGGGTTCCAGTCGAGCGGGCAGCCGCGGCCGTTGTCCTCTACCTGAATGGAACCATCGCGAAAGGCGGTAAGGGTGATGAGCTTGCCGTAGCCCTGGCGCGCCTCGTCAACGGCATTGGACAGGATCTCGAAGGCGGCATGCGCGCAGCCGTCGAGTCCGTCCGAGCCAAAGATGACGGCGGGGCGCAGGCGTACGCGCTCCTCGTCCTTGAGCTGGCGGATACTGTCGTTACCATAGTTTGCGGTGTTTTTTGCCATACTCGCTCTCTCGGTGCTCCTTTGCTGCGTTTTAGTCATATAGATAGTCAAGGTAGCATAGCCCAGCCCATGAGCGATTCCAACCAACACGAAATCCATCGAACAATCGTTCGTGATATATCGACTGATGTTAAGCTATTGGGAGAAATAGCTGAATCAAATCAATAAATATTTGATTTCCTTTAGCAGAATCAGATATATACTAAATGAAAACGAATCAGGAGAGCTTTTATTTAATAGAGCGGTGAAGATATGAAGATTATCGAACGTCCTCAATATATGGAAGCGCTTCTTGGCGCTAAGGGAACGCCGGACATCAAGGTGATTACCGGCATTCGTAGGTGCGGCAAATCTGTTCTACTGGAAGCTCTTGCCGATCGCATTCGTGAGGCCGACCCCGATGCCAATATTATCCGTATCAATTTCAATCTCCTCGAATTCGAGGAACTAACGGATTTTCGAGCATTGCATCGCTACGTTGAGGAAAGCTATTGCGAGGGCCTCGATAACATCGTGATGATCGATGAGGTACAAACTTGCGTTGGGTTCGAAAAAGCGGTCAATAGCCTTCATGCATCGGGTAAATACGATATCTACGTTACTGGCTCCAATGCTTTCTTGCTTTCGAGTGACTTGGCGACGCTTTTTCGCGGGCGGACATATGAGGTCGAAGTATTCCCGTTTTCCTTGCTTGAGTTTTCGACGTATCACGAAATTCATAACCCAGACGAAGCGCTTGACCGCTATTTAAGAGAGGGCGGAATGCCTGGCTCTTATTTGTATCCTAGCGAGCGAGCTCGCTATCGATATATTGCGAACGTGCTAGATGTCTTGGTTTTGCGTGATGTGGAAGAAAAGCATGGGGTTCGTAACAAGGTGCAACTAGAACGTGCATGCGATTTCCTAATGGACAATATCGGTAACATATCTTCTGTTAGCGGAATTGCGGCCGCGCTGGACGCTGCCGGCACGCGCGTTTCCGTGGCAACGCTCGCCCAGTACCTTGGATATTTATGCCAGGCCTTCGCGTTCTATCGAGTTCGCCGCTATGACGTAGGCGGTAAAAAGTACCTCACTTCGGGTGATAAATACTATTTATCGGATCATGCAATCAGATATGCAAAACTGGGCACTAAAAAACTCGACTTCGGGCATGTATATGAAAATATGGTCGCTTTAGAGCTCCTAAGACGCGGTTGGGAAATCTATGTCGGGGTGCTTTATAAGAAGGAAATCGACTTTGTGGCAATTCGTCGCGATGAACGTGTGTATATCCAAGTTAGCGATGACATTTCGCGTCAGGAGACCTTTGAGCGCGAAGTGGCGCCTCTGCTTGCGATACGTGATGCGTATCCCAAGATGGTCATTGCGCGTACAAAGCATGAGGCTGTTGATTATGAGGGGATTAAGGTGGTCGACATCGCCCGATGGCTGATGGGGGAGGGGTCGGATGTCGAATAGCGGGCGGTGGACGCCTATCTAAATCATTGCGCTGCTCGGGCGCCTTGAGGGTCTTCTTAATAATGCGGGTGAGCCCACGCTCCTTACCGATGAATTCCACTTACTCGTTTCTGCCCGAGTAAGTTTGAAGACGGATGAGCCCGCTTCATTTTGTTTGCGGCTGGATACGTTTGTCGAAAAGTGCCGCGTGGATGGCTCAAATCGAACATTGGGACAGGCGTCTCATTTTATGGGCCGAGGGCGTGCGTATACAAGTCTTTTTGGTCCATAGGGGATGCTGGGCGGTTGCTAGTTGGGCCACGGGTCACTTCGCCGGCGCTGCTTCTTGCCATACGCTCATAGTGGAAGCCGATGCCACGGAGTCGACTTGGGACTCGGGCAACGGATGAGCTGCAAGCCGAAAGAAGCGGTGAGGATGATGAAGCCCATGACGAAGAAGCTGCTGTTAGGAATTCCCACCGTGACGCTTTCGGCTGTGTTGGCGTGTACGGTGGCAGGCTGCGGCAGTAGCGCGCCGAGCGGTTCGGCTGGCAGCTCGGGCGGGAGCGCACCCGTGCAGGAGAAGTCCAAGAAGGCCAAGGCCTATGAGTCGCAGACGGTCGAGGTGGCAGGCATTACCTATGAGTCGGTGGCTCACGGTACGTTCTATCGCGGCGATGCCAAGCTGCAGGACGGCTTTTACCTGCACATCAAGATTACCAACAACAACACAAAGAACAGGACGTTCAGTTCCTTTAACGTGCATGCTGCCCAGGGCGATCTTGAGGCGGGTGACCCGTTGTTTACTTCCGGCAAGGCGGCCGTGCTCGACTACGTCGCAAGCGAGGCTCCCGATGATCTGCACAAGGGAATTGACCTTTCCGAGAGGCCAGATATCGGCCCGGGCGAGACCGTTGAGTACGTGTATTTCTGGGCGCCCAAGACGGCGTACTACGGGCCCATCACTGTCGAGTTCGTAGACGCTTACGCCCCCGCCAAGAATCATGAGGCCATGCACTTTGACACCACGGGATGTGAGACCAAGGAGTTCAAGGCGGCCGGCGGCGTGGCCGATTCTGGCGAGAAGGCAGATTTAACGGGCATCGACTGCGCATCGTACAGTATCGAGGCCGCCGATGGGTACACGCTGGATTCGTCCAACGAAGAGCACGAAAAGGCAAACTTCTTCCACGACGAGACTGGAGGACGCCTGAACATCAGCATCTTCCCGCGCTCGCCGGAGGAAGAAGTTGCGAGCCTGGAGCAGGTCTACGAAGACAAGGAGACGACAACCGACCAGGTCGAGTACAACGGCATAACGTGGCTGCGCTTTACCGGTCCCGACAACGGTCATACGCTGTTTGCGACGGCTCCCGCGACGGGCGAGACCGTCCGTGTGTCGATCGGCTGGAAGATTGACTGGGACGCCGCCGTGCCCATGATGGAGGCGCTAAAGCTCAAGTAGCGCTGTGATTCCCATGTCAGGCGACTCAGGGCTGGCTCCGAGTTATCGGGCCAGCCCATTTTGATATTCGATGAGCCGAGTCGGCGTCTCTCACAAAAGTAACTAGAAGCTAGCGAGGCCTATCCGAATTGACCTCATTGGCGGTGTCGGTTTCGAGCGCCGTGCGGCGGGTGCTGTAGGCGACGAGGCCGGCGCCTGCCGCGGCGAGTGCTGCAGCGGCTGCCGTAAGGGGAGCGTTGCTGTCTTTGCGAGAAGGCGCCCCGTGGCGGTAGTGCCGTTCAAGGGTCAAAATGTCCAAATTGATCGAGCGAAGCGCCGGGTTCCGGAACGCGTTCGATGCGCTTGGTAGTCCGGTCGCTAACGTAACATATGCGCGACCAGCTCGGCGCGAGTTCCGATACCAAGCTTGGCATACACTCCTGATAGGCGGTTTTTGACGGTGCCCGGCGATACTCCCATATGGCGTGCGATTTCGGCGTTGGTCCACCCGCGACAGGCGAGCATGGCCATGGTGAATTCCGTGGTCGTCAGGTCGTCAGCCACGTCCTCGCCCGAATCGGGGTTGTGGATGCGCCGCCAGCCGTAGCTGAATCGATACGTAATCTCGATGATGCGTGCGAAGTCGTCAGGGTATTGCGTTTTTAGACACGCCTCGATAAGCCCCTGCAAAAGGCCGTGGTGCTCGCCGATAAGTTCGACAAGGCCGTCGGGGCGCGCAACGTTCCAAGCAGCTCCGAAGTGCGTTTTTGCGGCGTCGATGTCCTTGAGGCTCATGCATGCCATGGAAGCTGCCAGGTGCAGGAACAGCTCCGAGATGGGATAGCTTCCCTGTTTCATGATCAGGGCATTTTCCACCATGCCCAGGCTGCGGCCATATTCGCCGCGCAGATACAAGGCGTGCGCCATCACATAGCTGGCGAACAGGCGCAGGCCTTCGGGCAGATGCGCCGCAAGCGGATAAAACTCTTCGGCGGAATACGGGGAAGGCAAGTGCAGCAGGACGCTCGCGGCCGAGGCGAACAGGATGTGCATGGCGTGGACGGCAGGCGATTCCTTGTCGGCTGGCGTATCGAGGATGCCAGCAAGGCACCGGCGGGCATCGGCGATACGGTTGAGCGACAGACTGGCGTATCCGCAGATAAAGCATGCGGAATAGCGCAGTGCGGGGTCGGTGGCGTCAAGATAGGGGCGCGCTGTCTTGGCAGCGAGGGTGGCCTGTCCGCGAAAGTACAGCGCTTCTGCCGTGGCAATGGCGCGCGAATCGGGGTCGGAAATGCCTGCAACCGCAGCGTCAATCTGCCCCGGCACAAAGGCGGTGCACATCAACGGCATGGGAACGCATGGGTAGCCATCGCAGTCCATCTTCCATCTCCCAACAGCTGGCAACACTGGCAGCAATTGTACTCCTGTTACTCGGGACTGGAATTTTTGGGTATTGCCTACGATTATGCCGAACGCATAAAGGAAGAGTCTATTGGCGATGCTCTCAAGGTGGCTACCGAAGCCAAGCTGACCTCGATATTAGGAAAAATTGCCACCCCTGCAAAAAGCTCTGTCGCAGTGATGGGAAACGCATCTTCTGGGCATTCCGGCGTCTCCAGCTAGCGCTGGACTGCTGCTGTCGCCTGCGCGTTGGCGAGCGGGGCGTGGGGACCGTCCGGCGACCAGCGGTGACGGGCGAGCCCTGCCGCGTGCGTGGGCCTCCATCGGCGTAGACCCATGACCCCTATGGCATCGGAGAAGTCCACCATCGCGTCCAGGACCTTACCGTCCGGCACGCCCAGCCTAGCGGCTCCCTTGAACCCAAGGTTGAAGGGGGGTGTTGTACAAGGCATATGGGGCCGAGTGGAAGTGGATCAAAAGAGCGTTACTTGACGTTTCATGCATAATGCCAACCGCCCCGCGATATCACGTTCGCAGCGCGCAGGGGCCGGAGAATCTTCGCGATGAGAGTTGACGTCTAATACCTTGCATCGTATAGTGTGTATAGCATAGTATATGACGAGAGGAGGTGTGCGGATGGAGGCACAGATGAAGCGCGGCTTCCTGGAGGCCTGCGTGCTCGCGGCCGTCTCCGGCGAGGAGTCCTACGGCTACCAGATCGTGAAGGACGTACCGGCGAGCATGGGGCTCACGGAGTCGACGCTCTACCCGCTGCTCAAGCGCCTGGAGAAGGCCGGGTGCATCACGGCGCGCTCCGCCGAGCACAACGGGCGGCTGCGCCGGTACTACCGCATCACGGACGACGGGCGAGCGCGCATCGAGGAGTTCCTGGCCGAGTGGCCGTCCGTACGGGAGATTTACGCATACGTTGAGGAGGCGCACCATGACGCGCGATGAGTTTCTGGGCCGGTTGGGCGAGCTGCTCGCCTGCCTGCCGGCCGAGCAGGTGGAGGAGACCAAGGCGTTCTATGCGGAGGCCATCGCCGACCGCATGGAGGACGGTATGAGCGAGGAGGAGGCCGTGGCCGCCATGGGCACGCCCGGCGAGGTGGCGGAGGCCACGCTCGACGACCTGCCCGCCGTGCCGCGCGCGATCGCGAGGACGCGCCGGCGCAGCACCGCGCTGCTGTGGGTGCTGGCCATCGTGGGCTCCCCGGTGTGGGTGCCGCTGCTCGCCGCCTTCGCCGCCGTGGCCGTCACGGTCTATATCTGCATCTGGGTGCTGGCGCTCTGCGTGTGGATCGTCGCGGTGGCACTCGGGGGCGTGGGCGTAGTTGAGCTCCTGCTTGCCGTAAGCGGCGTCATCATCGGCCACTTCCCGTACGCCCTCGCCTCGGCGGGCGTGGGGCTCGGCCTCGTCGGCGTGGCGCTCTTCGTTGGTGCTGGCGCTTGGGCCGCCTCAAAACAAATTGCGCGCCTCTCGGCGCTCTGGGCGAGGAAGGCCGCCTCGCCCTTCTGGAAGGGTAAGGGCGAGAAGGGCGGCGCTGCCGCGCATCTCGCGGCGTAGAAAGGAGTGAGTACCATGACCAGTGCGAAGAAGATCTACCTCGCCGTGGCGGGCGGGCTCGTTGCCGCGGGTGTTGTCCTCGCGGGCATTGGCTTTATCGCTTCGGGTTTCGACCCGGCCGTGTTCACAACCCATGTCGACACGCGCTACAGCACCATCGTGCTCGGCGGCGTCGAGGTGGACGACCCGATGGGCCTCCCCCTCATCGAGCAGCTCGCCAATCTGGGCGAGATCGACACCTCCGGCATCACCGCGTCCGAGTCCCCTGCTGCTCCGGAGGCGCCCACCGCTCCCTAAGCATAGCGCGCCCGGCGCCAGCCCGGGCGGGGCGAGCGGCAGTGACGAGCGCGCCTCGCGGACCCGGTTCTCGATCTCGCGCGGCGTGGACTCGCGAGCCTGCGCGGGCGGCTACTGCGGTCGGACATGGGCTCTCCGGACCTGCTGCGGCGCAGCCACTTGCTCGCCGTCTGGCGGCTGACGCCCATCTGACGCGCGGTCTCGGCGACGCCGAGGCCGGACTCTATGCGCGAGACGCGCGTCTCGCGCCCCCTCGGGGTGAGCCTTGCGTTAGGATGTTGCTCCATGGGAGGGCTCCTCTGCTGTTCGTCTAGACAACTCACAGCATGTGGGAGCCCTCCCTATTTGTCACTACCCGGGTGTAAACAACCTATTGGCACAGAACAGCTAGAACAACCGATGCCGCCTCACTGCGCCGAGAAACCCCCGGCGCCGTGAGGCGGGCGGCGGAGTGAGCCAACAGCAAAGCCATGCCGCTATTAGTAGCCTGTCGCCAGCAATCTGCAAGTCACTAGCACCCCACAGCCGTGCCGGCAGCATCCCTTGGTCGCCATATCAGCCGCACGGTATAATCTATCCATCGATATATTGGTTGAACCATGGTGTCTCTGCTGTGACCATAAACTTCCGCAAGACGCTAGGACCTTGTTCTAAGGAGATCTGGTGGAGAAAGGTCAAGAGAACCCACCACAAGACCAGGCGCTTGCCCATAGAGTCAGGTGGGCTGACCTCGACAGCGTATTCGAGCACATGGGCGACAATGCTAGCGTTGGAGAGGCAAGTAACGGCATCCACCTCATAAATGACCGGGAGCACGTCGCCGTGCGCCAGGACCACGAGGTTCGCATCCCCAATGAATACCTGCAGGAATCATACGTCGGACAGCGCGACAGCGACCTGAGAAAAGCAAGGGAGATGCTCCTTCAGGCCAAGCAGGAGCGCCCTTCCTACAAACCTGACATCCTTTTAGGTCTTGCGACAACGTTCCTGGGCTGGTTTCTCGGGGGTTTGTCGTCATCTGTCAATCTCGCATCTTTGCCCGGTATCTTGATGATCTGCGTAGCACCGTGTGGCGCAGTAGGACTCTTTGTCGCTTTTATCTTTATCCGAAAAGAAGAGAAGCAGGGCAAATCTGATCTGGCCGAGCGCGTCCTAGAACACCTGGCGGATCCCGATGACAAGGAGACCAAGACCGATGAACATTAATGATACGAGCACGCAGCTGCTCTTTACCACGGTCCCCATCGTGGGCATTACTACCGAAGGCACGGGCGTCTCGGGTACAGGATTCTTCTTTTCCTATGACCTTGAAGACGGGCGAAAAGTGCCCCTGCTCATTACCAACCACCATGTCCTCAAGGATGTGATTCAGGGTCGCTTCGTCATCAATCTAGCCGAAGGTGACGCCCCGTCATGCGAGACCATCAGCGTGAACTTCGACAAGTCATTCATCGAGGGGAAGAAGCTCGGAGAGCTCGACTTGGTTGCGATGCCGGTGGCCCCTGTTCTCAGCATGCTTGAAGAAAACGGGAAGAGGCCCTTCTACCGATCCATCGACTCTGGACTCATCCCGAAGAAGAGTGTGCTGGACAATTTGGTGGCGCTCGAGCAAATCACCTTTATCGGATACCCCAGCGGGCTCTATGACGACTACAACAAGACCCCCCTCATCAGGCAAGGCTGGACTTCCACGCCCGCTTGGAACGACTACAAGGGTAAGCGCGAGTTCCTCGTTGACGCATCTGTATTCGAGGGCTCCAGCGGCAGTCCCGCCTTCATCCTCAACCAGGGCAGCTATCCCACGACCGACGGAATTGCCATCGGCTCCAGGCTGCTGTTCATGGGCGTAATCACTCAGACGATTACGAAGGAGAAGAGTGAGCACCTCGATTTAGGTACAGTCATCAGAAGCGACGCGATGCTCGACAAGCTTAAACCTTTCGTGGAAGGTCTACTGTAGCTAAGAGCACCGTCAAAAGCAGTGACGCCCCTTTGCTTCTTTCCCTAGGATGAGGTGACTGAGCTCGGCATGCTGGTTGACATCTGGTTCCCCAACGGCTCATAGTACAGACACATGGAAAGCCTTCGGGTTATGTAAGGGCGGGACCCACTGGGCCTCGTTCTAGTTTTACTGTTCGGTTAACGCTGCGGATCGTTTTGGAAGGCTTACGAGCATGGTAGTCCCGTTCTCGGAACTTGTTTCGACCTCTACTGTGCCACCGTGTAGGACTGCAATCTCCCAAACAAGCGCTAGCCCGAGCCCTGCGCCGCCGTATGCCCTGCTGCGGGATTTATCCAGGCGAAAGAACGGTTGGAAGATGCTCTCACGGTACTGCTTGGGTATTCCCGGGCCCCGGTCCTCGACTCGCAGGAACACGTGGCTGTCGCTGTCGCTGATGGAGACGGTAACGCTCGAGTCGGTGCGGCTATAGCGGATAGCGTTTTCGGCCAGGTTAAACACCAGCCGATAGAGGAGCGTGTCGCTCCCGATTACTAGAGCGTCTCCAGCACAATTGAGGGCTATGCCCTTATTTTCGGCAAGTGGTGCAAGGTCGGTGAGGACCTCTTCGGACAAGGGGCCAAGCTCCACATCGTCCTCGCAAGGAACGCTGCGGAGCTCACTCATCTCGAGCAATACCTTGGTCATTCGAGACATGCGCTCGGTTTGTTCTTGTAGCAGGCCGAGCAGCTCGGCTGTTTCGGGTTGCAAACCGGAGTGCTCGGAGATGAATAGTTCAATCTGTGCTTGCATAAGGGCGAGCGGGGTGCGCAGCTCGTGTGCGGCATTGCCGGTAAACTGACGCTGTGCAGAGAATCCTTCGCCAAGACGGGCGATCATGTCGTTGAAAGAGGCGCTGCATCGTTGTAGCTCGGTGGGCACATCTTCACTGAGCCTGATTTCGCTTAGGTTGTCAGGCTGCACACGCTCGACCTGGGCCGCAAAAGCCCGTAGCGGTTTGAGTGCACGGCCGCTCACAAAGTATGCCAGCGCGCCGCCAAGGAGTGTTACTCCAGCCGTGATGTACCAGGCTGTCGTGCCAAAAGACTCCTGTGCGTCGTTTACGACGATCGTGACCTTGTCATCGGGGGTCGCTTTCGTTGGGTCGAACGCCTGGGGCGAATTTTCGCCGGTTGCGTTAAAGGCCGAGATGTTACTGCCGATGGCATCCATGTAGCGCATGCCCGTATAGCCGACCAGGCAGTTCGTCAGCACGCACGCCGCACACGTGAGCAGTGCCGTCGTAATCGTTATGCGCCATTGCAGCGAAAGCCTTTTCATTCGCTATCCTCCATAACGTAGCCCTCTCCAATCCGATTGCGAATCGGGTCGTATCCCAAAGCGCTGCGTAGCTTTTTGCGGAGTGACGAGATGTGAACGCGGGTCGCGTTGCTAAAGCTGTTCACGCTGCTATCCCAAACGTGCTCTATAAGCTCCTCTTGGCTTACCGGTCGCCCCTGATTAAGCATCAGGTATTCCAAGATTCCCGTTTCCTTGCGCGTAAGAGATAGGGCCTCGCTGTCTACGGAAGCGATGCGCGCCTTGGTGTCAAAGCGGAGCTTTCCACAGGTTAATACTATGTCGCTTTGTGCAAAGCGCCTGAGGGTAAGGCTGCGGATCCTTGCCGCAAGCTCGTCAAGATGAAACGGCTTGGTAAGGTAATCGTTGGCGCCGGCATCGAGTCCGGCGACCTTGTCGGCGACCTCGCCGCGTGCGGACAGAATCAGTACCTTGGTCTCGTAGTCGGTTTTCCTAAGTTCCCTGAGCACGGTCATGCCATCGATACGGGGAAGGTTGAGGTCGAGTACCACGAGGTCAAAGACTTCGACGCCCAGCAGGTCGAGCGCCTCCTGTCCGTCGTGGCAGCAGTCGACGCTGTACGCCAGGTTTCGCAAGCTGCGCGCGATTGCATCGCACAGTGCTCGCTCGTCTTCGACGATCAAAATACGCATAACAGTCTCCTTGCACATTCCAAATCGCGCTTAACACGGATTTTATGGTCGATATGGTCCAATGGTCGCGTAACGAAAGGAGTGGTCGAGTTGTTCAAAGCGGTAAAACCCGTGGTACAGGTCGCTTTGTTGATCGTCGGAATCACCATGGTGTGCTTTGGTGTTATGCGTGGCGAGGCGGATGCCGTGCTGGCCAAAGCGATTAGGCTGTGCTTGGAGTGTATCGGAATTGGATAAAAGAGAAAACACTGCGTCGCATGTTTTGGCCCGATTTCGTGGATTCATTCAGGCGGCGGCGACGCTGGTCACCAATATTCACCTGCCAAACTTTGCCAAAGGAAGCATCTATCAGGGCGCGGGAAAAACAGTCTGCGTACCTGGACTTAACTGCTATTCGTGCCCCGCGGCATCGGGTGCGTGCCCCATCGGGTCGTTCCAGTCGGTGGTAGGTTCATCCAAGTTCAACTTTTCTTACTACGTCACCGGTACGCTCATTTTGCTCGGCGTGCTGCTGGGACGCTTTGTATGCGGCTTTCTGTGCCCGTTTGGCTGGCTGCAGGAGCTGCTGCACAAGATTCCCGGCAAAAAGTTCTCCACGAAAAAGCTCAAGCCGCTCACGTACATCAAGTACGTCGTGTTGCTGTTTGCCGTGGTGCTGCTACCCGTCTTGGTGGTTAACGACGTGGGCATGGGCGACCCGTTCTTTTGTAAGTACATCTGTCCGCAGGGCGTACTCGAGGGCGCCATTCCGCTGGCCATTGCCAATGCCGGCATTCGATCTGCGTTGGGACATCTCTTTACTTGGAAACTTGCCGTTCTCATTGCCGTGGTAGTGCTGAGCGTTTTGTTCTACCGCCCCTTCTGCAAATGGATTTGTCCACTCGGCGCATTCTATGCGCTCATGAATAAGGTATCCCTGCTGGGGATTCGGGTCGATGCATGCAAATGTGTCTCGTGCGGCAAGTGCTCAAAGGTTTGTCAGATGGACGTTGATGTGGTCCGCGCGCCCGATCATGCCGAATGTATCCGGTGCGGAAAGTGCATCGGGGCCTGTCCTGTCGATGCCATCAGCTATCGCTATGGCCTGGATGTGTCGGCGGAAAAGCTTCCCTTGACCGCCGATAAAAAGTAAACAAGCTTCGACAAAACGGAGGAATGACTATGAAGCTTTCTAAGATTGCGGCCCTGTTTATGGTGCCGGTATTGGCCTTGTGCCTTGTGGCATGTTCGGCGCCCGGTGGCAATGCGAGCGAATCTGCGAGCTCCGATCCTAAGATCGCAGAACTCACTGCGCAGAAGCCGGCCAATGCCGACGAGGCCGCCGAGTTGTATGCAAAACTCATGCAGAAGGAGAACGAGATCTTTTCGAGTGATAACGCGCTGTGGGAAAAGGTATTCAATGCGGCAAATAAAGACTCGGCAATGATTGAGGACGGCAGCAATTACGGCGATTTCCTGCTCAAGACCATCGACGGCGCCAAGGATGAGTTCACGGCGGATGAGCTTAAGACACTCAAGGCCGGTGCACAGCAGATCAAGGAGATCGAGGACAAGCTCGAGAGCCTGGAGAAGGAGTTCCCCGGCTGTGGAAGCACGCCGAGTGCAGGCGAGAGCGTCGACGCTTCGACCGCTGGCATGACGGCTGGTGCCAATGCTTCGAGCGAGGCGACGAAGTTCCCCAGCTTTACGGGCAAGGACCTGGATGGCAACGACGTGAACAGCGACGAGCTGTTCTCTAAGAACAAGGTCACCGTCATGAACTTCTGGTTCACCACTTGCAAGCCGTGCGTGGGTGAGTTGGGCGACCTTGAGGACCTGAATAAGGAGCTTGCCAAGAAGGGCGGCCAGGTCGTGGGCGTCAATTCCTTTACGCTCGATGGCAACAAGGGCGAGATCGCAGATGCCAAGGACGTGCTGAGCAAGAAGGGCGTGACATATAAGAACATCTGGTTCAAGTCGGATAGCGAGGCCGGTAAGTTTACGTCAAATTTGTTCTCGTTCCCGACAACGTATGTCATCGATCAGAATGGCAACATCGTAGGGGAGCCCATCGTGGGCGCCATCAGCTCCGCTGAGCAGCGCGCAGCGCTCGACAAGCTTATCGACCAGGCGATTGCGAATAGCGAGCAGTAGAAAACGCGTAAAGCATGGCGATGATCGTGCACCGCTGTGCGAAGTAGTCCGCTGCCTTTTAAGATAATCTCCACCATTTAGAGGTCCCGCTCGGGACCTCTTCTTTTGGACGTCGTCCCGTTCGTTTTTTGATGCGGTTCCCTACATTCCTCACTTGCACCGGTAAAAAATGGGGATAGAGTAGGACAAACGCGTCGAATACGAACGGCGGGGGAGAGCGGGCAGGGTGCCTGCGCAGGAGAGGTTGCCGTCCATGTTGGAGCTCAAAGGTATTTGCAAAAGGTACGTTACCCAGTCGTTTACGCAGGTGGCGCTCGACAGCGTAAGCCTGGCTTTTCGCGATAACGAGTTCGTGGCCATTCTGGGTCCCTCGGGCTCGGGTAAAACCACGATGCTCAACGTTATCGGTGGGCTTGATCATTTCGATTCCGGCGACCTGCTCATCGACGGCATCTCGACCAAGGACTTCCGCGACCGCGATTGGGATGCCTACCGCAACAACCGCATCGGCTTTGTGTTCCAAAGCTATAACCTCATTCCGCATCAGACCATTTTGGAAAACGTGGAGCTGGCGCTCACGCTCACGGGCGTGGGGCATGCCGAGCGCCGCCAGCGTGCGCGCGAGGCGTTGGAGAAAGTCGGCTTGGGCGAGCACGTTAACAAGCGCCCGAGCCAGCTTTCGGGCGGGCAGATGCAGCGCGTGGCCATCGCCCGCGCCCTGATAAATGATCCTGAGATCGTTCTTGCCGACGAGCCGACCGGCGCTTTGGATTCAACGACATCCGTACAGGTCATGGACCTGCTCAAGGACGTGGCGCGCGACCGCCTGGTCATCATGGTCACGCACAATCCCGAGCTGGCGTACCAATATGCCACGCGCATCGTCAATCTGGCGGACGGCAAGATCACCGACGATTCCGATCCCTTCGATGCTGCCAAGGCCGCGCGCCGCGAGGCCAAGCCTACGCGCAAAACCTCGATGAGCTTTGTGACGGCGCTGGGGCTTTCTGCCCGAAACCTCATGACCAAGAAGGGCCGCACGGCCATGACTGCCTTTGCGGGCTCGATTGGCATTATCGGTATCGCGGCGATCCTGGCGCTCTCCAATGGCGTAAACGGCTACATCAAAAAGGTCGAGGAGGATACGCTCTCGAGCTACCCGCTCACCATTTCCAAGCAGGATTACGACCTGTCGTCCATGATGGGCGGACAGGGGGCTGCGGATGATGACTCGCCTGAAAACGTGGATTCGTCCGACGACAGTGCCGGCGACAAGGCTCAGGGAAACGATAAGATTCCCGTGGTCACGGCCGTAAAGGATATGTTTGCAAGTGTTAAGTCCAACGACATGACGAGCTTTAAGGCATGGCTCGATGCCGGTGGCGACGGCATCGATAAAGAAGTCAACGCCATTCAGTACGGCTACGGTGTATCGCCGGTTGTCTATCGTGCCGGCAAGGGCGACGAGAAGCCCGTCCGGCTTGTTCCCAACGCTATGACCGAGGCCATGAGCGGAGGCGCGAGTTCGGCGGCAACGGTGAGCATGGAATCCATGGGAACCTCGGTCTTTAACGAGATGATTGACGACCAGAGCCTGCTCGACAGCCAGTACGATGTCGTCGCCGGTCATTGGCCCACGTCTGCCAACGAAGCCGTGATGGTGCTCTCGAGTCGTGGCACGGTGGGCGACTACACGCTCTACAGCATCGGCGCGCTGGATATCAATGAGCTCAACGATCTGGTAAACAGCGCTATGACGGCTGACGGTGGGGTCGAAACGCCCGAGACCGGCACCGAATTTACCTACGACGATGCGCTGTCCACGACGTTTAAGGTGCTGTCGCCGGCCGATGCGTATCGCAAAAACGAAGAGACCGGCATATGGACCGATATGTCTGGCGACACCGACTTTATGGCCGCCAAGGTTGCCGACGGTATCGACGTGCACATTGTGGGCGTGGTGCGACCTAACGAGACCGCCAACGCGAGCGCGTTGTCTCCGGGTATTGCCTATACGCATGCACTGACTCGCCAGCTTATGGAGCGCGCCGCCGATTCGCAGATTGTGCAGGAGCAACTCGCCCACCCCGAGACGGATGTCTTTACGGGCAAAACCTTCGACGAACTGCAAGGCGAGGCCAAGCAAGGCGTGGATCTGGGCAGCATGTTTAGTGTGGACGAGGCGGCGCTCAAGAGCGCGTTCTCGTTCGATGCGTCTGCGCTCTCGGGTGTTGCCGGCGGTATGGACCTGTCGGGTCTTGATTTGTCCGGGCTGGATATTGACCTTTCGGGCGTTGGTAAGGACATCGACTTCAGCGACATCATGGCCAAAGCGCCGGCCCCAGATTTCTCGGGTATCTTTGACGGTCTGGAACTCACGCCCGAGCAAATGCAGCAGGTGGGAACGCTAGCCAACCAGCTGTTTGAGGGCTTTTTGCAGTCTGATCAGTTTAAGGCGCTGACACCCGATGATCTTAAGGACGCGTCAAAGCTTGCCGCCGCGTTCTCGGCGTATCTTGAGAATGATGCGGCAGCCCAGCAAATCCTGGCCCAGCTCAAAGCGCTCGGCGGCGATGCCCTGGCCGAGCGCCTGCAGCAGGCGATGACCGACTATGTGCAAAAGCAGCTGGCTCCGTATCTGCAACAGGCAATGGACCAGGTGACCAAGACAATCAGCGACCAGATAGCGACAACGGTATCGTCCCAGCTTAAAGCAGGCGCGGCAGGGCTCATGGGTCAGATGGCGACGCAGATGTCTTCGAGTTTTGCTAGCCTGGCGAGCGCCATGCGCGTGGATGCGAGTGCCTTTGCTCATGCCATTCACTTCAACATGGACGCCGAGGACCTGAGCTCGCTCATGATGAGCTATGCGAAGGCATCGAAACTCACCTACGACAACAACCTGACCACGCTGGGCTATGCAGACGAGGCAGACCCCATCTCGGTCAAGATTTTCCCGCGTGACTTTGAGGCTAAGGAGCGTGTGCTCGATCACATCGATGCGTACAACAAGCAGGTCAAAGCCGCTGGCCATGATGAGCAGGCAATTTCGTACACCGACTACATGGGCATCATCATGGGCTCGGTGACCGACATCGTGAACACCATCAGCTTGGTGCTCATCGCATTCGTGAGTATCAGCCTGGTGGTGAGCTCCATCATGATCGGCATCATCACCTACATCAGCGTGCTGGAACGCAAAAAGGAGATTGGCATCCTGCGTGCGATCGGCGCGTCGAAGCGCAACGTGGCCAACGTATTCAATGCCGAGACCTTTATCGAGGGCCTCATCGCCGGCGTCTTTGCCATTGTCGTTGTGATGGCCGTGAGCTTTCCGGTTAATGCCTGGGCGCTTGCTGCCAAACAGGTGCCCAATCTGATGAGCCTGCCCGTGCAGGATGCGCTGGTGCTCATTGCAATTTCGGTACTGCTGACGGTTGTCGCTGGCCTGCTGCCGGCCCGCAGCGCATCCAGGAAGGATCCCGTGGAGGCCCTGCGCTCTGAATAATGTGACAAGGGACGGTCCCTTTGTCACATTGAGCGGCTTGTGAATTCGAGGTCTAATACTTTTCCGAGAAGTGAACGAGTCAAAATGGACCCCCGAAGCGTCGACACTTTTGAGATGCAATTTCCAGCGGTTTTGATTGTTGAATCCTGCGGTTTTGGCGTCAGAGAATGTCGATGCTTCGGGGGTCCAAATACAGCCGTTCACTTCTCGGAAAAGTATTAGACCTCGAGATATAGACGATGTTTGCGAGCGGCAATTAGAGCGTAAGCCTTTAGTTCTTCTTTGCAGAGAGCATGAGCCTAATTTCCGGGTGGGTGTATTCGTCGAACTCTTCCTTGGGCTCGGTGTCAAAGGTGTAGTACGACTTGATAGATTCGTCCTCCGTCTTGATGCTGATTTCTTCATATAGGGATCCGGCTAAAAATGCCTGTTTAAATTCATCCGACAGGCTGCATGGCGTGAGGAGGTCCGGTGTGGCAACGGAAATGTCCAACCCGTTGAGCGGGGCGCAGAGCGTCGCGATATCCTGCTCGGCGCGGGCGAGGTTGTCTGCAGGGCTTGCCTCGGGGTCGATCTGACTGGTGTAATCGACGTCCGTGAGCATGCCGTCTGCATCAAAAGAAAGGTAGACATAGACTGCTTGAGCGCCGAGGTCATTATCGCGCAGATAGCCGATAATGCGGTAGCCGTAGTCGTGATACGACTCGTACGGGTCGTCTGCGGCGACGCGTTCGCACACGGGCTCCAAGGCATCCTGCGCGATGGCGAGCTGCTCGGCGGCTGCAGCCTTTCTTACCTGAAGCTCGTTATTTCCCTGGACAAACTGAGGGATGTAGACGCCAAGCAGCGCAATGGCGGGCAACACCGCGAGAGCTATGATCTGCTTCTTGACGCTTGGAATCGTCACACCGTATGCGTTTGCCATGGCCTCGGCATTGCTCGAGGTCTCGGCCAGCACGTCTGCCGCCGTGGTGACTGCCCCCACGGCGCTGGCGACCTCGGCGGCACCGCCCAGATTGCGCGCGAGATCGTTGTCGCTGTTCTTGAGCAGGCGGCCGGCAGCTTGCGTGGCAAGTACGCCGGCGACCTCCGCGGAGCGGTCTTTGTTGGTTTGGGCTACCGCAAGCTTGCTCTGCAGCTCCTTCCACTGTTTGCCCTGCATTCCAAAGCGCGGCGCAAGAGCACAATAGCAAAAGATGGCGAGTTCGATTACGGTGAGTGCGATGGCGGTATATATGCCCGCGGGTTGGAATTCCTTTTGGTGGAACGCGATATCGTTGATCATTTGGAGCGGCAACATCAACAGGCATGCTGCGAACGACATGACGAGTGCGGTCGCTGCGATCTTGGGGTATGTGCAGTACCGCTGGATGCGTTTCTTTTCTTGTTCGGTGAGCTGCTGCATGGGGGCCTCGACTCTCATCGTTTTTGGGCGATGCGCACACGCTCTTGAGTATAGATGAGTGGAGGGTGTCTGTTGTTCAGACATAGCGGTCAACAGCATGCTGTTGGTGCTCGCTTGATCGCGAACGTCGTCTTTTGGAGCATGAAGCCGCTGCCGAGGGACGAATAACGAGCAAAGGGGGCCGCCATGGGGCGGCCCCCTTTGCTGTTTGTGGGCATCGGCAAATCGAAGGTGAATGGTTTCCCGAGAAGTGAACGACCTAATTTGAACCCGCGAAGTACCCACGTTTTTCGACGCTAAAACCGCAGGATTTGAGTGATAAAACCGCAGGAATTGGCCTTCCAAAAGTGTCGATGCTTCGGGGGTCCAATTTTACTCGTTCACTTCTCGGGAAACCATTCACCCCGTTTTGCTGGGACGGTTGGAGGGGCGGTTGGTGCCGGGTGGCCGCCTCTGTTTTGGGTGGATTGTCGACTTGGATCCCCGAGGCACCGTGCCGCTCGTCGTCCATGGGCTCGAGCTGTCCGTTGCTCGCATCCTTGCCGAGGCAGTCGAAGGTCACATGACTAAATCAACCGTTGGCGGTGATGCCGTTCTCGTGGGCTTCATTTTTCCATGGCATTTTCCCGTCGATTTGTCGGTCTTTGCCGCGTTAGAGGTATCTTGCCGCGAAATTTTTGAGTTCGGTGTCGCTTACGTTGTTGAGGACGCCGCCGTCAACGATCTTTGCGCCTGGAGCGCTTGCTCTAAGGATCGACGCTGTCTTGCCCATTCCGCTCCCGCCCGAGGTGGCAAACAGGACGATTGTTTTGCCTGTCAGGTCGTAAGACTCGAGGAATGTATTGACAATCGCCGGCGCCACGTACCACCAGATGGGAAATCCCAAAAAGATGGTGTCGTAGTCTTCGATGTGCTCGACTCTGGAGGTTATGACGGGGCGGCAGGAGGGATTGGCGACTTCGAGTGTGCTGCGGCTCCGTTTGTCGCGCCAGTCGAGGTCGGCGCTTGTGTATGGATTGGCGGGCACAATGGCGAACAGGTCGCTGTCCGCTACACGAGCCAGGCGACATGCAACGTCCTTTGTGGTACCCGTTGCGCTGAAATATGTTACAAGTGTCTTAGCCAATGGAGTTCCTTTCGTTGCTGTGGTTTGGACCTTATGCTGAGGTGCATTTGGCGCTTTCTCTTGACCGCGATGCCGTGCGGTTTGTCCTGCATTCGGTTGAAGCGTTGCGTAGCCGGTAGATAAGATAGTCAAGGCGTTCGAGCTTCTGCTGCCCCGAGTGAATATCATCGAGCAACTCGCGGCGATGTCGTTTTAGCAGGCAAATGCGCGCGCAGTCGCTGGCGGCCGAGCCGTACAGCTCAATGAGCTCTTTGCTGCAGCCGGCGTCGTGTAGGCCGTTGATGATGTTGTCGTCCATGTCGTCACTTTGCGGTTTTGACTTTGGTGGTGCCGGCAAGTGGCTTTTCGCCGGGACGGGCCTTGGGACCAACGAGCGCATGCGGTTGATAGAGCTCTTCGAGGAAGTCGATCTCGGCGGGGGAGAGCGTTATGTCGAGCGCAGCTACGGCGTCGTCGACTCGCTCGGGCTTGGAACAACCTACGATGGGTGCCTCAACGCCACGCGCCCAGTGCCACGCCAGCGCAATCTGCGGCATTGGCACGTCGTGATCGGCAGCAACCTTGGCCACGCGCTCAACGACGGGCATGTCAATGGCGCGGTCATGGTCATACTTGTTGGCCATGGTCGTGTCGGTGGTGCCACGTGTGCTCGAGCTTTCCCACGTGGGGCGGCAGAGGTGTCCCGACGCCATGGGGCTGTATGGCGTAAGGGCCATGCCAAACTGGCGGCATACCGGAATCATCTCCCGCTCGTCCTCTCGGTACAGCAGATTGTAGTGGCACTGCATGCTCGTAAAGGGCGTCCATCCATGGTCGCGTGCGACGATCTGCAGGTTGTGCAGCTGATAGGCATACATGGCGCTGGCGCCGAGTGCGCGAACCCTGCCCTCGCGCACCAAGTCGTTGAGCGCCTCCATGGTCTCTTCCATGGGAACGTCGTAATCAAAGCGGTGGATGATGTAGAGGTCTAGGTAATCGGTGCCCAAGCGCTTGAGCGAGCCTTCGATCTCGCGTTTGATGGCGTCGGCGGAAAGGCCGCCTTCGTTGAAGTGAACCTTGCTGGCTAGCACGACGCTCTCGCGAGCGATACCCAGATTGCGCAGGGCGGCGCCTATGTACTCTTCGCTCGTGCCAAAGCTGTAGCAGTTCGCGGTATCGATAAAGTTGATTCCGGTGTCGAGTGCGCGTTTGATGACGGCGCGTGTGTCGTCGGGTCCGATGGTCCACTGATGAAAGTCGGGGCTGGGTTCGCCAAAGCTCATGCCTCCCAGGCAGAGTTTAGAAACTTTGATGCCGGAATGGCCAAGGGTTGTGTACTGCATGCCATTCTCCTTGTTCTTGAGGGGATGGCTATAGCGTACGTTGATAGGTTGATAATGTATATTGCCTATATCAACTAGCTAGGTATACGGAATACATATGTGAAACGAAACGGACCGAATGGGGTTCTCCGTTGTGCACGAAGGAGCAAGCATGGAGCTGCGAACGCTGCGTTATTTTCTTGCTGTGGCCCGCGAGGAAAACATGACCGAAGCTGCTAACGTGCTACATGTGACGCAGCCCACGCTTTCGCGCCAGATAGCCGATCTTGAGCGCGAGCTGGGCGTGGAGCTGTTCGAGCGCACCAATCGATCATGTGTGCTCACGAGCGATGGCATGCGCCTGCGCCAGCGCGCCGAGGAGATCGTCTTGCTGATGGAACAGACCGAGCAAGAGTTGGCGGATCGGGAGCTCGGCATTGCGGGCGTTATCCGCATTGGCGCCGGCGAAACCAAATCGATACGGCTGGTGCTCGATGTTTTTGCGGAGCTGCATCGGAGTTATCCCGGAGTGACGATTGAGCTCTATACCGGTAACGCCGATGCGGTGGAGGAACGCTTGGAGCGTGGCCTGCTCGACTTTGCGTTGTTGCTGGAACCCGTTAACGTCGAGAAATACGAATGGATTCGCATGCCCGAGGCGGACCGAGTCGGTGCCGTTGTCGCTGCGAGCGGTCCATGGGGTGGCCGGGATGTGTTGACGCCTGCGGACGTGGCGAATATGCCACTGCTGGTGAGTTCGCGAACCTCGAATCGAGCGCTGGACCTGGAAGCGTGGTCGAGCGGCGTCCTCAGCGTTGACGAGCTCAATATCGTGGGGCATTTCGATCTTATCGGCAATGCATCACATTTGGTGCGCTCGGGCGCCGCGTGTGCAGTTGGCATTGGAAGCTTACTGCAGGTAGATGAATGCAGCGACCTGCGTTTTATCCCATTTGAGCCGCCACTTACCATTGCGTCGTATCTGGTGTGGAAAAAATATCGCCTGCGTTCCCGCGCCTGTGAAGAGTTTCTGAACCGCTTGAATAGGATGTGACAAAGGGGCAGTCCCTTTGCCGCATTGATCTGAGAGTAGATGTTGATGATTCTATCGTTGGCCCCCATGGAGGGGATTACCGGGCATGTGTTCCGTCGCGTGCATGCGGAGTGCTTTGGCGCGCTCGATTGTTATTACACGCCGTTTTTGCCGCCGCCGCGGGTGGGAAACCGCTTTGGCGGCAAGGCGCTTAAGGAGATCGATCCTGCCAACAACCAGGGGCTCAACGTAGTGCCTCAGCTGATGTCCAAGAATGCGGACGAGTTTGTGTGGGCGGCGCAAGTGCTTGCCGACATGGGCTACCGCGAGGTCAATCTCAACCTTGGCTGCCCCTCGGGGACGGTTGTTGCCAAGGGCAAAGGATCGGGCTTTTTGCGCAACTTGGACGAGCTTGAGGTGTTCTTGAGTGACGTGTGTGAGCGCTCTCCGCTGCCGGTATCGGTCAAGACCAGGTTGGGGTTGGAGAGCGACGACGAATACGAGCGCGTGCTCGATCTATATTGCCGCATGCCGCTGGCAGAGCTGATCGTGCATCCGCGCGTGCAGAAGGACCGTTATGCGGGCTCGCCGCGCAAAGAGTTTTATGGCGAGACGCTGGATCGTGCGCCGTTCCCGGTCGCCTACAACGGCGATATTTTTGATCTTGAGGATATGGACGCGCTGGTGGAGGCCTATCCCGGCACGCGCCATGTGATGTTGGGGCGTGGCCTGCTCGCGAATCCCGCTCTGGCTCGCATGGTCAACGGCGGCCTTGCTGCCACGGCAGCCGAACTGCAGCGTTTCCACGACACGCTGTTTGCGGCCTATGCAGAAGAGATTGGCGGTAACGCGGTCTTTCGTATGAAGGAGTGGTGGTTCTACGCCAAGTGCGCTTTCGCCGACCCCACTACCGTTCACAAGCTCGTACGTAAGACCAAAAAGGTCGACGAATACCGCGCCGCCGTCGAGCGCGTCTTCCGCGAGCAGCCACTTGCGCCCATAGCCCGCTTCCACGGCTAGCTAGTCATTGGGGACGTTCTTTAACGACTAGTCATTTAAGAACGTCCATTACAGTCGAAATTGTCAGCCCGGGCCCGTCTCGGGCTACGATTGAGGCGCGCCCAGAACGGGCCGCCGACCGGGCGCCCGCGCACGGCCGAATGTCCCTGCCCCCGAGAGGGCCTGTTGGGTGCTGCCG
>RQBM01000026.1:0-3808 GCA_008668795.1 Collinsella aerofaciens | reverse complement strand
GAGCTCGCGAAGTCCTACGGCGTGGGACGCATCACCGTGCGCCGCGCCATCGAGGAGCTGTCGCGCGCGGGGTATCTCAACCGCCAGCAGGGGAGGGGAACGTTTGTGTGCGCGCCCAAGCTCAAGCGCAAGATTGTCCAAAAGGGTGACGTTCAGAGCTTTTCCGAGGGTTGCGCTGCCAACGACATGGTGGCCGGAGCACACCTGGTGTCGCGCACGGTGGTTGCGGCGACGCGCGAGGACGCGGCGTTTTTTGGGGTGGAACCCGGCTGCGAGCTCATCGTTGTCGCGCGCGTGCGCACGGCAGACGGCGTGCCCGTCATGCTCGAGAACAACGCCTTTGTGCTGGCCGACCATACCTACCTGCAGACGCTTGCCGAAAAGGTCCTCACGGACAATTCCATCTTTGCACTCGTTGCCGAGCATTCGGGCCGCGCGCCGCTCAAGTCCGACCCTTGTACCGTGGAGATTGCGCTTGCCGATGTTCAGGCGGCCTCACTGCTGGAGGTGCCGGTCGGCGAGCCGCTGTTTTATATGGAGGCGTACTTTACCGATGAGGACGAGCGGCCCTTGCTGCTCGGACGCCAAAAGATCGTGGGCTCGCGCTACGTGTTCGACATCTAACGTCCACAGATAGAACAACATGGAACAAATTTGTCGCAATGGCTTCCACCGTGGCTGCTTGCGTGGTATATATAGAACAACATAGAATGACAGCAGGTACGAGCTGCCGTCGTTCAAAGCCGCAACACAAGGAGGAGCATCACCGTGAACGCACACGATCTGGTTCAGGAAATTATCGAGCGCAAGGGCAAGATTGAGAACGTCTTTTGGATCGCCTGCGGCGGTTCGATGATCGACCTGATGCCGGCCAACGAGCTGCTCAAGCGCGAGGCCACCACGTTTGCCTCGACGGTCTACACGGCGCGCGAGTTTTGCCTGATGGCTCCCAAGAGTCTTGGCGAGAAATCACTCGTCATCGCCTGCAGCCACAGCGGCAATACGCAGGAGGTCGTCGACGGTTGCGAGATGGCGCTGGCAGCCGGCGCCGAGGTCGTGGCCATGACCGACTGCGAGGGCTCCAAGATTGATAACGGCAAGTGGACCACCTGGGTCTATCCGTGGGGCGAAGGCGTGCCGCAGGCCGAGGTTCCGCAAGGCATCGGCGTCCTGATGGCTGCCGAGCTGCTCGACCAGCAGGAGGGTTACGAGGCACTCGCCGACATGTACGCCGGCCTTAAGCAGATGGATGCGCTGTTGCCCGCTGCCCGTGAGAAGGTCAACGCCGAGCTGGGCGATCGCTTTGCCGAGCTCTGCCAGCAGCATAAGTTCTTCTATATCCTGGGTTCCGGCCCCAACTTTAGCCAGACCTACGCCATGGCCATCTGCTCGCTCATGGAGATGCAGTGGCAGCACTGCTGCTATATCCACTCCGGCGAGTATTTCCACGGCCCGTTTGAGGCCACCGAGCCCGGCGTGTTCTACTTTGTGCAGCTCGGATCGGGCGAGTGCCGCCCCATGGAGGAGCGCGCGCTCGCGTTCCTCAACACGCACACCGATACAGTCATGGTGCTCGATGCACTCGAGTACGGCGTAGGCGAGGTGCCCGCCAGCGTGCGTTCGTTCTTGGAGCCGATCTTCTTCTACAACATGAGCTGCGAGCTGCGCGCCGCCCGCGGCAAGGTGTTTGACCACAGCCCCGAGGTTCGTCGCTACATGGGCATCGAGCAGTACTAGGTAACGGGAAAAGCATTCACCTTCGATTCGCAAGTGAACAGCGTGCGTAAAAAGCGGGCCGCGCCGGGGATTTCCGGCGCGGCCCGCTTGGTATTGCGCTTAGATTCGCGAGATTGCGGCGATTGACGGCCTACTTTGCGTCGTAGGCCTCGGCGTCCCACCAGTCGAGCTGGGCGATGTTGTCGCGAATGTGCTGGCAGCTCTTGTGGAAGCCCTCGAGCTCGTGCTCGGACAGGTCCAGTGTGTAAACCTCCTCGACGCCCTCGGCACCGATCACGCACGGCAGGGAGGTAAAGATGCCCTCTTCGCCATACTGGCCGGTCATAAGCGTAGAGGCCGAAAGCACGGCGTGCTCGTTGTGCAGCACGGCAGCGCAGACGCGCGCGGCGGAGTTGGCGACGGCGTACTCGGTGCACTGCTTGCCCTGGTAGGTCACATAGCCGCCCTTGCGTGCAAGCTCCTCGACCTCCATGTGGTCGAAGGCGTACTTGTCGGGGTTTTCGGCCTGAAGCTCGTTGAGGCTCTTGCCGGCGATGGTCGCGGCCTTAAAGGCAGCCAGCTGGCTAAAGCCGTGTTCGCCGATCATGTAGGCGTCGATGGACTTGGGGCTCACGCCGACCTTCTTGGAGATCTCGGTGCGCAGACGGGCGGAATCCAGGCCGCAGCCCGAGCCGATGATCTTCTTGGGATCGTAGCCGGTCAGGTGCCACAGCTCGGTGCACACGACGTCGCAGGGGTTGGAGATGCTCACAAAGATGCCGTCGAAGCCGGCGTCGACGATGCGCTTGGCAAAGGTGCGGGCGGCGTCGGTGGTAAAGAACAGCTCGCCGTCGCGGTTGCCGGCGGCCAGCGCGACCTTGCCGGCGGCGTTGACGATGACGTCGCAGCAGGCAAGCTCCTCGTAGTGGTCGTAGCAGTTGACGATCTTGGTGTTGTACGGGACAAACGAAAGGGAGTCGCGCAGGTCCTGGACCTCGGACGTCACCTTGGCCTCGTTGATATCGCACAGGTACAGCTCATCGGCAATGCCCTGCATGAGTAGGCTGTTGGCGACATGTGCTCCTACGTGGCCCTGGCCGACCACACCGATCTTACGCGTCTGGTACATATATGTATCCTTTCGGCCGAGTTTTTCGCGTCGAACCATTGTAGCGTCCTGCTGCCACTTTGCTAGGCTAAAGCGCCGTAGATTTTTGGACATGCCTTAATCTCTACTTTTGGAGTGATCTGGGCCGCTGACGGCATCGCTGGGCGATGTGCTCGCGCGGATGGGGCCGGTCGTTGTACCATAGCTGTAACTGACTCGTAAGGAGCATCCATGCCCATTCGCATTCCCGACGCCCTCCCTGCCGCCGCGCAGCTCGAGAGCGAGCACATCTTTGTCATGACCGAGTACCGCGCGCTGCACCAGGACATCCGTCCGCTGCGCGTGCTCATCCTCAACCTCATGCCCACCAAGATTGCCACCGAGACGCAGATCATGCGCAAGCTCTCCAACACGCCGCTACAGGTGGAGGTGGACCTGCTGCGCACCAAGACGCACGAGGCCACGCACGTGAGCGCCGGCCACCTGGAGACGTTCTATCGCACGTTCGACGACATCCGCGATATCCACTACGACGGCCTGATCATCACGGGCGCGCCGGTGGAGCAGATGCCGTTCGAGGAGGTCGACTACTGGCCCGAGCTCTGCCAGATCATGGATTGGTCCACCACGCATGTGCACTCTACGCTGCATATTTGTTGGGGCGCGCAGGCCGGTCTGTACCATCATTACGGCATCCAGAAGCATGACCTGCCGGCAAAGGCGAGCGGCGTGTTCGAGCATTATCTGGTGAAGCCGCAAAGTCCGCTGGTTCGCGGCTTTGACGACCGTTTCTATGCTGTGCATTCGCGCAACACCGATGTGCGTCGCGAGGACGTGGAGGCCGAGCCGCAGCTTGAGGTCGTGGCCGTGTCCGACGAGGTGGGCCTGTACATCGTTAAGTCGACCGACAGCCGTCGCTTCTTTGTCTTTGGCCACCCTGAGTACGATACCGATACGCTGCGCCTGGAGTACGAGCGCGACGTG
>RQBM01000238.1:0-2722 GCA_008668795.1 Collinsella aerofaciens | reverse complement strand
GTGAGAGAGCGCCGCATTACACGTAACTAGGAGCGTGGTTACACAATGCAGGAGGCATGGGAAGGCTTCAAGGAAGGCATTTGGACGGGAGAGGTTGACGTCCGAGACTTCATCCAGAAGAACTACACCCCCTACGAGGGCGACGAGTCGTTCCTCGTCGGTCCGACCGAGCGTACCAAGGAGCTGTGGGGCGAGGTTCTCGACCTGCTGCTTAAGGAGCGCGAGCAGGGCGGTGTTCTCGATATGGACACCAAGACCGTCACGGGTATCGTGAGCCACCCCGCTGGCTACATCGATAATGCCCATCGCGACAAGGAGACCATTGTTGGCCTCCAGACCGACAAGCCGCTCAAGCGCGCTCTGCACGTCAACGGTGGTATCCGCATCGCTTGCCAGGCCGCCAGCCAGCACGGCTACAAGGTCGACGAGAACGTTGTCGAGCGCTACACCTTCGAGCGCAAGACCCACAACGCCGGCGTCTTCGATGTCTACACCCCCGAGATGCGTGCTTGCCGCTCGGCCCACATCATCACCGGTCTGCCCGATGGCTATGGCCGCGGCCGCATCATCGGCGACTACCGTCGTGTCGCCCTGTACGGTGTCGACTACCTGATCAAGGACAAGGAGGCCCAGAAGGCTTCCACCCCGACGGTCATGACCGCCGACAACATCCGTGATCGCGAGGAGCTGCAGGAGCAGATTCGTGCCCTCGGCGAGCTCAAGATGATGGCCGAGACCTATGGTTTCGACATTTCCAACCCTGCTACCAACACGCAGGAGGCCATCCAGTGGATGTACTTCGCCTACCTCGCTGCCGTTAAGGAGCAGAACGGCGCCGCTATGTCCATCGGCCGTACCTCCACGTTCATCGACATCTACGCTGAGCGCGACCTTGCCAACGGTACCTTCACCGAGGAGCAGATCCAGGAGTTCGTGGATCACTTCATCATGAAGCTCCGCATGGTCAAGTTTGCCCGTACCCCCGAGTACCAGGCCCTGTTCACCGGCGATCCGCAGTGGGTCACCGAGTCCATCGGCGGCATGGGTGTTGACGGCCGTACGCTCGTTACCAAGATGAGCTACCGCTACCTGCACACGCTCGAGAACATGGGCACCAGCCCCGAGCCCAACATGACCGTTCTGTGGTCGACCCGTCTGCCCGAGAACTTCAAGAAGTTCTGCGCCAAGACTTCCGTCGCCAGCTCCTCGATCCAGTACGAGAACGACGACCTCATGCGCGTCTATCACGGCGACGACTACGGCATTGCCTGCTGCGTGTCCTCCATGCGCATTGGCAAGGAGATGCAGTTCTTCGGCGCTCGCGCCAACCTGGCCAAGTGCCTGCTGTACGCACTCAACGGCGGTGTTGACGAGGTCTCCAAGAAGCAGGTCGGCCCCAAGTATCGCGCCGTCGAGGGCGATACGCTCGATTACGACGACGTTGTGGCCAAGTACAACGACATGATGAAGTGGCTCGCTGGCGTGTACGTCAACTCGCTGAACATCATTCACTACATGCACGACAAGTATTGCTACGAGCGTATCCAGATGGCTCTGCACGACAAGCACGTGCACCGCTGGTTCGCTACGGGCATCGCTGGCCTTTCCGTCGTGGCTGACTCCCTGTCCGCCATCAAGTACGCCAAGGTCCACCCCGTCCGTGACGAGAACGGCATCATCGTCGACTTCGAGACCGAGGGCGAGTTCCCCAAGTACGGTAACGACGACGACCGCGTCGACCAGATCGCTCACGACGTTGTGCACCAGTTCATGGAGTACATCCGCATGAACGACACCTATCGCAACTCCGTGCCCACGACCTCGGTTCTGACCATTACCTCCAACGTCGTGTACGGTAAGAAGACCGGCTCCACGCCCGACGGCCGCAAGGCTGGCCAGCCGTTCGCCCCGGGTGCTAACCCCATGCACAAGCGCGATAGCCATGGCGCCATCGCTTCGCTGTCTTCGGTTTCCAAGCTCCCGTTCCGCGATGCTCAGGACGGCATCTCCAACACCTTCTCCATCATCCCGAGTGCGCTCGGCAAGGAGGACCAGGTGTTCTTTGGCGATATCGACCTTGATCAGCTGGGCGAGTAACTATTGTTAGTGCTATACTAACAATAACGATTACTGATTAGTGCGCCGGTTTCGGCCGGCGCCTATCGATCGAAGGAGACACATTATGAAGGTTTCTGAAGTTTCCGAGACTCAGGCCGATAACCTGGTCCACATGCTCGACGCTTACGCCGAGAAGGGTGGCCACCACCTGAACATCAACGTCTTCAACCGTGAGACGCTGCTCGACGCTCAGGCTCACCCCGAGAAGTACCCGCAGCTGACCATTCGCGTTTCCGGCTACGCCGTGAACTTCCACACGCTCACCAAGGAGCAGCAGGACGAGGTCATTTCGCGTACTTTCCACGACAAGTTCTAAAGGGATTTAACTCCCTCAGGATCGCCGGGGCTGTTTGGGCTACCTCCCAAAACGTCCTCGGACATGCAAGAAGCCCTCGCTGCGCACTTCGTGCGGCGAGGGCTTCTTGCGTCCTGCGGAATGTTTTGGGAGGTAGCCCAAACAACCCCGGCGGGGTCCTGTGTAGTCACCCTTTGGGCGGAACTCTCCTAATGGGTTGAGCGTTCTGGATACTTGCTTGCTACCGTTTATCGCGTATAGCTACCGTTTGCGGAATAAGTAACACTCCTTAATAAACCGTGTAGAATC
>RQBM01000103.1:0-6855 GCA_008668795.1 Collinsella aerofaciens | reverse complement strand
CGACTGTTACGATGTTCGCAGACACGGCCCGTGCCCCTTTCGTCGTTGATTTGTTGTTTAGCCGCTAGAAATCATATGACGGGGCGCGGGCCGTGCTCCGCTATGCGGTTGTCAATTTGCGAAAGAAATTATGCGTCACCAGAAAACAATCCATCGCTGCTTCCCGAAATCCAGCAAATCTGACCCGTTGGTCTTCAGCATCACGATGAAGAGCGCATAGAAAAAGAAGGTCTGTATGGCTTTAAGGTTGTATGAGGTCTTACCGGGAACTATGCTCCCAGCAGAGTAACTCAAAACAAGGAGCATCGTAATTAGGCAGACGAGGAAAAGCAGCTTCTTCGGAATCTTCCAGCCACTGAAGATAAGGCGAACTCCAATGAGAAGAAAGATAACGTTATTTACGATTCCGGCCATACCAAGGTATTCAAGCAGAAAAACCTTAGCCATAATCAGACTGATTATCAGTGCATCTATCCCCGACCCTGTTTTTTTCTCAAGAATACTCATATGGCGAACTCTTGTTTTCGTTTCCGTGAATTTGCAGCCTCGATTTTTTTCGCTCCCGACATGAATAGAAAATACGCAGCGGCAAAGAGATGCAATTGTCTAGCCGGAATCTGTAGGTTCGGCATTGCCTCTCATTTTCGACGGCATTTTGCGCAGTCGGCATGCTCGGTTTCGCCAAAGCAATGAATGCGTCATTGGTCGCGAGGGCCATCGCGCCCCCATCGTGATTAGCGCGGAACCCGTTCAACAACTCCAGCAACTTATCAGGCTCGTCGAGCAGCTGGCACAGCTCCTGCTCTGAAGAAAGAACCTGGCCGCAATGCGTCATACTCACAAACTCAGCTATGTTACCGCTTGATGGACAAGTGATGATAAAAGCATTTGATGCATATGCCTCCATGCAGGTGTACGAATACGTCTCTAGGCATTGAGACCAAAGTAAAGCAACGTCCACATTCTCGCGTCGCAGCTCGTCAATCATAGCATTGGGTTTTCCTGGTGAAAATTCGACGAAGACCCGTCTCATTCCGCTAGGTAAAGGCTTCGTCTCGTTGTTGAACACAACGAATTCATATTTTCCCTGGCCACGAAACGCGTCGACAAGGCGACACCAGCAGTCCCAGCCTTTTATAGACTGTTGTTTCCCAAGATATGCAACTTTGATTGCATGATTGGGAGGAAGCATCTCCTTGTTGTCAAGATAAATCCCGACGTATCTTTGATGTGGAATTACCGTGCAATGCCCCTTTGCTTCCGGATGGAAAGATTGCACCATTCTTTCGACAACGCTTGAAGGGCAAGCAAATACTATGCGATGAAGCTCGTTGTGCAGAAGCCTCCAGATGCAATCTTCACGAATAATGCTGTCAGCGTAATAGGCACATCCCACGCATTGTGCGTCTCCCAATCTAGCAGATCCGCATAATTGTGTACTATCCTGTATCAAATTATAGTTTGTGCAGCACAGGTAGTAGTCATGCGCATATACGACCAGCTGGACCTTAGGATACGAAGATACTATGCCAGCAATCGATTCAAGGTTCCATCCCATGAAGTGATGGATGTAAATGCATCCCAGTTCATACTCGCCATCGAGCAAACGTCTTACCCTAGCCAAGAAAGCTTCAAGGCTGAAAACTCCTGCGAACTTACCATCGCATATCACACCGAATGAGTTGCTGAAAAGCCTCTTTGCAAATTTAGAAGAACCGCCAATGGGAAATAAGGCAACATACTTGATGCCAGCGTCATTGGCAGCAACCTGATGACTCATAACGACCTTCGGCGTACCCGTACGGTCAATAAGATAGTTCGAAAGCGTTATGGCAATGAACAGTTTCTTCTTTTTCATTCGTTCGGCCCATCCTGCATGATGGCCCGCAATGTCGCATCAAGATATGCATACCCCCACAGTGAATCAGGTTCCAGGTAGGCACCTTCTCCCCACTCGTTCCAAGCGTTTAGAAAGACCACCTTCTTGTCTAAGTCGCGCCTACGGCGCACCTCGTCAATCGTGTCCGCAAGCCATCGTCTATATAGCTCAGGCGTGCTCCCGTGAAAAATCGTTCCTCTGTGATTCCTTCGGGCCGTGTTGTCCCACATGGGCATAACGGCGGGATAGACCTTCTTATCGCGGCTCCAAGTCGCATATCGCTTATTCTCGACCAAATCCGCATAGTCGTAGACGGTGCCGCCGAAATCTTCGCGCAACGGACGCACCTGTTTGGTTATGTTGCGACAGTTGTGCTGCACCTGCTTGGGTTGGAACTCGCTCTCGGCATCAAAGCCAACTGCCGACCAATCAATGTTGGTATCACGCTCTTGCACGGCAATAAGATAGGGTTCTGAGCCGCATTCGTTCTTACAAATGCGGCGCCACTCAGAAATCACATGCTCCGGATCTCGAATAAGCGATGGGCGATACACGGATAGGACGGGCTTGCCGTCTATTCGGAGATATCGCTCATCGCTGAAATCATGGACAACATCCCTCATGAAGGCGGCGTAGTTCTCGGAACTCTGGGTGATCTCCATCAAGACATCGTTGCTCGTACCGCTGAATCGCTTTGTCCAGTTTTCATTCGCCCAGCAATAAAAGAAAGGCATGTCAAGGTTTGAGTCATCCAGAAACATATCTAAAGGTCCTTCGAGAAGTCTCTGACCACCATCGAACCAGTAGTAGTAAAAACAGAAAGCTCCTACGCCATAATTCTTCGCAAGCTCAATCTGCCTTTGCATATTGCATTTCAAGCGCAAATCGTAATAGCCGAGCTCGCCGGGCTTCCTTGGCTGATAATGCCCCGTGAACTGAGGGACGGCCTTGCAAACATTGTTCCACTCAGTGGTTCCTCGTCCCCACCAGGAGTCATTTTGAGCATTGGGGTGGAATTGCGTCAAATAATATGCCACCAACAGCACGTCCGACTTAGCCTCATCATGCCTTCGATAGCCGACGTAGCCCTCGGCACGCGCATCATAACTTTCTAGGACATACTCGGCGTAAGAGCTCAAAAGGTCATTATCAGCCACAATACGCAAGGAGCCCGCATCGGCTGCCGCTTCGCGTTCGAGAATACGCTCATAACGCCTGACTCTGAAGTTTTCTTTAAATTCAGCGCTCAACGGGAGTTTCCAAAACAAACCTTTAAGCTTCTCGTTGATTTGTCCGCAATTAAAAAGATTCATCGACATTCATCATCACGTATTCCAGCCTCGAGAGAAGAACGACCCAAAGCTTCCGCGATCCGCTCGCTCGCATGTCCGTCGCCGTAGGGATTGGAGGCGCGGGACATGGCGACGTACTCCTCGTCGTCGCAAAGAAGCCTACTGAACTCGCGGTAGATGGCCTCCTCCTCGGTGCCGACGAGCTTCAGCGTACCTGCTGCCACGCCCTCGGGACGCTCGGTGGTGTCGCGCATGACGAGCACGGGCTTGCCCAGGCTCGGGGCCTCCTCCTGGATGCCGCCCGAGTCGGTGAGGATGATGTGGCTGACGGCCATGAAGTTGTGGAAGTCGAGAACCTCGAGCGGGTCGATGATATGCAGCCGGTCGAAGCCGTCAAGCTCCTCGTGCGCCGCCTTGCGGACGAGCGGGTTCATGTGGATGGGGTAGATCGCCTTGGTGTCGGGGTGCTCCTCCATCACGCGGCGGATGGCGCGAAACATGCGGTGCATAGGCTCGCCCAGGTTCTCGCGACGGTGCGCCGTGATGAGGATGAGGCGGGAGCCCTCCGCCCACTCGAGCTCGGGGTGGGTATAGCCATCGCGCACAGTGGTGCGCAGGGCGTCGATTCCCGTGTTGCCGGTGACCCAGATCTTCGACTCCGGCTTGCCCTCGTCCAGAAGGTTCTTCTTGCTGGCCTCTGTGGGGGCGAAATAGTACTCGCTCACGATGTCGACCGCCTGACGGTTGAACTCCTCCGGCCAGGGGCTGAAGATGTCGTGCGTGCGCAGGCCCGCCTCAACGTGGCCCACAGGGATCTGCAGGTAGAAGCACGCGAGCGCAGCGGCGAAGCTGGTCGTGGTATCGCCGTGTACGAGCACGACATCGGGCTTCTCGTCCTCGAGGACCGCCTTGAGCTTGAGCAGCACGTCGCACGTAACGTCGAACAGAGTCTGTCCCGGCTTCATGATCGCAAGGTCGTGGTCGGGCGTCACGCCGAAGACGCGCAGCACCTGGTCGAGCATCTCGCGGTGCTGCCCGGTCACGGTGACGACAGTCTCGAACTCATCCGTGCGCGCCTTCAGCTCGTTGACGAGCGGGCACATCTTGATTGCCTCCGGGCGAGTGCCGAAAACGAGCATAACTTTTTTCATATCAGCCTTTCAAAGCAAGTTGATAGCCGTCGAGAGTTTTCTCAGCAGCCTTCTCCCACGTGTATTCCGTAATTACCTTTCGGCCGAAAACCTCGTCGTAATTGACGCCGTAAGCCTCATCCAGCGCAGCCCTGATGGAGGAAGGGCTGCTGACATCGCAATAAAACGCGCTGTCACCGAAATAATCTCGCGTCGTTCCTTTGGGAGATACCACGATATTGCACCCCATAGCGGCTGCCTCCAGACTCACGAGGCCCGGCGTCTCGAACCAACTAGGCAACACGCTCACACGGCACTCGCGGCACAGCTTGTAAATGTCTTCGTTGGGAATTTGCTCGATCCATTCCATGTTCGGATTGGCTTCTATCTCCGACACAACCTTGTTCGCATACTCGATATGCCCGGGAGACTTCTTTCCCACAAAGACGACCTTGTAATCCGACCCCTCCACCGCCTTGATTAGGTTGAGCTGGTTCTTGCGAATGTCGATGCGGCCGATGCAAACAATCCATCCACTGAATCGCTCGTATCCTGTTGATTCAACCTCTTTCGCGGCCTTAATGCTCGCGACGTCGACGGCGTTGGGGACGACCACATAGTTGTCGGTGCGAAAGCCGAGATGAGCCGCTATCTGGTCCATCTCGGTCTTTGCATTCGGCAGGAACACATCGCAGTTGTCCAATATCTCGAGCTGCATCTTTTGGAAGCTATGTGTCATAAGGTAGCGTGCACCCTCGCTGCGCTCCCCGCGCAAGACGTACTTTCCGAAGGCCTTGAGGCGCTCCATTCCATCGACGCTAAGATGTTTTCCCAAAAAACCTCTCAGGCCGTTTGCTGCGCTTTTTTCGAAGCTGTCAGTCGGCCAGTAAATCGTGGAGAGCACGACAGGCTTTCCGGCCTCCTTGGCGTTTTTCGACTGGATGAAAGTTTCCTGGACCCGCGTGAGGTTGAACAAGTGGACCACATCGTATCCAGAAACATCGGGTCGCAAGTCCAAGGACAGGTCGACATCAATACCCTTTGATTCAAGGGCCTCCTTCGTCTTTACAAGTTGTGTCGTGTCACCGCCCGCTAGATCAAAAACGTTTTGGCGGGTCTGCATCAGTACTTTCACAGCTGCTCCATATTTGCTTTTTCAGAAGAGCCAAACAGGTATTCTTCCAGCTCATCCTCCCAGTCGGGCATGTGGAAGCCGACCGACTCGAGCCTGGAAAGGTCGAGCGCGGAGTGGACCGGGCGCGGGGCGACGGGGCCGGCGGCATTCGCGTAGTAGTCGGCGGTGCTGACCGGGACCACGTTCTCCCCGTTGCCGTTGGCGGCCTCGAAGACGGCGCGGGCGATGTCCGCCCAGGACTTCACCGCGCCGGATCCGGTGCAGTCGTAGGTGCCGTAGGGGGCGTGCGTCCCCAGCACGTGGAAGATGGCCTCGGCCATGTCGCGTGTGAAGGTCAGGCGGCCCAGCTGGTCGTCGACGACCGTGATCTGCTCGAGCCCGTCCTCGGGGTCGGCGACGCGGTCGGACAGCGCCCTCATCGTCTTGACGAAGTTGCGGCCCTCGCCGATGACCCATGAGCTGCGCATGATGTAGTGGCGCGGGCAGCCGGCCACGGCGATGTCGCCGGCGGCCTTGGTCTGGCCGTAGACGGACAGCGGGCTGAGGGGCTCGTCCTCCGTGTGGACCTCGACCGTGCCGTCGAAGACGTAGTCGGAGGACACGTGGACGAGCGTGATCCCGTGCGCGGCGCAGGTGCGGGCGAGCAGCGCCGGCCCGGTCGCGTTGGCCTTCCAGGCGATGGCGCGGCCCTCGGGGGTCTCCGCCCTGTCCACGGCCGTGTAGGCGCCGCAGTTGATCACGGTGCCGTAGAGCGACCAGTCGTATTTTGAGTAGGCGTCCGGGTCGGACATGTCGAAGGTGTCGATGTCGCAGAAGTCGAAGTCCTTGGCGACGCCGCGCTCCTCGGCGAGCTTTCGCACCGCATGGCCCAGCTGGCCGTTGCAGCCGGTGACGAGGGTGCGCTTCGGCGCCATCGGGACGACGTCGGCGAGCATCGGGTGGTTGAGGTCGGCCTCGGAGACGGTGGCCTCCTCCAGCGGGATCGGCCACTCGATGGCGAGCTCGGGGTCGGCGAGGTTCACGAAGGTGTAGGTCCTCTTCAGCTCGAGGGACCAGTGGGCGTCCACCAGGTAGGTGTAGGCGGTGCCGTCCTCGAGCGCCTGGAAGGAGTTACCAACGCCGCGCGGGACGTAGATGGCCTTGCTCGGGTCGAGCGTGCAGGTGAACACCTTGCCGAATGTCTCGCTGCCCTCGCGCAGGTCCACCCAGGCGCCGAAGACCGAGCCACGGGCCACGGAGATGAACTTGTCCCAGGGCTCGGCATGGATGCCGCGCGTGACGCCGCGGCTGTCGTTGTAGGAGATGTTGTTCTGGACGACGCGGAGGTCCGGGATGCCCAGGGCGCACATCTTGGCGCGCTGCCAGTTCTCCTTGAACCAGCCGCGCGAGTCGCCGTGGACGGCCAGGTCGACGACCTTG
>RQBM01000240.1:0-6268 GCA_008668795.1 Collinsella aerofaciens | reverse complement strand
TGGATGACATGTGCAGAAACTCTGGTCGGAGCCAAAATACCTGTTGACTCGTACGGCGAGCGGGGTAATATGGACGGGTTACTTGCAGAGCCCCGTGAATCTCTGTAACAACACGTACTGTACATGGAGGAGTCTAAGTGATTTCGAAATCGACTCACTACGCCAAGCAGGGCGAGGTCCAGCGCAACTGGGTTCTCGTCGACGCCGATGGTGCTGTCCTGGGCCGTCTTGCCACCCAGATCGCAATGATCCTGCGCGGTAAGAACAAGCCCCAGTTCACGCCCAACAGCGACTGCGGCGACTTCGTTGTCGTCATCAACGCCGATAAGGTCCAGCTTACCGGTAACAAGGCCGACACGAAGACCTATTATCGCCACAGCGGCTACAACGGCGGCCTCAAGGCTGAGAGCTTCCGCCAGGCTATGGAGAAGCACCCGGAGAAGGTCATCGAGCGCGCCGTTCGCGGTATGCTGCCCAAGACCACCCTCGGCCGTGCCCAGATGACCAAGCTTAAGGTCTACGCTGGTGCCGAGCATCCGCATGCTGCCCAGAACCCCACGAAGATTGAGCTGGAGGCTTAAAGATGGCTGAGAACACCGTTGTCTACCAGGGTACCGGTCGTCGTAAGAACGCCGTCGCCCGCGTCCGTCTCGTCCCCGGCACCGGCAAGGTGACCATCAACAAGCGTGACGCCGAGCAGTATTTCGGCCGTCATCAGCTCGTTGAGAACGCCCTTGCTCCCTTCAAGGTGACCGACACCGCCGGTCAGTTCGACGTTATCGCTCTGTGCGATGGCGGCGGCATCTCCGGTCAGTCCGGCGCTCTGCGCCTGGGCATCGCTCGCGCTCTTCTGAACGCTGGCGACTACCGTGCTGACCTCAAGAAGGCCGGTTTCCTTACGCGCGATGCTCGCGTGGTCGAGCGCAAGAAGTACGGCCTCAAGAAGGCCCGCCGCGCTCCCCAGTTCTCCAAGCGCTAAGGTTTTATCTCCTTTCGAGATACAATGTACAAGCGGGGCCTGCCGATTCCTCGGCGGGTCCCGCTTTTCTTTTTCGACTAGGGTGGGCGGTTGCATATCGCCTGCTAGGGAAGGAGCGATCCTATGCCCCAGAACATCTTCGGTACCGACGGCGTCCGTGGCGTCGCCAATGCCGACCTCTCGTGTGACCTCGCGTTTCGCCTGGGCCGCGCGGCGACCAAGTTCCTTGGTCCGGATATCTGTGTCGGCCGCGACACGCGTCTTTCGGGCACCATGCTCGAGAGCGCTCTGACCGCCGGCATCATGGCCGAGGGCGGCCGTCCGCACTGCTGCGGCGTCATCCCCACGCCTGCCGTGGCGCTGCTCACCGTCCAGAATGAGCTCGACGGCGGCATCGTCATCTCTGCTTCGCATAATCCGCCGGAGTTCAACGGCATCAAGTTCTTTAGCCGCAAGGGCATGAAGCTTCCCGACGCGGTTGAGGAAGAGATCAGCGCCTGGGTCATGTCCGAGGAAGCCATGGCTGCCGACACGTTGCCGACCGGCGCCGGCGTGGGCCACATTATCAAGATGAAGGACGCTCGCAAGGCATACGTCGACCACGCCATCGATACGCTTGATGGCCTGAGGCTCGATGGCCTGGTCGTTGCCGTCGACTGCGGTCACGGTGCTTCCTGCCAGACTACGCCCGCCGCGCTGCAGCGCCTGGGTGCCACGGTCCATGCCATCAACACCGATTACTGCGGCACCGACATCAATGTCGAGTGCGGCTCCACTCACCTTGAGCCTCTGCGCGAGCTCGTGCTGCGCACCCATGCTGACATCGGTCTGGCCCACGACGGCGACGCCGACCGCGTACTGTTCGTGGACAGTGAGGGCAATGAGATCGACGGTGACTACATCCTGGCTATCTGCGGTTCTGACCTCGCCGCCCGCGGCAAGCTCGCCAGCTCCGAGATCGTCTCGACCGTCATGTGCAACCTGGGCTTCTCCATCGCTATGAAGGAGCAGGGCTTCGAGATGGTTCAGACCGCTGTGGGCGACCGTTATGTTCTTGAGCGTATGCTCGCGGACGGTGCCGTCATCGGCGGCGAACAGTCCGGCCACATCATCTTCCTGGAGCACAACACCACCGGTGACGGCCTGGTGACGGCTCTGCAGCTGCTGGCCGTGCTCAAGCGCACCGGTCGTACCCTCACCGATCTTGCCGGCATCATGAAGAAGTATCCGCAGGTACTCGTCAACGTGCATTCCGACAACAAGGCTGGTCTGGATGATTGCCAGCCCATCTGGGATGCCGTCGCTGCTGCCGAGAAGGAGCTTGACGGCCGCGGCCGCATTCTGGTGCGTCCGAGCGGTACCGAGCCGCTGGTCCGCGTTATGGCCGAGGCCGAGACGCACGAGCTGACCCAGCGCGTTGTCGACGACATCGTCGAGGTTGTCAAGCGCGAACTTCCCTAATGGTCAAAAACGAGTGCCAAGTGGTAAACTGTTAAGGTTATTTTGGTTGATCGGTATGTCCGAGGGGGAGCATGTTCACTAAAGTCCTAAGGTCTTTTGGTATGCGTGGTCGAGTCCTTACGCTGGATGCTCCCATCTCGGGCGACGTCATTCCGCTTTCCGAGGTAAACGACCAGACATTTGCCACCGGCCTTTTGGGCCAGGGCGTGGCGATTCAGCCTACCGGCACGCGTGTGATTGCACCGGCTGATGCCAAGGTCGAGGCCATTTTTCCCACGGGACACGCTGTTGCGCTTAACACGGTCGATGGCTTGGACGTGCTCATCCACGTTGGTTTGGACACTGTTCAGCTTGAGGGCAAGCACTTTACCGTATATGCGCAAGTGGGTGACATCGTCCATAAGGGCGATGTACTCATTGAGTTCGATCGCGAGGCAATTGCTGCCGAGGGCTACGATGTGACGGTTCCCATCTTGGTATGCAACTCCGTTGAGTTCTCGAGCATCAAGGGCTCCGTTGGCGCGCATGTCGAAGAGATGGACCAGCTCATCGTTGCTCGCGAGCGCTAACAAGTGCACGTGGCCATTAGCCTACAATTCAAACACGTTTACGGAGGGCGCCCTTGAAAGAGGACGCCCTCCGTGGCAAGATGGGATTTGTCCGAAGCTAAAAGGCTTCGGGTCACCGTGGACGGGCAGGGGCCTCGACGCGGCTAGACACGAGACACATACATTACGCGACCTCGCCCTGGTGGCCGCACACGTTGGTTGCGGCCGACGCGGGCCGCGGGCAAGTGCTTGTAAGGGAGCCTTGCCTCTCTTGTACGAGAAAGGACGCGTAATGAAGATCATTAAAGCTAAAGACTACGAGGATATGAGCCGCAAGGCCGCCAATATTATCTCGGCGCAGGTTATCCTCAAGCCCGACTGCGTGTTGGGTCTTGCCACCGGCTCCACCCCGATCGGTGCCTACAAGCAGCTCGCTGCTTGGTACGAGAAGGGCGACGTCGACTTTGCCGAGGTCAGCACCTACAACCTGGACGAGTATCGCGGCCTTTCGCACGACGATCCCCAGAGCTATCACTACTTCATGCGTGAGAACTTCTTCGATCACATCAACATCGACCTGAACAACACGCATGTGCCCGACGGTTCCAACCCCGACGCCGCCGCTGCCTGCTCTGAGTACGATAAGGTCGTCGCTGCCGCCGGCTATCCCGATCTGCAGCTGCTCGGCATTGGCAACAACGGCCACATCGGCTTCAACGAGCCCGATGACCACTTCTCCAAGGGTACGCACTGCGTCGACCTCACCGAGAGCACCATTCAGGCCAACAGCCGCCTGTTCGACAGCATCGACGACGTTCCCCGTCAGGCCTACACCATGGGCACCCAGACCATCATGTATGCCCGCATGATCCTGGTCGTCGCCAACGGCGAGGCCAAGGCTCAGGCCGTGCACGATATGTGCTATGGTCCGGTTACGCCCGAGTGCCCGGCTTCGATCCTGCAGCTGCACACCAACTGCGTTGTCGTTGCCGACGAGGCCGCCCTTTCGCTCTGCGAGTAGCGCGAATCCTGCACCTCGACATAGCCTTGCCTAAGGCCTCCGCTTTGCGGGGGCCTTTTTGCTATCCCTTTCTGTCCACTTGACCAAAATCTTGCCGTAAGCTTGACGAATGCCGGATGCCAACAGCTTGATTCATTCCATACCAGATTCTATGCAAAAATGCCACTAAAAGGTCGTAGACGGTAGCGGGTGCTAGGCGAGTTGAATGACATGGCTGAACCTTGTTCATTTACGTTACACTGCCGCTTAGATGGGACAAGCTGACAAGCTCATTTACCTGCTTAAAGACCGATTAGTCGGGGGATTAATAACAATCGGCCCTTGCTGTACAAAAACTTGCCGCTTGCGTACCAAAAGACAACCTAAAACACAAGGTCGCTCTATTCATAGTGCGGCTTGTATGGTCTTGCGGTTACAGTGTCCATACGGTCGAGTTGAGGAGCGGGCATGGTAAACGATTTGAGCAGTATAGACGGCCTCGAGCTGATGCCGCTGGGCGGAGGCTATATGGTGCGCCGCGAACGCTTGATGAATGAGCTTATAGCCAAGGGCCGAAAGGCCGGCATCGTGGTTCTTTATGCGCCCGACGGGTTTGGGAAGACCTCGGTGCTGCTGCAGTACACCCATGAGGTTAAATGCGACCCGACGCGAGGCCCTGTGCGGATTATCGAGGCCGATCGCGCCACTGGGCGCGAGGTGTTTATGCAGCTCGAGGTGGTTACCGAAGAACTCAAAGACAAACCGCACTCCCTTATCGCGATTGATAATGTGCCAAACCTCGATCAGCACGATACCGAAGACCTCATCGACAGGATTCGCGGCCTGCGCGCTATGGGGGTAGGGGTCTTTATCTCCTGCCGTCCTTCAAATCGTCAGCTGATTCACGGGCTGGGCGATTCGGTTAAGATCAATGCGCAGATGCTCAAGGTACATGCCTATGAGTATTCGGCGTGGGCATCGGCGTTTTCGATCAGCACGTCGCTCGACTTTTATCAGCTCACACAGGGCGTGCCCGAGCTCGTTTCGGCATTGCAGACGGGTCTGTATGGCCAAGGCGACGTAGCCGGACTGCTCGAAAACGAGATTGTCAACGTATATGGCGCGGCACTTGCCGATCTGGCTTCGCTCGACAATAATGCGCTGTTTTGCGTGGCATGTCTCATGATTTTGATGGGCGAGGGCAATATCGCAGAACTCGAGGCCTGTGGGGTGAGGCTGTCGATGGTCGACCAGTCCTACTTTGTACGCGACTACCCGATCTTTGGCTTGGATCCCGCCGAGCGGAGTTTTACGTGTCTGGGCACGGAGGATAACGGACGCTTGCGCTTGCGTAAGTTGGTGGCCGAGATTCGCCCCGAACTTGTTCCGAGGGCGGCCCGGATTTTGCTTAAGGCGGGCCGATGCGATGCGGCGATGGGCCTGGCGGACGCCTTTTTGGACCGTGAGGCGGTCCTTGAACTTGCTGGGCAGTATGGGGTCGATCTTGCTCTGACGGGGCATGGGGCCGATATCTGCCGAGCAGCGCTGGGCACGATCGATGCCGACGATCCGGCTCCAGAGCCAACGCCTGCCGAGGCGCTTGGCGTATATCTGGCAGCGGTCAGCGTGTCCAATACAAAGCTCGCTCGCTATATGGCATCGGTTATCGAGCGCGGGGGCGAACGGGCGGTCTGCGAAATAGACCCTGTTTCATGGAGGGTGGCCCAGATACTGACGGCTGTTTGCTATGGGGACAACGGGCTTGGGCTTCCTGCGAACCTGGCCGTGCCAGAAATCGAGACATCCCACACCGCACTCGACATGTTGTCTGCGCATATCGAGGTCAAGCGCTGTCTGACCGAGCGGGGAGATGACGGCGGCGTTCTACAGCAGCTCAAAACGAGCAAGGCCTACGACTGCGAGCTCGATATCGCGGGGATTGTTATACGGGCCGATAGCATGCTGGTGGAGCTCTTTGATGGGTCGTTTGCGGGAACCGACGAGCGCGACGACGAGATGACGGTGGTGCGGGAGGCGCTCGACGTACGTGGGCTTAAGGCGATGGCTATCTGGGTGCGCATGGTGTTGGCGGCACGGCGGCTCCTTTCCGGCTTGCCGGTAACCGACGACGCGGCGTTTAACGAGCTCGATCGTTTTGCCGTGCGCATGCGCGACAACCAGATTCAGCTGTTTGGCCTGTTGCTAGAAGGCTGGCAGTCGCTGGCAGAGGGACGGCCGGTTAATGCAAAGTTCCGTGCGGTCCAAGTGCTCAAACTTGCC
>RQBM01000090.1:0-4965 GCA_008668795.1 Collinsella aerofaciens | reverse complement strand
GGTAAGGTTACCCGCGTCGGTCACGAGAAGGACGGCAAGAACAAGCTGCGCGTCTGCAAGAAGTGCGGCCACAAGTTCTAAGCTGCCCGCAACATCAAGTTGCTAGCAAAGGCCCGGATGCCACGGCACCCGGGCCTTTTTTGATCCCTACTCATTAGGTACTCATTGGGGACAGGCTTAAATGAGTGGCCGTTGATTGGCAGTCATTGGGGACAGACTTAAATGAGTGGTCGTTGGGAACGTCCCTATGTGCCGGCAGTTTGGTACGGTCCTTTGATGCCTGATGCTTCTATAGGTGTGGAGTAAAACGACCTACTCTGTCTTTTAGGGCTTTGGTGTTCCGTCCCTTTATGTTTAACAAGGATCGTTGCATGCGCATTACGCGCATGACATTGCGTGACATTGCGTGTAACCGCGCAAACATGTGCAAATTATGGCTATATGATGACCGTTAAGCACCTAAATACGCATATACGTGCATATACACGCGCATTTGTGCGAATATAGAGCTGTCAGAAATGAAAGACTTTTCACGACGCAGGAGGCACATATGGCAGATTCCAAACAGGTTCCGCTCGACGCTGCGGCAGCCGCAAAGGCAGCGTTCGCTTCGGTCCAGGACAAGCCGTTCCCCGATGATATCTTTACGGCCCCCGAGCTTCGTTGGGCTGTGATCGGGTGCGGCGTTATCGCCAACCAGATGGCTCAGTCTCTCGCTCTTGCCGGCCGCAAACTCGCGGGCGTTGCTAACCGCACGCTGTCCAAGGCTCAGGCTTTTGCCAAGCAGTATGGCGTTGAGAAGGTCTATGACACGGTCGAGGACCTCTACGCCGATCCGAACATTGACGCAGTCTATATCACCACGCCGCACAACACTCACATCACCTACCTGCGAGCCGCTCTGGCAGCTGGTAAGCACGTGCTCTGCGAAAAGGCCATCACCCTTAATTCCGCCGAGCTCGACGAGGCGCGTGCCATTGCCGACGGGCATAACGTGATCCTCATGGACGCCACTACGGTGCTCCATATGCCCTTGTATCAGGAGCTGCGCCGCCGCATGGATGTCGGCGAGTTTGGCCGCATGAACCTCGCCCAACTCAACTTTGGCAGCTACAAGGAGTACGGCGACCTGACCAACCGTTTCTACAATCGCAACCTTGCTGGCGGTGCCATGCTCGACATTGGCGTCTATGCCCTGTCCGTTATGCGCCTCTTTATGGCAAGCCAGCCCGCTGAGGTCGTTTCGCTGGGCAACACCTGTGAGACCGGCGTTGACGTTGCGGGCGGCATCGTCTGCCGTAATGCCGAGCAGCAGCTGGGTGTTGTGAGCCTTTCGCTTCACTCCAAGCAGCCCAAGCGCTCGGTCATCAGCTTTGACAAGTGCTATATCGAGGTCAATGAGTATCCGCGTGCCGATCTCGCGACCATCGTGTGGACTGCGGACGGCCACCGCGAGGAGGTCCACGCCGGCACCGAGGCTTACGCCCTTTGCTATGAGATGGCCGATCTTGAGAAGGCCGTTGCCGGCGACGACTCCAAGCGCGAGCTGCTGGAATATGCTTCTGATGTTATGGAGCTTATGACCAAGCTTCGCGCCGACTGGGGAGTCGTGTACCCCGAGGAGGAGTAAACGATGCTAGCGGAAGATAGGCTCAATGCGATTGTGTCGATGGTGCAGCAGGCTGGCTCGGTTACTGTGCCAGAGCTTGCTGAGGCCTTGGGCGTGACGGCGTCCACCATTCGGCGCGACCTGCAGACGCTCGATCGAGCGCACCGCATCGCCAAGGTCCACGGCGGAGCGACGAGTCTTGAGCGCGCGCACGTGACGCGCGACCTAACGCTCAATGAACGCAGCGACCTCCATAACGACGATAAGGAGCGTATCTGCGCCCGTGCGGCGGCGCTTGTGGAGCCCGAGAGCTTTGTATACATCGACTCGGGCTCGACGACGCTCAAGCTCATCGAGCATCTTCCACACCTTGAAGGTGTCACCTATGTGACCGATTCCGTGCTCCATGCTCAGCGCCTCGCTTTGCGCGGCATGCGCACCGTAGTGCTGGGCGGCGAGCTCAAACCCGAGACCGAGGCGCTCGTTGGCCCCGATGCCTTGGCAACCCTAGACCGCTACAACTTCAATTGTGGCTTTTGGGGTTCTAACGGCATTGCCGCCGAGCAGGGCTTCACGGCGCCCGATATCGAGGAAGCGCAAGTAAAGCGTATCTCGATGCGCCATACGGCCAAGCGCTTCGTAATCTCGGACGCCAGCAAATTTGGCATGGTGGCGCCCGTCAAGTTCGCGGACTTCCGCGACGCAACGATTATTACCGCAGGCGAGGTCCCCGCCAAGTACCGGGCAATGGACAACGTCATCACGGTCTAACAGCACGGTACGGGCTAAGGCCAAAACCACCACAAAGGTGCCTGTCCCCAATGTGGTGGTTAGTAACGAAAACCGAGGAGTTTTCTCAATAGAAAAGCGGCAACGTCCATCACGGGCGTTGCCGCTTTCGTTGTCTGTCGGTTTGTCTAAGTCTGTAACAACTGGACCGTTAAAAGTGGGCTAGGTGTTACAGATTGAGATACTTCCGAACCGCGCCGCCCCTTTTTCTCAATCTGTAACATCTGGGACGGATTTTGCCGAGTTACTGTTACAGATTGAGATTTTCCCTTGAGGGGGATTCGAATGTCTCGATCTGTAACAGATAGACCAGAAAATGGGCTCTAACTGTTACAGATCGAGACGTTTTGGGACCGCGGCTGAGCCATTGCGGCAAAACCACCACAAAGGTGCCTGTCCCTATCGTGGTGGTTTAGGGCTCCCAGGGGCAGGGGGCTTCGATGTGGATGTGCTCGCCGGTAACGGGATGCGTAAAGGACACACTGTGGGCGTGGAGCATCAGGCCGCAGGGTCGCGGCGTTCCGTACAGGTCGTCGCCAACCAGGGGATGGTGCTCGCTGGCCAGGTGCACACGGATCTGGTGTTTGCGGCCGGTGAGCAGCTCGACATCGATATACGAACGCGCGGGCAGGCCTCGACGGCTCTTAAGGCGCTTGAGCACCTTCACGCGCGTCTGCGACGGCTTGCCGCTGGCACCGACGCGCATCTTACGGCTGTCGTGGCGGTCGCGGGCGATGGGCTTGTCGATGAGCTTTTCGTTCCAGTCGATCTTGCCCTCGGCGAGCGCCAGATAGTGCTTTTCGAAGGCATGGTCGATCACCATCTGGTCAAAGGCGGGCTGCGTCTGTTTGTCGAGCGAAAACAGCACCACGCCGGTGGTGTTGCGGTCCAGGCGGTTGAGCGGCTGCATGTCAGTCGCGGCAAAGCCGTCGCCCATGGCCAGCAGCAGATCGCTGGCGTAGTCGGTAAGCGTGCGCTCGCCGGTGCCGTCGCCGTGGACGATCATGCCGGCGGGCTTGTCGATGGCCATGAGCCAGGCGTCGCAGTAGAGGACTTGAGGTTCTTCGTTCACGTATAAGCCTTTCGGTTAGCTAATTCCCACAAACATGCAGCCCGAGGTCGCCCCACGCAGGCGCGCGGCTGGTTTACGGCCGGCCTGCGCAGCCTCGACGGCGCGGCGGACGCGGGCGACGGCGCGGCCCACCTCATCCGTCTCGAGCAGCGTGCCGTCCACCATAAGACGGCGCACGCCGGCGTCGAGCAGCTGTGGTGCCTGCGGCGTAAGGTCGATGGGGTAGGCGTCGTACAAGCGAGAGCGGCCATGGATGTCGGTGCGCACGGGCATGACCTTGCCGTCGATATTCTTGAGCGACAGCTTGCGTGCGCGCAAGCGGCAGTTGGCACAATCGTGGATGCAGCCATTGGTCACCTGCAGGATGCAGTGCTCGCTTGTCATAACGCGCGGGCGGCCAAACACGGTGATGCCCAGGGCTGCGGGCGCGGCGGTGCCAAGCGAGACGATCTCGTCGAGCGTGATCTCGGGCGAGAGCCAAAACGCGCCGGCTCCGCGCTCGGCAAGTGCCTCCATGCATGGCGCGTTGTGCACGGGCAGACAAGAGCGGACCTCCGCCGTGGCGCCAACCTGGGCGGCCAGGGCAAGCTCAGAGATGTTGCCAATAGCGACCGTGGCACCGGCAACAACCCACGGGTCAACGCGGACGTGGTCGACGGCGCGGCAGACCTCGTCGAGTATGGGTACGATGCCCTGCTCAAGCGCATCGGCGGGGGAGAGCTCGGCCGCATCGAGCGCGTCGGTGGTCATGTAGATGCGCGTTGCGCCCTCCGCGCGGGCTGCCTCGGCGGCCTCGAGCGAGGTGACGGTGGCGCAGATCTGCGGCTCATCGCGGTAGTGCTCGGGCATGGGGCGGGAATTACTGGTTACAATTGCCGGCAACTCGAGCGTTTTCGCGCGCCCCTCGTACGGCGACAGAATGGCCTCCTCCAATGCTTTGCAGGCGGCAGCGCGCACCTTGTGCACAGCGGAGAAGCCCATGCCGCAGCCCTCATCGAGCGCCACATCAAAGCTCGCTGCCTCAAAGGGCGAGGAGCCCATGCGGCCCACATGCTCAACCAGGTCTGCCGCCTCGACGGCGCGGGTCTTGGCGGCCTCGACGGTGAAGCCCGTGGCGGTGGCGGTGAGCGCGGGGTTGTCAGAGCAGGTGAGTGTGACGGTAAACGGCTCGCCCAGGCGCGCCACGACGGACACATCAACAGCTCGGCGGCGCAGCACATCGCGCTTGAGCGCGGCGCCGGCGGCGTCGATGGCACGCTGACTGCGAATCACGCGGACGCGGCAGCCCTCGGGCATGCTGCGGGGCACGCGGCACTCGATAACATCGCCGGCGGCGGCATCATCGGCGGCAATAGTGGTCAGGAACTGGTCAAACTCGTTATCGTGGCGAAGCTCCAGCAGGTCGCCCTTGCCCACGGGCTCAAACAGCTCAATGCGGGCGATGGCGGCGCGGCGACGGCGGTCGTCGGGCTTGAGGCCGCGCACATCGCGGTTG
>RQBM01000209.1:0-5048 GCA_008668795.1 Collinsella aerofaciens | reverse complement strand
GGTCCTGCTGAGCTTCGCCAGGCTCTTCTTGAGGGTGATGACCAGGTCGTCTGCATCCATGGGCGCTCCTTCGACGTTAATTGAAGGGTACCGCCTCGCGGTGACATCGTTTTTATGTCAACCTTGGTCTAACAGAGCCTTCGAAATACCTTGCTTGCCAATTACAATTCAAGGTGTTGCTTGACGGGGCTATCGAACAAGACACTGCTGGTCGCCACCCATATCAAGCCCTGGAAAGTCTCTGGTCCTAAAACGGAGCGCCTTGCGCCCGACAACGACTTGCTTTTAAACGCATTACACGATAAGGCGTTCGATCGGGGACTAATCACAATTACGAAGGACCTAAAGATAATGGTGTCCAGTGTGGTCGAGCACGAAACGCCCGAGGACGAGTATTTGTGGCGCTACAACGGAGAGCCAATTGCGCTTCCGAAGCGATTCGCTCCACGAGCTGAGTTTATTGAATACCACAACGACATGGTGTTTAAGGGGTAATTGGACTATCTCCCGACCAAACGAGGATTCGGATTGGCTTGCTGGAAGGGAATGACTATGTCGGGTTCCCGGATTCCCGAGGTCGGGGAGGTCGCTTCGTTGCCTGTTCGGAGTACGGCAATGAGGTCCTGGATTCGCTGGAGCAACTCATCAAAAGTAACCACAGTCACATCGCTGAGGTTATTCCGATAATGCTCAAAGGTAGCTTTTTTGCTCGCGGTGTCGAGTTCAGAGATCTTCCCTATGACTACAACGCACTTTGGGGAAAGGGCCTCAAAGTGAGAAGACGAGCGCCCGTTGACCATGTAGTACTCCTTCGTGAGCGTGTCCCGGTAGTTAAGCACTTGGTTTACTGATCCGCTCATGTGTGAGGTCAAGGAATAAACGGCGTTCTCGGGCTCTTTCCCCCTGTATATTGTGCCGAGCAGGCTTGTAAGAGGAGTCTTGATCTCGATGAGCGTGACATTGCTGGTTAGCTCATTCTGGTAGAGGAAATCGCAGATATTGCCACCGGAATTATCAATCGCCTTGCCTCCGACATACGCCTTGCCTTGGAGAAGTGTGCATGGGGCGGAGAATACCTGCGACAGTATCCATTGGTGGTCGGTGAATATTCTCTGCCAGTACTCCTCGTTGCCGTTACCGAGGTTCTCAGCAATCTCCTTTTCGACCTTTTCGAGCTGGGCGAGACTCAGACTGACCGTGAAGTCATCGAGATGTCCCTTCTCCAACTCGGAGAATATCTCACCCAATTGCTCGCGAGTCGTCCCCTGGGTCATGAGCCGGATCATCTCTTTGACGAGTTCGAAATTATTGCCATCTGTAAGTAGCCTGGTTTCCGAGGGATTTTCGCGCATCATCTTAAGGAGTGAGCTTACGGAGCGGTCAAGGGGGACATACGTTGTGCTGCCGCCTTGAACTCCTCCACCCTCCTGATGGATTCGGTAGCGAGCATCAAGTGCCTCGTACAGGCGACGGGTCTCTCCGGTGTCTAAAGTGAGTTCGAGCCAATCACCATTGAACCCTTTTCTTTGCAGCATGCCCCTCGAAGCAGGGCCCAGTTCGGTTTCGGCCGAGTCTGAGGGGAAAGAAGCATCTCCTTTCCTCTTTCGTTCGTAGACGAATTTGCCCTCAACACAATGAGAAGGATTCTTCGGATTGTCTACGTTGGTCGCGAGGAACCGGTATCTCATCCTGTCCGTTGTTTCTGTCAACTCAACGGGGTCGGATTTTGCCGTGTATCGAGAGGTCGAGACCATGTTGATGGCCCCGTCAATAGCACTTGAAGGATTGGGATAGAGCGTGCCATCCCAATCAAGTGTGTCCCCGAAACTAATGCGCCCCATCCAGGCTCCCTTCGCACATCCTCTGGATCAGCTTCCCGTCCGCCAGTCTTCCTGCCAGATAGCAGTCGAACACGTAGTCCGCGGGCAGCGCCCACATCTCCACCCCGTCCGTGAGGGGCGGCTCAGGCTTCCCGAAGACGCCTGGGAACCGCACCCTACCCATGAGCCTCGCCTCGGCCTCGTGGGTCGGTACCAGGAAGACATTCGCCACGGAGGAGAACCCGTTGTCCCGGATGAAGTCCCCGTAGGCGCTCTGGTAGAGCACCTGCTTCGTTACGGACTCGACGCCCGGCACGTCCTTGGCGGCGCCGGGGCGCAGCGACGGCGTGTAGTACTTCGCGTCGTAGATGCAGAACGCTCTGCCGCCAGCGCCGTCTCCATGGATGCCTATGACGTCGGGAATCAGCGTGTTCACGTCCCCGCAGCCCGCACCGCCGGCGTCCATCCACTCCGGCCTAGGGATGATACCCAGAAGCGTCTCCGCGCCGCGCTGGCACCAGTCCTCGGCGAGCGGAAGCCCCAGCGAGTCTATGCGGTCGGCGAGCCTGTCCCCGAAAGCGCTCTTGCATGCCAGCTCCCACGCGTGGTAGAAGGATGAAGTGCCCAGGCAGAACTCCTCCTCGGGGCTTTCATACTCCTCGGAGGGGCTCAGATAGCGCAGCAGCATGTCGATGACGTCCTGCTTCCACGCCACGAACTGCACGGAGCGCTCCTGCTCCAGGCGGTAGGTCAGCGTCTCGGCGTCACCCAGGTCCTCCAGTTCCTCGCCGGAGAGGTCGACCGGGGCGAGCCCCAGCAGCTCGTCCAGGCCCCAGCGACGCAGGTCCTCGGAGCAGCGAGTCAGCACGCACCGGTGGAGGCGTGTCACCAGGTCGGCCGCGTCGCGGGAGGTGTCGCGCGTCTTAAGGTCGAAGTAGACCGGCGTGTCGCCGTCCATGAAGGGCTGGTTCTGCGCGATGGTCCTGCCCCAGGCGATCTCACCCGACCCGTTGTCGCGGACCACGCGCACGTAGTTGGAGTAGACGCCATTCTCCTCGTAGGAGCCGAGCAGCGCCAGCATGAGCGAGAGCGGCCCGCCGTCCTCGTCGGCGTCCGGCAGCGCGGCGCCGACGCCAGAAAGCCCGCCGGAGCTCTTGCGCAGTACGCGAAACACCTGGGCGAGCTCCGTCTCCGAGGGGCGCGTCCCCCTGGGGAAGTATTTCGGGTAGGCGCAGACGAGGGTCTCGCGCCAGCGCGCGAGGCCAACCCACGTGAACTGGTACTTGCCGAGGGCGGCGAGCTCCTCGTCGGCGTCGCCCCCCTCGGGGACGGCGTCGCTCCTGAGCGTCAGCACCCCGCGGGCGGCGAGCGCCCTCACGCACGCGAGGGCGTCGCGGACGTCGAGACCGAGCAGCCGGGTGAGGTCGCCGAACGAGTAGGAGTCCCGCTCCCGTACGTAGACGGGGTCGAAGGCCATGGGCTACTCCTCCGCGCCCTGGCCGTTGCCCTCGTCCTCGGAGGGGGCGCCATCCTCGACGCGTGGCACGGGCTCGTCGAGAGCGAACACGCCGTCGGCAGAGCTGTCGTACTCGGCGCAGATCTCGGAGTACGTGAAGTCGGGGTGACGGAATACCTTCGGGCGCTTCATCTTCGCGGCGTCCTCGTAGAGGTAGAGCAGCACCTTGCTCTTGAACGCCTCGTCGAAGGCCTCGTCGTCATCCAGTGCGGACTCCGTGAGGAAGAACGGGCCCAGGAGCTTGTCCTCGTTGACGCGCGCTTTGCCCTTGAGCAGGCCGTTGATGGCGTGGCGAAGGACGTTCCACTCCACGGGCTCGCGCTTCGCGCCGATGCGCACGACTTTGCCGGCGTACTTTCCCTCGCCCTCGTCGATTCCCATGTAGCGAAACTCCCAGCGGCGCTTGAAGGCGGTGTCCATCGGGAACACGCCCTGGTCGGCGCTGTTCATAGTTGTCCAAATGTAGAGGTTGGAGGGCAGGCGCATCGCGTTCACGCGATGCGCGACGTTCTCCTCGTGGCTGTAGAGCCCCGGGGTCTCGTCCGCGCACCCGGATGCATCGTAGAACTCCTTCCAGAGGAACTCTCCGAGATCGACGGGAACGTCCACGTCGTACTCGCTCACCCCGTCGCCTTTGCGGTCGAGCAGTTGGAATACGTCGCCGAACACTGCGGCGGGGTTCGCGCGGTTGATCTCCTCAACGATGAGGAGGTAGTCCTCATTGGGATGGGTCTTCGCCTCGACGTAGCTCTTCACGAGGGGTCCGGGGACGAACTCATAGGAGATGTAGGGCCTCCTCATGTTCTCGGACAGCGACTCGTCGGGCTTCTGCTCGGGCCACTGCATCGTCGGCTTGTAGCAGCCCACGAAGGAGGCGTAGCTGTAGTCCGGGTGGAACGTGACGCGACGCGTGTGCGCCTTATCGAAGTGCTCCCCGGCGAGTTTGTTCAAGCTGTGCGACTTGCCGGTGCCGGGGGCTCCAAAATAAATAAGATTATAAGGAAGTTTAACCTCGCTGGCTTCACTGGTCTCAGCGGTCTTAGTTTCAGCATTAGACGACAAATCAGAGTAGTCCACTCTTGCTGTATTGAATGACGTGAAAGCCCTAGACTTGTAATCATTAAGTTCGGCTTTGTTCACGCCCTTGGCAAGGATGACGTTTTTCGCATTATTAGTCGAGATGGGCGAGAGCCAGGGATTGAGACCGTCGATAATAAGGTTCTTAACTGCCCTTACAGGGCCTTTCGGATCGCTGTTGGTACACGTTAAGACTTTTTTCGTCTCTAATTCATTTGCGGAAAGCAGGGCGTCGTACACACATGGAAGAGAATATAAATAGCCATTCACGTCATTATCTGTTTTGCAGACGACCTGATCAGAGAAAATGCCAAGCATTCGAATTAGTCGATTCTCAACGACGTGATCAAGCTCTTTTTTCGATTGAAGCCATGCAAACAGCACCGTGATATATTCAATCGGACTTGTGGAGATAAGAATTCCAATCAAATCAATATTGCTCGTAAGCCTAATTACTCGGTCACCTCTGACCAGTTCGCCATCTTTCTTTATACTGTTAGCGCCGGAATAATTTAGCCAAATATAGTCGGCCGAGATTGACCAATCCCGGCCGACCCATTTTAGCCAACACGCCCGCATCTATGACTTTCCTATCGCATTCCTACATCCCCTCGGGCTGGATCCCCCTCACCTTC
>RQBM01000087.1:0-7220 GCA_008668795.1 Collinsella aerofaciens | reverse complement strand
GAAGGTGAGGGGGATCCAGCCCGAGGGGATGTAGGAATGCGATAGGAAAGTCATAGATGCGGGCGTGTTGGCTAAAATGGGTCGGCCGGGATTGGTCAATCTCGGCCGACTATATTTGGCTAAATTATTCCGGCGCTAACATCGAAGAAGAGTGGGCTCCTTGACGTAGGTCGCGTCGAGCCAGACGTAGGGCACTGGCGAGCCCTCGAGCGGCCTTCCGTACAGATCCTCGATGCCTGGTCCAGGCTCGAGGCGATGGCGCTCACCTGGTCCTTCGAGAGCCTGGAGACGCCTATCTTCTCGGCTACCCTCTGCACCTTGCGGGTGCTCGTGCCGGTGGCGTACATCTCGGCGACGGCGGCAACGAGGGCGCGGTCCACGCGCCGGTGGCGCTCGATCACGTCGTCCGGGAAGAAGCTGCCGGAGCGGAGCTTCGGGATGCGCAGCGTCAGCGTGCCGGCGCAGGTGCGAGCGACCTCTCGCGGTAGCCGTTTCGGCTGTTCGCCCCGCCACCGCTCAGCTGGTCGGCCTCGGCGTCCATCGCGGCGTTCACGACCTGTTTGGCGAGTCTGGGGAGCAGCTCCCGCATGTCGATGGCGCCGTCGCTGAAACGGGGCATGGCGAGTATGTCCGGCGCCGGGTCTGACAAGATTTACATAGCGATCTTCGTCTTTTCCCGGAACCTGTTGTTGTGGTGATTTCTGGTTCCGGGACGAAGGCCGTTTTTCGTTAAACGGGCACTAAGGGGTCACCCTTGCACCAACATTTTCGGCGCGATCCATGAGATTGAATTCCGCCATTCTTTTTGGATGCCAATGTGCTTGCTAGTATACTGATACCAGTATTTTTAATTGCGTTCTATTAGTTTCTCGATTATAAGGATTTTTATGACAAGTTCCATAAGATGTAAGCCTTTATTTGTTTTGTTTGCCGTTTTTTTCGCATTCTATTCAGTCTATTGGTATCTAAATAATCCGAGATTACTTGTACTGCTTACAATTACCATCTCGTTGATTCTAATTCTTGGCCTTTGCGCTGCATATGCTAAGGTGTACCATCGTCTTAAAAGTGAATGGGTATTCTTGGCGCTGCTTATAGCATTTCTAATTATTTTTATCTTTATCTTTCCTCCGTTTACGGTTCCGGATGAAGGCCATCATTTTTTTTCAACTTATTGGATGGTTGATAGTCTTCCATTCAATGCGCATGTGACAAATGATGGTGGTTTTCTAGTACGGGATATCGATCTTTCCCTTTATAAGGGTCGCCAGAGTAACGCCATTGACTCCTCTTCATTTGATTCGATTATTCAGAATTATGCTCTGTTTGAGAATGGGAAGTGGACCCCATTCAATGAGTTCTCATTTAGCGTCAGTAGTGAGAACGTTTCTGCGAAAATAGGATCTATCGTTGGGCTGCAAATCGGTCTGTTTTTCGGACTTGGTGCCTATCCTGTGTTCTATATGGGGCGCATTGGTTCGGCTCTGGTTTTTTGCTTTTGTGCGTTCCAGGCATACAGGATTGCACCTAAGGGCAAATCGGTTATTGTTTTTGTTTCGCTTCTGCCTATGACGCTTCACTTGGCTGCTTCATACTCTTATGATTCAGGAATTATTGCGTACTCGCTTTTAGTATTCGCTTGTCTAATGCGCGGTTTTTTTGGAGAGCAGAAATCAATAGGTTGTAAAGAAATCGTCATTTATTTAATTATTTCGGCGTTTTTGGCTCCGTGTAAGGTTGTTTATTCTGGGATGATATTACTTGGTTTGCTTGTGCCCCTTTCGCAGTTCCAAGATGTGAAAGTCGGACGTATCGGTAAGTGCATACTGATCTTTGCTGTTATAGCCTCCGTTCTAGTGCTGCGCATAGCATCAATGAGTACATTGGTGTCTCAGTCTTCAGATGCCTCTCGTGGCCAAGAGATCGGGCGGTTTTATACGCTCAGTGACATCATCATGCATCCAAAGAATAGCTTCGAGGTCTTTTTTAGGACATTAGATTCCCTAGGAGATTTCTATTGGGGATCCACCTTAGGTTATTCGCTTGGATGGCTCCAGAAAAACTTGCAGTTTCCAGCCTTTTTTATGATTCCTTATTTGTTGTTTGGGTTTATTTGTTGTTTGGATTCCGAAGATGAGCCCTCTTTTCTCAGCCCCATTTGTTCCATTCTGTTTATTATCGCTTTTGCTTTGGCTGCCCTTGGTTCCATTGTATCTATGTGGTTGGGCTGGACGTTCAATTACGAGAATGTAATACAGGGTGTTCAAGGACGATATTTTCTTCCTGTTCTACCAGCTTTGTTGTTTGGGTCGAGAACGCGCTTGTTTAAATTCAACTCATCTTCGCTTTCTGTCGTCTCTTTTGGCATGTGCGTGATGAATTGTTTATATCTTATTCGTTTTATTAGTATTGCATCCTGTGTGTAGGCCTTTGCGTAATGCTCTCGGGTTTTTTCTGCTATCTAACAGTTTAGATAGCAGGCGATGATTCGGACGCCGCAGGGTCCCCGAAAGCTATGCTTTTCCAAGCCAAGCAGAGACTTTGACCGAGCGCTGGGTTGGCATGCGAGAGGCCAACATGAGGCCGTGCCGCGGGGCGGACCGCAGGTAGCAAAACGGCACCGGAGCCCATGTCGGGCCCGGTGCCCAAGCGCGATATCGACGGCGCAGTTTCGCGATATTCAACAGCGCCCAAATGAGTAAATACTCATTATCTATAAATGATAATAACGATTCGCGGGTTCCCCGACGGTGAAGTTTGGATTCATATAAGGATCGCCTTTGACGTAATACTTAGCCCATCGATAATTCATGTACGCGACCTCTTTGTGGAAGCGAATCTGCTTCTCCGTATTGTTTTCAACGCCTCTAGAAATCGACTCGTAGTGATAGAGCTCGACTTCGGGTGTGTATACAATTAGGTCGTTGATCTCGCGTAGCTTTAAGCAAAAGTCAACGTCATTAAATGCAACTTGAAGCTCTTCCGTGAAACCTCCGACTTTCTCATATTCATCACGCTTGGTCATTATGCAAGCTGCGGTGACGGCGCTGAAGTCTTGTTGTGCATCGTTGAGTGCAAAGTAGCCCCAGTTATCCCTTGGCATGCTTTGGCAAAGATGTCCTGCCACGCCACCAGTGACGCATAAGCCCGCGTGCTGGATGGTGTTGTCGGGATAGTAGAGTTTTGCACCAACTGCGCCAACATCCTCACGTGCGCAGATGCCAAGCATAGTCTCAATCCAATTGGGCGTAATTACCTCAGTATCGTTATTCAACAGCAAGAGATAGTCGCCCTTGGCGTGAGCAACGCCAAAGTTCATGAGCTTGGAGAAATTGAATTCGTGCTTCCAAGTTACAACACGAACGATGTCAGGATATTTTGCTTGCAACTTATCGTAATAATCGAACGTCTCCTTTTCTGTGCTGTTGTTTTCGATTATGACAAGCTCGAAATTGTCGTACGTTGATTTCTCAACAATTGACTTAATGCAGTTGTCCAGAATGTTGGCGTGGTCTTTAGTTGGAATGATAATTGACACGAGTGGATGGGAATCTGGCACAGCGTAGGTTACTTTATATGTAAAGGGACGACGCGCTTGTTCGACCTTCGCATTGAGCCCAAGCCTGTCCAAATGACTCTGGACCGCTTTGATACCTGCGATAGTGGCATACGGCTTGCTATCGGCATTTGCTGCGGTGGAGGTCTCGCTTAGGCGCCAGTGATATAGAACCTTTGCAACATGATGAACTTTCCTTGCCTTTTCCACGGCGTGGAGAGTCAGATTATGATCCTGTGCTCCATCGAACTCTTTCGTGTTCGGTTCTAGAGTGTCAAGCAGAGACTTACGGATGGTAAGCATATGGCAGATATAGTTATTGTTTCTGAGCAGATCGATATTGAAATCCGGCTTAAAGAACGGCTGCGCTAGCATTCCATCGGGCATGAGTTTATCTTCATCACAATAAAGAAGATCGACGTCATCATTGTTTTCAATTACCTCGGCATACGAGAACAACAAGTCCGGTTCAAGAATATCGTCATGGTCAAAGAAGCTAACGAAATCACCCGAAGCGATGGCAACGCCGGCGTTTGTGTTTTCGGAAATGCCCTTATTCTCGGTAAGGTTAATTGATTTAATTCTGTTGTCGTGGGCCGTCTCCTGCTCAACGCGAGCCTTTAGTTCCTGATTGTCAGGACTTGCATTAACTAGGATGAGCTCCCAGTTTGCATAAGACTGGTTTTTTACGGATTCGGCCATATCGTTAAAGAACGAAATGGGTGTGTTGTATAGAGGGACAATAATGCTGAACTTCGGAGCGCTGTTGAAGACGATTTTTCTCTGCTTCTCCAGAGCGCCGATAGTTGCCTTATGATCCGTGAACCATTCGGGGTATTCAGGGTCAAACTGCGCATGGGTAAAGAGAAAGTTGGTCTCCTCAAGAAGCAAGCCTAGCTTATCGGGTGTTAAGCAGTCGAATGCACTGAATGATGGGTGATTTTGATCGTCAATAATAAAGTAGTAACGATCGAACGCCTTTGGCATTCGAATTGAGAGCTGCGTTTCAAGCTGCTTTTTCTCAGACGTAAATCCAACGCTTGTTACATTCGAGCCGAAATTGACGATGCTCAAATTAACTTCATTAAGGGTTCGATCGAAACAACGAAGTTTGATTTGCGAGTCGCTACGATAAGGAGTTCTCACCGTGCACCTAAGGATATAGTCGCTTGAATCTTCGATGCACTGCCAGAAATCAATCGTTGCCATGTCAAACTCTGAAACGTCATCGTAGTTTCGGAGTTTGCTGCACATGTCAGGTTTAATTTTGTAGTTAAGGCGCGACTCCCATTTGATGTTCTTGCAATTGAGCGAAAGGGAGTCGCTGCTCAGGGTGCGACCGTCTTGGCCGATTTCGCTAAACTCAATTTTGATGGTGCGAGCATCGGGATCGGGGACTACAAGGACGTATGAGTTCGAGTCACAACTATTGTCCCGGAATTTTAGGAGGGATAAAGGTGAGCGGCGGTTATCGTCTGTAGCCGCCTGGGCTGTTACGCTGGAGCCTTTATGGATGCCTTCAATCTTAAGCTGCTGGTAGATTTTCCAGTTTCCTCTGCATACTCCGGTTGTTTCGACTCGCATTGTTTGCCTTTCGTTTGTTGGACACTGCTCATTGTACTTTTTCATTTGTTGCCTCGCTAGAAATGCAGAAAGAGTTGCGTGTTTCTGCTGTCCGATTTAAATAAGAAGACGGGGAGGTTGCTGCCGGTGCGTATAATTTAATTAACTATGCATCTGTAATCAGCGGCTTTTGCTCAACGATTGTCAATCGAGAGGATTTTTATGAAAGGCATCATCCTCGCCGGCGGGTCCGGCACCCGCCTATACCCGCTCACGCTCGTGACCTCCAAGCAGCTGCTGCCGGTCTACGACAAGCCCATGATCTATTACCCGCTGTCCACCCTCATGCTGGCGGGCATCCGGGACATCCTGGTCATCTCCACGCCGACCGACCTGCCCAACTTCGAGCGCCTGCTCGGTGACGGCTCGCGCTACGGCGTCAACCTCTCCTACGCCGAGCAGCCGAGCCCCGACGGCCTGGCCCAGGCCTTCACCATCGGCGAGGAGTTCATCGCCGGCGAGCCTTGCGCGCTGGTGCTCGGCGACAACATCTTCTACGGCAACGGCCTCAGCCGCCACCTGAAGAAGGCCGTCGAGAACGCGCAGTCGGGCCGCGCCACGGTCTTCGGCTACCACGTGGACGACCCCGAGCGCTTCGGCGTCGTGGAGTTCGACGGCGAGGGCAGGGCCGTCTCCATCGAGGAGAAGCCCGAGCGCCCCAAGAGCTCCTACGCCGTCACCGGCCTGTACTTCTACCCGGGCGACGTCGCCGCCAAGGCGCATGAGGTTAAGCCGTCGGCCCGCGGCGAGCTGGAGATCACCACGCTCAACCAGATGTACCTGGAGGAGGGGACGCTGTCCGTGGTCACCCTCGGCCGCGGCTACGCGTGGCTGGACACCGGCACCATGGAGAGCCTGCACGAGGCCGCGGAGTTCGTCCGCGCCGTGGAGCACTCCCAGGACCTGCCGGTCTCGGTCCCCGAGGAGATTGCCTGGGAGAACGGCTGGATCACGACCGCCGAGCTGGAGGAGGCCGCCAAGGCCTACGGCAAGTCGGTCTACGGGCAGCACCTGAAGAAGGTCGCCGCCGGCGAGATCGTCAATAGCCCACGCGAGTACTAGCGCAAGCTTGTTTTCTTTTAGGGGTCACCGTTTATCTGGTGGCCCCTTTCGTTATGATTACGTTGACCATAAAGACAATATGATTGGGAGTGGATGTGTTAAGCGTCTACTTTGGCGATATGCCAGAAGCGATTTACAACACAGCGACATATTTCAAAAACTCTTACCGGTCTTCTTGGATTACGGATCCCTATGCAGTCTCGATAATTAAAGATGTCGATCGATCGGTTGTTGTCTCCGAAAACGTCATCGAAAGCCCTGTGCTTGGATCCATCTCCCCACTCCAGCTTTCTGGTGGCGTGAAAACGCTGCTGCTTATGAGATTTGATCGTAAGCATATTTTTAACGCTTCTACCTGTGGTGACAACTGTGCCAAGTGGATTCTCGACATGGCGAAAGACCGCAAGCTCGTTGTGAATCTCTATCATGTGATGGACTTTGGTCGCGAGGATTTTAAAATTAAAGTCGTGAATAGCGGCCGAATCGTTCACAACATGGCCGATTTGATTCACGAGTCGATTCCGTATCTGTAGGTGCTGCTTATGAACGGTTCGCATCTCGTTAAGATTTCCCGCCGCAGGGGAACCAAGTACACATTTACCATTAAACGGAACATTACTATTGTGCGTGGGGATAGTGGCACGGGTAAGACGACACTGTTTGACATGGTCGCAGACTACATGCGAACGGGCGAGCAGTCGGGTGTTTCCTTGCAATGCGATTGTCCCTGTGTCGCCCTGACCGATTATGATTGGCGAAACCAGCTTTCGTCCGTTCATGACTCGATTGTATTTGTCGATGAGGGCTTAAAAGAGATCCATTCTGATGAGTTTGCCCATCATGTGCTGTATTCCTCGAATTATTTCGTGCTGATCTCAAGGGCTGATTTCCCCAATCTTCCGTATAGCGTGGATGAGATTTACAAGATTAAGACGAGCGGAAAATACCATTCTTTCGTCCCTGTTTATCAAGATCGCGG
>RQBM01000042.1:0-20828 GCA_008668795.1 Collinsella aerofaciens | reverse complement strand
TATTTGCCGGCGCGTGGGTATAAGAGCAGGCGTTTGGCATAAGATTCAACTGTAAGCCATGTCTAACAAAGGAGGGCACATGCCCAACAAACCCGTGAAGATCATCATGCTTACCGGATACCTCGGTGCCGGCAAGACCACGCTGCTCAACCACATCCTCGCTAACGACGGCGGCATCCGCGCCGCCGTGATCGTCAACGATATCGGCGAGATCAACGTCGACGCCAGCCTTATCGCCGACGGCGGCCTTTCCGAGACCGATGACCTCATCCCGCTCACCAACGGCTGCATCTGCTGCACGCTTTCGGACGACCTGGCCAACCAGCTGCAGGGCATCGCCGATTCGGGCAACTTCGATTACATCATCATCGAGGCCTCGGGCATTTGCGAGCCCATCCCCATCGCCTACACCATCTCGAGCTTCTGCGACGAGGCCAAGGTGGGAGGCGAGCCCAAGCTCGCGCTCGACAACATCGTGGCCGTGGTCGACTGCGCCCGCATGTACGACGAGTTCAACGGCGGTCGCGACCTGCTGGCAGAGGATATCGACGAGGACGACATCGAGAGTCTGCTCATCCAGCAGATCGAGTTCTGCTCCACGCTGATCCTCAACAAGACCGATACCGTGAGCCCTGAGCAGATCGCCGAGCTTAAGGCCATCGTGCGCAGCCTGCAGAAAGACGCCGTGATCGTCGAGGCCCAAAACGGCGAGGTCCCCATGGAGGAGCTGCTCGACACCGACCGCTTCGACTTTATGCGCGCCTACAACTCCGCCGCCTGGATCGAGGCCATGGAGCATCCCGAGGAGCACGACGACCCCGAGGTGCTCGAGTACGACATCGAGACCTTTGTGTACTCACGCCGCAAGCCGTTTGACCTGCAGAAGTTCACCGATTTTGTTGAGCAGGAGTGGCCCGACGAGGTCATTCGCGTCAAGGGCCCGCTGTGGCAGACCGGCGATCCGGACATGTGCTACATGTTTGAGCAGGCCGGCCACCAGATGCGCCTGATGGAGAACGGCCTGTTTGTCGACTCGGCGCCCGAGGGCGAGAAGCAGAAGATCATCGACGAGAACCCCGAGATCATGCAGATTTGGGACGACGAGACGGGCGACCGCATGACGAGCCTGTGCATCATCGGCCGTCACATGGACAAGGATGCGCTCATCGCCTCCCTCGATGCCTGCCTGACCGACTGGCACCGCGCCTAGGTTTATCCAAGCGGACATTTTTCCGCTACGTAACCGCCAAACCACCACGAAGGTGCCTGTCCCCTTCGTGGTGGTTTTTCGTTCTGAGCCAAGGAGATTCATGTTCAACATTGTGCTGTATGCGCCCGAGATTCCGGCCAATACGGGCAATATCGGCCGCACCTGCGTGGTTACCGGCGCCCGCCTGCATCTGGTGGAGCCGCTGGGCTTCTCGCTCGACGACAAAACGGCACGTCGCGCCGGCCTGGGCTACTGGCAAAACTTGGACGTGACCACCTATGCCAGCTGGGAGGATTTCCTTGCGCGCAATGGCCTCTCCCCTGCCGACGAACGCCTGCATCTGCTGACCAAAAAGGCACGCCGCACCTATGCGCAGAGCACCTACCGCGACGGCGACTACTTGGTCTTTGGCAGCGAGAGCTCGGGCATTCCCGAGCCGCTGCTCGCCGCGGCGCCCGAGCGCTGCGAGCGCATCCCTATGCTGCGCGATTGCGACTCGCTCGATAACGCCGAGGCCTGGGAAGCCCACGAGGAATCGCTCGGGCATACCGAGGACGGCCACGAAGCCATCCTTCGGCAGGACATCTGCGGCAACTTCGTCAATCCGGACGACTACCGCATCAGCGCACTCAACCTCTCCAACAGCGCCGCCATCGTCCTCTACGAAGCCCTGCGCCAAACAGGCTTTCCGGGAATGTGACAAAGGAACTGTCCCTTTGTCACATTCAAGCGCCGCGCCGATGGCGCACACGCCTAATTGATGCTCTAGATAAAGAGCCTCACTTTTAATCAGAATTAACTAAAGTAAAATGAAGTTAAACGGCGGTGTGAAAGGAGAGCCTTGTGGAATATCTCGAGAACCCGTTTACCCCCAGTTTTGGTGAGGTTCCCGCCCATCTCGCTGGCAGACAACAGATTATTCGGGATTTGGACCGTGCCTTCTTGAGCCAGCGCAGGCGCCCAGAATTGACCTCGATCTTCTCAGGCGCGCGTGGAACCGGTAAAACCGCTCTCATGTCGTCGCTCGCGACAAGGGCGGAATCCCACGGCTGGATAGCCGTAAAGACGACCGCGCTCCCGGGAATGCTTGAGGAACTCGAGTTCGGGGCGAAACGCGCCGCAGCCCATCTCATCGACCCGTCCAACCACTTCGAAGTCACCGGCCTCGGAATTGCACCGCTCGGCAGCATCGAGGTCAATCGTGTCCACGATGCCTCAACCTGGCGTTATCGCATGAGCGACATCATCGACCAGCTCAACGAGGCGGGCACCGGTCTGCTCGTCACGGTTGACGAGGTGGACCCGACACTCGACGAGATGATTCAGCTCGCAGCGACGTATCAGCACTTTGTGACCGATGGGAAACGCGTCGCCCTGCTCATGGCGGGACTTCCCAACAACGTCTCGACGTTGCTGAACCACAAGACGGTCTCGTTCCTTCGCCGCGCCCAACAATATCATCTGGGTCGCATTGCCGACTATGACGTACGCGAGGCCTTGATTCGCACGATCCAGGAAAACGATCGCTTGGCAGATGCTGAGGGAATCGATAGAGCCGTTCGCTCGATCTCTGGTTTTCCCTTCCTATTGCAACTCGTAGGCTACCGTGCCTGGGATCTCACAAGCGATTCGAAGGAGATCTCGTCACGCGACTTTGACCTGGGAATCAAAATCGCGCGCGACGAGATGGACAACCGAATCCTCGCGGCAACCTATCGGGAACTCACTGCAGAGGACAAGCGATTCCTCATCGCCATGCTCGATGACGAGGAAGAGTCCACCACCGCTGACCTTGTCGAGCGCCTTAGGCGTTCGCCGCAGCAGGTCTCCCGCTACCGACGCCGCATGATAGACGCCGGCATCATCGGGGAGCGAGGACGAGGGCTCGTCGCATTTGAATTGCCATTCTTCCGCGACTATCTCTCCGCTCAGTGCGTGAAATAGGCATCAATGAGGCAAAGGGACTGTCCCTTTGCCTCATTGTCTATAGGTAGCGGCCAGTAACGCTCTTGGGACAGGCAGCGATATCCGCCGGCGTGCCGGCGCAGACGATTTGCCCGCCGGCGTCGCCACCGCCCGGGCCCATGTCGATCACATAATCGGCGTTACGGATAAGGTCGAGATCGTGTTCGATCACGATAACCGTGGCGCCCTTGGAAACAAGGCCGTCGAACACACTCAGCAACACCTGAACATCGAGCGGATGTAGTCCGATCGTGGGCTCGTCGAATACGAACACGGCATCGTCCTGCACGCGGCCCATCTCGCTCGCGAGCTTAAGGCGTTGTGCCTCGCCGCCCGAGAGCGCCGGCGTGGGCTCACCGAGCGTGAGATAGCCCAAGCCTAGGTCATGCAAGGTCTGCAAGCGCGCCTGGACTTTCTTGAGTCCCACCGTGGCGTCGAGGGCCTCGTCCACACTCATGTCCATGAGCTGCGGCAACGTAAGCAAGCTCCCGTCCTTGCCCTCGCGATGGATATGCGAGGCGGCCTCGGCGTAGCGCGAACCACGGCATGCCGGGCAGATGATCTCGACGTCGGGCAAAAACTGCACGTCGAGCGATATCGAGCCCGTGCCGTCACACGTAGGGCAGCGCAAGGCGCCGGTGTTGTAGCTAAAGGCGCCCGCCTTGTAGCCGGCTGCCTTAGCCTCGGGCGTACGGGCGAAGGCGCGGCGCAGCTCGTCATGAATGTCGGCATAGGTCGCTACCGTCGAGCGTACGTTGGCGCCGATGGGCGTAGCGTCAATCAGATTTGCGCGGCCAATGCCCTCGGCATCGACCCAACGCACGTGCCCCGGCAAGCGCTCGCCAGCTGCCTGCGCCTTAAGTGCAGGAATGAGCGTCTCGAGCACGAGCGTCGTCTTACCCGAACCCGAAACGCCCGTTACCGCGACAAGGCGGCCGCGCGGGATATCAACCTCGAGCGGCTTGACGGTATGGATGGCATCGGTTGCCATGCGGATATGTCCCTGGTCGAACATTTCGTCGTCAGTCACCTGCGGACGCAAGCGCTTGAGCTCGGCGCGCAAAAACGGCGCGATACGGCTGCCCTGCGATTGCTCGACCTCGTCTACCGTACCAGCGGCGATTACACTGCCGCCGCCTGCTCCGGCAACGGGGCCCATCTCGACCAGATAGTCGGCTTCCGCCAGTACGCGCGTATCGTGGTCGACAACAACCACGGTGTTGCCGTCATCCACCAGATCGCGCATCACGCCCACCAAGCCGTCGACATTGGCGGGATGTAAGCCGATCGAAGGCTCGTCCAGCACATAGAGCACGCCCGTCGATCGGTTGCGCACCACGCGGGCGAGCTGAACGCGCTGGCGCTCACCCGTGGAGAGCGTGGCACCAGCGCGGTCGAGTGAAAGGTAATCGAGACCCAGGTCGACCAGACGACGGGCCACGCTCAAAAACGAATCGCAGATATCCGTCGCCATGGGCCGCATCTCGGGCGGCAAGGATGCGGGCACCCCGCGCACCCACTCAACCGCATCGCCAAGCGTCATGGCCGCGGCCTGCGCCAGATTGATACCGCACACCTGGGGCTGGCGCGCAGCCTCGGAGAGACGCGTGCCGCCGCAATCGCGGCATGCTCCCTCGCGCAAAAAGCGCGCAACGCGTTTGAGGCCCTTGTCGTCCTTAACCTTGGCGAGCGCATTCTCGACGGTATAGACGGCGTTGTAATAGGTGAAGTCGAGCGGCGTGGCACCCTCGCCGTTTTTGGGAACGTAGAGAATGTGCTTCTTAACCGCCGGGCCGTGGAACACGATGTCGCGTTCTTCAGGCGTGAGCTGGTTAAACGGCACATCGGTGCGCACGCCCATCTCGCCAGCCACTTGCTTCATCAGATCCCACATGAGCGTACCCCAGGGAAGCACCGCGCCCTCGTTGATAGTCTTTGACTCATCGGGCACCAGGCTCGCTTCGTCCACCTCGCGCATGACACCGGTGCCGCCGCAGGTGGGACAGGCACCGCCGCTGTTAAAGGCAAGGTCCTCGGCGCTCGGCGCGTAGAACTCGCGACCGCATGCAGGGCACGTGAGCGACAGGCCCGCAGCCACGTTAAGGCTCGGCTCCACGCGCGCCCCGCAGTGCGGACACACGTGATGGGCGCAACGGCTAAAGAGCAGGCGCAGGCTGTTGTTGAGCTCGGTCATGGTACCAAAGGTCGAGCGCACGCCCGGCACGCTGGGGCGCTGATGCAATGCGAGCGCCGCCGGTACGTGCAATACCTCATCCACCTGGGCGTGTTCGGCCTGCGTCAGGCGACGTCGAGTATAGGTGCTGAGCGCTTCCAAGTAGCGGCGCGAACCCTCGGCATAAAGAACCCCCAGTGCCAGCGAACTCTTGCCCGAACCCGATACGCCGGCAATACCCACCAGCTTTCCCAGCGGAATATCGATATCGATGTCTTTGAGGTTATGGACGCGCGCGCCGCGTACCTCGATAGCCTGCGGGCTCATCTTCTGTTCCGTCACCTTTATCACCCTACTCATGCCATAAAACTCGATCGCGAACGTACGCGCCCAGCATGGGCACGGTAAATCGGACGAGGCCGTATCCGGCAGCCTCGATGACACGCTCGCGAATCAGGCTTGCGCGATATTTGCTCGCCCAGCTCTGGGTGCGATCGCAGCGCTCAATGATATCCGCCATGCGAGTCGGTTTGCCCTCGTCAACCGCCATGGCCTCGATAAAAAGGCGCTGTGGACTGCGCAGCCCGTAATATAGAGGCGCGTCAACCGCTTCGTAGAACTCGGAGACGGCATCCGCATGGCCATCCTCGACATCGTGCCTTTCGATGACTTGCGAGCCACGCCGGACAGCAGAGCGCCACATGTAATAGCCCACCAGCTGAACCATATAGGGATGCCCCATGCTCTTGTGTGCCGCAAGATCCGCCGTCCCCGCGTCAACGTAAAGACCAGCGTTTTTGACCGTCTGGATATATGAATCGCGCACCTTGGGCAAAGAAATCGCCCCCAGCGTACGCTGCTGGGCACGCCGCAAAAACGTCACGCTCGGCTCTTCGAGCAGATCGTCAACCATACTGGGTAAGCCGGCAAACACCAGCGCAAGACCGCGCTGGTCGCTATCGGACAAGCCCGTGGCATCCTGGTCTCCGAGCACCTGCTGATAGAGAACGGCAAGGGCCGCCAGCTCCTCGATAGACGCCGATTGTGCCTCGTCAATCGCAAACAGCATGCCTTTGCCTGGATCGAGCTTCTTAAGGCGCTCGTTGACCAGCCCGCGCAGCGTTTCACCCTTTGCACGCGCCGCCTCGACCGACATGCGCCCGAATGATGGACTGAGTTCCATTGACGTCACAACGGGTTTATTCGAGCGAAGTGCATCGGCCAAGCGGTCGCATAAGCCAAGCGAAGCGGAATCGGAGACAACCGCCCATCCGCGCTCATTGGCTAGACGTTGCAGCTCCCGCAGGAGAACCGTCTTGCCGCAACCGCGGTTTCCCGTAATGAGTATGAGCCTGCCCGGCGCTCCGGCGCCGTTATCGAGCCCTTCCTCGAAATCTTCGATGACCGACTCGCGACCGATGAGTATCGGAGGCCGCTTGCCAGCCGTGGGCTTAAAGGGATTTGGATTCATGTCGGCCTCCTCGGATTGGCAAACCTTGGCAATAGTTATACCAACTTGTACCGAGTTATACCAGTAGCATGTGACAAAGGAACTGTCCCTTTGTCACATGTGGCCGAAAAACTCGGCGTCTGCTGCTCGCCAGGGGCGAAAGGTGGCGGGATCGACCTTTACGTGCGCCGTGGCGGGGACGTCGTGCCACTTGACGGTGTAGCCGGCGCCATGAGAGCAGAAGACCGAGTCGGGCGTATTGGGCAGATCGGCCTCGGGCTTATAGGCGGCCGCCTCAATTACGCGCTCAGCATCATGACAGGGCGCGTGGCCGGCAAACTCCAGGTACAGATGCCCGCGGCCACTCGTATAGGCAGCCACCTCCAGCGCGTAATCCTGCACTTCGGATGCCGGCACGCGGCCCATGAGCTTGGCGCGGTCTCCCGCCATCGTCGGCGGCTCGTACTCGGCACCCATACGCGTAGCATCCGAAAGCGCCCGGCCCACACACTCCCCCGGCACCTCGAGCTCAAAGTGGTACCACGGCTCCAACAGCACCGCCGCGCCCGCCTCACGCGCCTGCATGAACCCCTGGCGAATCGCGCGGTACGTGGCCTGGCGAAAATCGCCGCCCTCGGTGTGTTTGGCATGCGCACGGCCGCCCGTGAGCGTAATGCGCACATCGGTGACGGGCGAGCCAGTCAGCACGCCCAGGTGATCGCGCTCCATGGCGTTGGTGAGCGCCAGACGCTGCCAGTTCAAGTCGAGCTCGTCAGTCGAGGTCACGGTGCCAAATTGCACGCCCGAGCCCGCCGGTAACGGCTCCAAACGCAGATGTACCTCGGCATAGTGGCGCAGCGGCTCAAAGTGGCCCACGCCCTCGACCGGCTGCGAAATAGTCTCCTTATAGAGAATGCCGCCGGGCTCAAACGCAATCGAAAGGCCAAAACGATCTGCCAACACCCGCTGCACGACCTCGAGTTGCACGGCGCCCATCAGCTGCAGGTGAATCTGCTCCAGATGAGTATTCCAGCTTACGCCGAGCATAGGATCTTCGTCCGCTAACTCTGTCAGTGCTTTGAACACCGCGTGGACATCGTGTTCGCCCGGAAGCACCGTATAGGTGAGAACCGGCGCAATGACAGGCGCATCGCCCGCGGGCTCCGCACCCAGGGCGTCCCCTGGGCGAACGTGCGCAAGACCCGTCACGGCACAAATACCGCCAGCGGCAACTTCTTGGGCAAGCTCATACTTCTCGCCGTTATAGATGCGCACCTGATCGACCTTCTGCTCCCATGCCTCGGCACCGGAACGTCCGCTAATCATCTGCTTGGCATGCAGCATGCCGCCCGTCACCTTGACCCAGGCAAGACGCTCGCCACGCTCTCCACGACTCACGCGGTAGACACGCGCGGCGAACTCCTGGGGCCATGTTCGCTCGCGCATCAGAGCACATATGCCGTCGAGCAGCTCTGCCACACCCTGGTCCTTGAGCGCCGATCCCGCAAAGCAGGGAAACAATTTGCGCTCGGCAACCATGCGTGACAGCATTGCGACAGAAAGCTCACCCGCCTCAAGAAACTCCTCGAGCGCCGCCTCGTCCAACGCAGCAGCGTCCTCCTGAACGGAGCCGCCCGCCAGCAGTTCGCTGGCATCCAGGCAGCCCTCGGAAAGACGTTGCCCAAGTTGTGCCAGCAAAACATCGCGGCCGGGATTCTCCAAATCGATTTTGTTGATATAGATGAACGTCGGGATGTCATAGCGTGCAAGCAGGCGCCACAGGGTTTCGGTGTGCCCCTGCACGCCGTCGTTGGCGCCCACAACTAAAATCGCGTAGTCCAGCGCGCGCAATGTGCGCTCCGCCTCGGCCGAAAAATCGACATGCCCCGGTGCATCCACGAGCATGACGTGGGTATCGCCATGGTCGAGTACGGCCTGCGACGAGAAAATCGTGATGCCACGCTCGCGCTCGATCGCGTCAGTGTCCAGATGCGAATCACCATCGTCCACGCGGCCGCGCTTGCGAATGCGACCCGCGTTGAACAGCATGGCCTCGGCCAGCGTGGTCTTGCCGGCATCGACATGCGCCACAATTCCAACGACCGCTTGCTTCGACATGGCTCTCCTCTTATTGCAAGCCCATCGCACGCGGCAACGGGCATCCTCGTTCCACACTGGATGATACAATTTACGGGCCGGCGGGCGAAGCGGGCCCTATCCCCCGACCGAGCTCATCGCCCCGCGTTGCCGCGCGGCGATTTTCGTAGGTTCGCGCCTTGCGAAAGCCGGCACCTCCCTTTTTTGTCTGCCCGGGGTCATCTGGGACGGTAGCAACGCGAGCCCCACAACAACGCGTTTTACCAAAAATGGCCCCACTCGGGGCCATTTTCATTTCGGTGAAACGCTGGTATGTGACTCGGCCTTTATGCCTCGCGCAGCCAATCAAACGCGACGCGCGGCGTACCGTCCGACACATATACGATACCGGCGCGCTTAAACCCGGCCTTGGCGATGGCTCCCTGCATGGGCAGGTTGTCCTGATGCGTGTCGATGCGCAGGTGATCGGCACGCTCCTTGGCAAAGGCAAACATCGCAGCCGCGATACCGTGCACGGTGCCATCGGACGCCACACGGTGCAGCACGGCGTACGGAGTGTCGCTGCGCCATTGACCATCCTCAATTACGTCATAGCACTCGTCCGGGCCGGGCAAAAAGGCAAACGTCGCCACCACGCGGCCATCGACTTCGCACACATAGCTGCCACCGGCGGCGATATCGGCAGCCAGTTGCTCGGCAGAAGGCGTGCCCTCGGGCCACTGTGTGGCGTTGCCATGCGCGCGCATAAAGGCGCGGGCCGCGTCATAGATAGCCATGACAGCGGGAATGTCGGTATCGAGGGTTTTTCTGATCATCACGCGGCGACCTCACGTTTATTGGTATCACTTTGATTGAGCAATGATACCAACGTTTGGAGAGGGGCGCGATGCAGATGGGGAGCAAAAAGCGAGCCGCCTGGTCAAAAGCAAAAAGCGAGTTTTTGAGCACTGCCACCGGCGGCGATATGAGCGACCTGTTTGCACGCGAGGACGAGCGCCGCGACGCCCTGGACGCCGAGCGCGATGAGGCCTGGCGCTACAAGTCGTGCGAGCGCAAAAACCGTTACGACACGCGCGCCGAGGCCGAGGCCGTTATGGCCGACTGCGAAAACCGCGGGCGGCGCGGTTTGGCCTGCTACAAATGCGAATACTGCGGCGGATGGCACCTGACGTCGCACCCTTGGAAATAGGCGCCGCATCGGCACGGCATTGACGGAGCGCCAGCCATCGCACGCAAGCTACGGGCGCGGCGGCACCAAAACATCGTAACGAACGGCCTTGCCCGCAAGTTGATAGCTCGGCTTAACGCCGGCAAGCAGTGGCCCCTTCACCGGCCGCTTGATAACGACCTTGCGCGGATGCACAGCAAGCGCCGCCTCGACCAGCGATTCCTCATCGGTACATGGCTGTTCCAGATGGTGCAAGAGTTGGAACTTCTTTTTGACCGCCGCACTTTTGGTGCGCTCGGGAAACATGGGGTCCAGATACACCACGTCGGGGGCGGCAAGCTCGCCCCGCCCGATCAACTCAGCTACATGGCGAAGACCGGCAATGCTGTCCTCGCCCGCATGTAAGCGCATGCGCGCCACGGCTGTCGCAAGCGCCGGATCATCTGCCGCGCGATCCAAGGCATCCTTGAGGAGCGCCGCGATCACGCAATCCTGCTCATACAGATCGACGGCAAAACCCGCAGCCGCCAGCAGCAGCGAATCCTCGCCAAAGCCTGCCGTGGCGTCAATCGCCCATGGGCTCTCGATGCCTTTTGTGCGCGCGGCCTTTACCAACAGCTCTTGCTGCAGACGGCCCTGCTTGAGTCGCGGCAGCATGCGGCCAAAATCCGCGCGCAGCTCCATCGTGCCGTCGGTGAGCGTGAGGCCCTCGGGCTTCCCGATCAGCTCAAGCCCCGCGGCCCGAGCAACAGATAAGGGATCGACGACGCCCATGGACACTCCTTAACAAGCAAAACGAATACGCGGGGCACCGTTTATGTCAGCACCCAACCGTTCGCTATTGTCCCACATGCGACATGGCCCACAGCATCCCAATGCAAAGCACCGTCATCAATCCCGTGCACACGGCAGCGATCGCAGAATCACTCATGCGCCTTCCCAACGACCGCGGCTCATGCACTTGCCCTGCTCCGTACATCATGGCTCCTCCTTGAGACCAGCTCTTACCATGGACCCATCATCGCAGCGCCGCGCATACGCTGCCATCGATTTGACTTACGCCCAGCCTTCCTTTTTGAAAGGTTGGGCTTGGCTGCGCGGGCTCAATGCGCTTTCAAACGCATGCATCGCCGCGTTGAACTACAATGTGCTTCACCATATGTGCAGTACATTGGGTGCGCCAAGTTGGCGTACTCGTATCGAAAGGACCAGCCATGAGCTTCACTCGCAAGACTCTCAAAATCCTTGCTCTCATCTACTTTGTTTTGGGCATCGCCAGCCTCGTCACCGCCGGCGTCGGTATTGCCACGGGCGGTCTCGATTCCACGTACGGTTCGTACGCCACACTCGCAGCGGTCGTGCTTATCGCCAAGGGTCTCGTCGACCTTGCCGCAGGCGTCGCCGGTATCAAGGGCGCCAACAAGCCTTCGCAGGTGGACGGCGCGTTTAAGCTCGGTATTGTTGCCGCGGTCGCCACGCTTGCCCAAGCGGTGCTCACGCTTCCCGCGTTTGGCGGCGACGCCATCAACTTTGGCGCCTTTGTCATCGTGGTGTACGACCTGTTCTTTGTTCAGCAGGCACACGCCGTTAAGGCCGAGAACAAGGACCGCCTATAAGCGCTCGCTTCTCATAACCCCTGCAGCCAGGCAACTAAAAAGGGCCGATCGCGCATCTCCGCGGTCGGCCCTTTACGTTTGCCCAGATAAAACCTACCAAAATAAACCTGTCCCTTTTTGGCAGGTTGTTAGCTGTGGCGGTACTCGGCGATGATGAAGTCGATATCGGTCTGGAGCGTTTCCAGGTTTGCCAGGCGCTCTTTGTCGGCAGGGCGCGTGCGGTAGTAGTACGGCGTCATCTGGAACACCGCCTCGATATCGGCCTGGGTCTGGAGCGTAATATTCGCAGACACCCGCTGCGTTCCGACCAACTCGAGCTCGGTGGTCTTCGGCAGCTTCTCATCGTTAAGGTACGGCGTGTCGTAGAGCACCTCCTTGAGCCCAAAGAGATGACGGGCACCCGGCACCACGGTGTAGAGCGAGCCCTCGGGTGCCAGCACGCGGGCAAACTCGCGCTCGTTAAAGGGGGCAAAGAGCTCGGTCACCATATCGAAGGCGCCATCGGCCACGGGGACGTCCTTCATGTTGGCCACGAAATAGGTCGCATCGCCGCGCTTGGCGGCAAGGCGTACCATCTCTTTGCCCAGGTCGAAACCGTAAGCATCCACACCCGGCACCGCGCCCATGGCGCTGGTGTAGTAGCCCTCGCCGCAGCAAATATCGAGCAACGTCATGGGGCCGTTCGTAGACGCAGCGCACCCAGCCGCCCGCTCACGCACCAGCTCGACCATTGCATCGCGCAACGGCGCATAGTAGCCACGGTTTAGAAAGTCACGACGGCTGCGTGCCTGCGACTTGGGATCGCCCATGGAGTCGCCGCTCTTGGACGAGCGCAGTAGATATAGATAACCCTCGCGCGCACGGTCAAACCGGTGTCCGCCCGCACATGCGGCCCCACGCTCATCGTCCACCAACGGTTCATGGCAAACGGGACACAACAACATGGCAACTCCTTAGCGCGAACAACACAACGCCCACCATTGTCTCACGCCTTCCCCACCTAGTCATTGGGGACGTTCTTGAATGACTAGTTAGAAGAGATAAGGAGTGTCCCCAGCTGCCGACAGAAAAGGAACGTCCCCAAGTGCCGACTGGTTGCATTAGGAGTATCATCATCTGCGCAAATAAGCACGAAAGAGCATGTTAGAGATTGAGAGCGTATGGCTGACACCGTATCTAAGCACATTGACATGACCACCGGCTCGCTGTGGCGCAATATTCCCCTGTTCGCCTTCCCCGTGGCCGCCACGAGCATCTTGGAGCAGCTGTCGAACCTCATCGCCACGGTCATTATCGGTAACTTCTCGGGCGACCAGGGAACCCTCGCCATGGCGGCGGTCGGCTCCAATGTTCCGCTTACCAGTCTTATGCTCAACCTGTTTATTGGCATGTCGCTTGGCTCCAACGTGGTCATCGCCAACGCTATCGGCCGCAACGATCAGAACATGGTCAAACGCGCCGTCCATACCTCGATTTTAATGGCACTCGTGGGCTTTGTCGTCATCGCTCTGGGCGAGATCTTTGCCGAGCCCATGCTCGCCGCGCTCAACGTTCCCGCCGAGACCATGCCGCTCGCCTCACTCTATCTACGCGTCTTTTTGCTGAGCATGCCCTCGATTTTGCTCTACAACTTTGAGGCCGCGATCTTCCGCTCCGTCGGCATCACCCGCATGCCGCTGCAGGCGCTTGCCGTGTCCACCGTCCTCAACATTGGCCTGGACCTCATCTTTGTCCCCGTACTTCACTGGGGCGTCGCGGGCGTCGCCATCGCCACCGCCATCGCCTACACCGTCAGCGCCGCTACGCTCTTTATCCGCCTGCTCAAGACCGACTCTGTCGTCCGCGTCACCCCGCGTGACTTGGCTATCGACCCCGTCGCCCTCAAGCGCATCGTCAAGATCGGCCTGCCAGCCGGCATCCAAAGCGCCGTCTTTGCCGTAGCCAACATCATCATCCAGTCCGCCATCAACAGCCTGGGCACCGAGGTCATGGCGGCATCGAGCGCCGCCATGAGCTTGGAGTACGTATGCTACAACCTGCTCAACAGCTTTAGCCAGGCGTGCACCACCTTTGTGGGACAAAACCACGGTGCCCGCCAGATCGACCGCTGCACCAAAACGCTCAAGGCCTGCCTGGTCGAAGGCGGTATCGTCGCGCTCACCACGATCATCGTTATTGTCGGCCTGGGGCGCGAGATCTTGTCGCTGTTCAACAGCGATCCCAACATCGTCTCGATCGGCTATATCCGCGTGTGCTCGATCTTCCCGGCGTACGCCTTTAGCATGTTCTACGAAAACATGTCAGGCTACCTGCGCGGCTTTGGCATCTCGCTCACACCCGCCCTCATCACCATGATCTGCGTCTGCGGCATCCGCTTCTACTGGGTGTTCTGCGTGTTCCCGCACTTCCGCACCTTTGCGAACATCATGATGGTCTACCCCATCAGCCTGGGCACCACGGCGTTCTTTATGGTCGTGGCGGTACTACTTTGCCACCCGGCACGCACCTATCGCGCCACCCAAGCCAAAGCGACAGCCCGCTAAACACCGCACTCAACGCCACGACAGTCATTAATTGACAATATGCGAGCTCATATAGTCGATAAAGCGCCTCGTGGCGATAGGCATGGTGTCCCAGCTGCGCCAGGCGGCCACCACGTCGCGCGAGGGGGCATGCACGATGGGCCGCACACGAATATCGGCTCGCATGCCCTCCACAGTACGACGGTAGAGCATGCTCACGCCTAGGCCCTCCTCCACCATCGCCATGATGGTGTAGTCGTCAGTCACCTCGCTCGTCACGTGCGGCGACAGCCCATGCGCCGCAAATGCATCGAGCACCAGGCTCTGTTCGCCCTCATCCAGCAGTACAAACGGCTCGGACGCCAGGTCGGCGAGTGTCACCTTTTCCTTTGCCGTCAGCGGATGCGCGGCCGGCAACAATGCCACCAACTCGTCGTGATAGACCACGCGCTTCTCGAGCCCAGCGGTAAATCCGCGTGCCGTAAAGCAAAAATCAACCACGCCATCGTGCACCCACTGGGCGTTGCGCGTGTAATCGCCCTGCTTGAGGGTAAAGCGTACGCCCGGGTGCAGGGCTCCAAAATCGCGGATCACGCGCGGCAACACGGTTCGACTCACGTTGGTAAACGTCGCGATGCGAATATCAGTCGACGAAAGCCCCAGCAGCTCCTGCCGCTTGCCCTCGAGCTCGAGCTCGGCGGTCACAATCTGGCGCAGGTACGGCAGATATTGTTTACCGTCGCGCGTAAGCGAAACGCCCTGCTTTCCGCGCTCGATAAGCGTGGTGCCCAGCTCGCGCTCGAGCGCCTTGACGGCCTGGCTCACCGCACTTTGCGTATAGCCCAACTCGTCCGCCGCGCCTTTAAGGCTGCCGCGGTCGACCACCATACAAACAATCTGATACCGCGATGCCATCGTGCCTCCACATCAATGCAGCCGTAAAACGTTTTGCCAGCGCTTTTCGCGCCTACTTTAGCGTTTCTTAATCATACTGAAGATACATTCGCTTTACTACATCAACATCTGAGAGCAGAATCCTTTGTGCGAAACCGTTCTGTAACAAAAGGAGTCCCATGGATCGCAAAAAAGCAATCGCGCTCTCATTTTCCGTTCCCGTCGCATGGGGCTTTTCGTATCCCCTCATGAAGATCGGCATGGACAGCATGAACGCCACGAGCATCGTCGCGTTGCGCTGCATCATCGCCTTTGTGGCCTGTCTGCTGCTCTTCCACAAGCGCGCGTTCCGCATCAACCGCGACCTTATGGTTCGTGCCGCTATCATCGGCGCCATTATGGCAACCGAGCTCACCTGCATGTGCTTGGGCTCCAGCCTCACTTCTGCCTCCACTGCCGGCTTTTTGCAGAGCCTGACGGTCGTGATCGTGCCGTTTGCCAACGCCGCCCTGCTGCGCCGCGCCCCCGAGCGCAAGGTGCTCATCGGCACGGCTATCGTCACCTGCGGCATGCTGCTGCTCTCGGGCGCCGACTTTACCAGCCTGAATCCCGGCGCGATCATCATGCTGCTCTCGGCCTTTATCTATGCCAGCCACATTATCGTGGCCAAGCGCTTTGTCGAAGAAGTCGATCCGCTGTCCCTGGGCGTTTGGCAGCTGGGCTTTGGCGGCCTGTTCTCGGGCATTGCCGCATGCGTCTTTGGCGGTTTCGCACTTCCCAGTACGCCCAGCGAGATCGTGGTCGTCGTTGCCCTCGCGCTCATCTGCTCTGCCTACGGCTTTATCACCCAGACGCTCGTGCAGCCCCACGTGCCCGCCGAGACCACCGGTTTCGCCTTCTCGCTCGAGCCGGTCTGCTCCGCCGTCTTTTCGTTCTTCCTGGTCGGCGAGGTCCTGAGCCCCATCGCCTTCTTTGGCGCCGCCCTCATCCTCACCGGCGTCATGGTAGCAACCGTCGAGCTTCCGCGCCTCCGCGCACATGGACAGGCTCGCATGGCAGGAGCGCCCGAGCACGTCTCGTAGACCCCACTCTTCATACAGCCGCGGCATAAAGGCAACCGGTGCGCCTTTACAATAGATGCCAGCAGAGCATCTGACGTAAAGGAGCCCCATGGACGCCGCGACCCGCGACCGCAACATAGCAACTTGGTTGGGCGATGCACCGCAGCCGGTACGTGACACTACGAACCAGCTGCTCGAGCGCATCGCCCTTTTGCGTGCCGAGCAGACTATCTACCCAGCACAAGACGACATCCTCAATGCCCTCGCCTACACGCCGGCCGACCAGGTCAAGGTTGTCATCTTGGGTCAAGACCCCTATCACGGACCCAACCAGGCAATGGGGCTGTCGTTCTCGGTCCCCGCGACGCAAACCAAGTTGCCACCGAGCCTGCGCAACATTTACAAGGAACTCAAAGCCGATCTGGGTTGTCCCATTCCCGCCACGGGAGACCTAACCCCATGGGCACAACAGGGCGTCCTGCTCCTCAACACTACGCTCACCGTGCGCGAGCATGCCGCCAATTCGCACGCCAAACTAGGCTGGAGCGCGCTCACCGACTACGTTATCGAGCGCTGCTGTCAGCTGCCCCAACCGGTAGTCTTTTTGGCATGGGGTCGCTTTGCCCAGCAGATGGTCGAAGGTAAGCTCGTCGCAACCGGTGCGGGCAAGGCAACCGGCAAGTTCTGCCTGGCCTCCACGCACCCCTCGCCGCTTTCGGCCAACCGTGCCACGGCAGAACTCCCCGCCTTTATGGGATCGCGTCCCTTCTCGGCAGCCAATCGGCTACTCGAACAGCACGGCTCGACCCCCGTCAACTGGACTTGCCTCGGCTAAAAATCGATACATCAAAAACGCGCCCGACGGCTTTCCATCGGGCGCGTTTCCTATTCGGGCCAAATAAATTGTGTGCGGCCGGCCTCGCCGCCATCGATCAGCAGACTCTGCCCGGTCATAAACCGGTTGGTCACGCCCACAAAGTAGATCCACTCGGCGATCTCTTGGGCAGTGGCCCAGCGCTTAAGCGGCGTGAGCTCCATAATCTGGTTCCACAGGTGTTCGTCTTCCATCACGCAACGGTTGAGCGGCGTGATAACGCCACCCGGGTCCACACTGTTGGCGATAGCCTGCGGCGCCAGACGGTTTGCAAGGTTCTTGGTGTAGGCGATAACGCCGCCCTTGCTGGCGGCATAGTCGGGAAACTCCGATCCCGTATGCCCGCTCGCCGACCCCACATTGACCACGGATTTGATAGCCGGCGCCGGCTTGGCGGCAAGCCCCTCCCCCGCAAAGGCGTAGCGCTCGGTCACGTTGATGGTGCCATACAGGTTGGCGGCGATGTCGTCAGCCGAATCCTGCGTACCGGCAACGTTCACGATCACCTGGGGTTCAAGATCGTCTGGAAACGCGTCCGGCTTGCGAACATCAACGATCAGATGGCGGTAGCGCTCGTGTTTGATCGCCGCCGGTAGCAAATCAAAGCCCACGACCTCGTGGCCCTCGTCCAAAAATCGTTGCACGCATGCGGCTCCGATACCGCCCGAAGCACCCGTGATCAAAACCCGCATACTTGCTCCTTAGGCGGTTGCGTGGCGCTCGAGGTACTCGGAGCCCACATTCTCGCGCTCCCAGCCGCGCACGACCTTGTAGCCCACGGGGCTCAGGAAAACCTCGCACAGCAGCTCGGCAACAGCGCCGGTCAGCGAGCACATAAGGACCTGCACCCAGGTCCAACCAAAGAACGTGTGGCTCACCACAATGGCAAAGACCAAGTTGTCGATAAACTGGCCAACACCCGTGGACACATAGGAGCGGAAGGCAAAGCTCGCAAAGTTATTCTTTTTGAGCATGCGGCCGAGCGACTGGTTGAGCGTGGAGTTAACCACGGCAGAAACGAGCATTGCCAGCGAAGAGCCCAGCACCACGTACCAGGTGCCGCCGATGGTGGCGTTAAGGGCAGTGTTGACCTCGATCATGCCCGTGTCGTAGTAGGCGCCCCACATGCCGGGCGTGAGCGAGCATGCCCAAAAGCACAGACTCACGGCCAGGTTGACCAGCAGCGCGAGGATAGAGATTTTGATGGATGCCTTGGCGCCAAAGCGCTTGCAGATCATGTCCTGGCACAAAAACGAAACCCAGCTCACCACAAAGCCACAGTCGAGCGCCAGATATGGCAGGCTGATGAGCTCTTTGTTGGCCAGCAGGTTCATCATGATGACGCTCACGAAAAACAGCGAAACCGTTGCCGCGGGAATGCTCCGCAGCAGGACCTTGTAGTCCTCCATGACCTTCTTGATCATTATGTACTCCTTTGGTTTTAGGTTTAACGAGCAGGATATCGGACCCGAACTGCTCGGACGCCCCGGTCTTGAGACGACGGTGGGTATGATAGCCGCTCGCGCGGCATCAGGCAAGCAATCGGCGCGGCAGCCCCGCAGGGCCACCGCGCCGATGCGTTAAAACGCTACGTTGCCAAACTCCGACAGGATAAGGTCGGGGTTGTGGTCGGTTGCCCAATCCACGTTCCACGGGCTCGTGAACAGCAGCAGCTTACCGCCGCGCATGTCCTCGACACGCAGGGTGTCGCGCGTGAGCGAAAGGCCCGGGATATCAATAGTGTCGGGGTCGTTCTGGATCCAGCGGATATCGGTATAGGGCAACGGCTGGCGACGAACCTCAACACGGTATTCGGCCTTGAGGCGGCGCTCGAGCACCTCAAACTGCAGCACGCCGACCACGCCCACGATGACGCTTTCCATGCCGGCACCCAGTTCGCGGAAGATCTGGATAGCACCCTCTTGGGCAAGCTCCTCCATGCCCTTGACGAACTGCTTGCGCTTGAGCGTGTCGACCTGCGTAATGCGAGCGAACATCTCGGGGGCAAACGTCGGGATCTGCGGATACTGCACGTGGCGCTTGCCAGAGCACACAGTGTCGCCGATGCTAAAGATACCCGGATCGAACAGGCCCACGATATCGCCCGCGTACGCCTCGTCAACAATCGCACGGTCATCGGCCATCATCGAGGTGCCAGTAGCAAGCTTAAGCTTGCGGTTGCCCTGCACGTGGAAGGCGTCCATGCCGCGCTCGAACTTGCCCGAGCAAATGCGCACAAAGGCGATGCGGTCGCGGTGGTTCTTGTCCATGTTGGCCTGGATCTTAAACACAAAGCCGCTAAAGTCGTCGCGGCAGGGATCGACCGGCTCGCTGGTGAGCGTATCGGTATAGGCGCGCGGCGTCGGGGCCAGACGCAGGAACTCCTTGAGGAAGGGCTCCACGCCAAAGTTGGTGAGCGCCGAGCCAAAGAACGCCGGGCTCAGCTTGCCGCAGGCCACGGCATCCAAGTCGAGCTCGTCGCCAGCGCCATCGAGCAGCTCGATGTCGTCCATCAGGTTCTTATGGTTCTCCTCGCCGATGAGCTCATCCATGGCAGGGTCGCCCAGCTCGGCCTCGACCTCGGCGACCTTCTTGGTGGCGTTGGCGTGGCCGTCGCCCTCGAAGGCAATGACGCGACGGGTCTGACGATCGAACACGCCGCGGAAGTTGCGGCCGCTGCCGATCGGCCAGTTCATGGGATACGTATTGATGCCCAGGACGTTCTCGATCTCTTCCATGAGCTCAAACGGATCGCGAGCCTCGTGGTCGAGCTTGTTCACAAAGGTGAAGATGGGAATGTGGCGCAGCGTACAGACCTTAAAGAGCTTTTTGGTCTGGGCCTCGACGCCCTTGGCGCCGTCGATGACCATAACAGCAGCGTCGGCGGCCATAAGGGTACGGTAGGTATCCTCCGAGAAGTCCTGGTGGCCGGGGGTATCGAGGATGTTGACGCAGGCGCCGTTGTAGGTGAACTGCAGCACCGAGGAAGTAACGGAAATACCGCGCTCCTTCTCGATGTCCATCCAGTCCGAGACGGCATGCTTGGCCGAGCTCTTGCCCTTGACCGAGCCGGCAGTCTGGATGCTGCCGGTATAGAGCAGCAGCTTCTCGGTAAGTGTGGTCTTACCGGCGTCCGGGTGGCTGATGATCGCGAATGTGCGGCGCGACGAGATTTCATCCGACAGGCTTGCCATGCGGATCCTTTCTTGCATTGAGTGCATTACGTCGTTGTAACCGTACTATTGTAGCCGCGAAATCTCGCTCTAGGGCGCCTATCAGGACAAATTCATCAGTCAGAACGTGAACGGCTAGTTATCGAAAGTATTCTGCAGCAGACTGTCTCAATCTGTAACAGCAGGCGACCCAAAACGGACCCAGGCGTTACAGATTGAGAAAAACAAACTTGCCCGCCGACACAATCTCAATCTGTAACATCTGGCCGCCCAAATTGGGTCTAGCTGTTACAAATCGAGATAAACGGAAAGGCAGGCAGCCAATGTCTCGTTCTGTAACATCTAGCCGCGCAAATCGACTCTTACTGTTACAGATTGAGACAAATAGGCAGGCGGGAAAATAACATCTCAATCTGTAACAGCTGGCGACCAAAAACGGATCCAGATGTTACAGATTGAGATTGTTTTGGAGCAAGCGCGGCGCCGGTTGATTTTCAATCTCAACGCAACAGCCTGAACGGACCCCGCGTTTCCGCAGCTAGCGCAACGCGGAACTAGCTCCCGGCACCTGGCCGTCGCCTCGTTTCCGCAGGTGGAGAGGCTATGGAGGCCGGCGTCCCCACCC
>RQBM01000020.1:0-11348 GCA_008668795.1 Collinsella aerofaciens | reverse complement strand
GTACATTACCAAGGCCGTCGAGCCGGCTGGCTTTACGCCCGGCGTCGACTTCCTGTACGCCAAGGACCCGGCCTAGACCGAGTTCTACAACGCCGAGACCGGCATGTACGAGCTCAAGGGCGAGGGCGTGGAGTACACGAGCGCCCAGATGGTCGATTACTGGGAGAAGCTCGTCGACACCTATCCCATCATCTCCATCGAGGACGGCATGGCCGAGGAGGACTGGGACGGCTGGGTCGAGCTTACCCGCCGCATTGGCAACAAGGTGCAGCTGGTGGGCGACGACCTGTTCGTCACCAACACCGAGCGCCTCAAGAAGGGCATCGAGCTTGGTGCCGCCAACGCGATCCTGGTCAAGGTCAACCAGATCGGTACGCTCACCGAGTCGCTCGAGGCCATCGAGACCGCCAAGGAGGCCGGCTACGCCTGCATCGTGAGTCACCGCTCCGGCGAGACCGAGGACTCCACGATCGCCGACCTGGTCGTGGGCGTCAACGCCGGCCAGATCAAGTCGGGCGCCCCGTGCCGCAGCGATCGCATCGCCAAGTACAACCAGCTCATCCGCATCGAGGACGAGCTCGAGGGCAGTGCGCGCTACGCCGGCAAGGCCGCGTTCTACAACATTCGCTAAACAAGTGGCGCTCGCGGGGGGCGGGGCTGACTCGGCTCCGTTCCACTTCTGATGGCCGCCATTGGGCGCTGGGCCATATGACTCAGCGCCTTTTTTATGTCGAGCAAGGGCCGCCGAAGGCGTTGCGCGCGCTCGTGCTATAACTAAAGGACTTAGCGCAAACAAACCTCAACCGCACAAGGCGCACATGGATCAGATTTACGACAACAGGTACTATTCCGCCGGTTCGCGTGAGCCGTCGCCTCGTCGTGCGCGTACCGCGCAGCTTGGCGGGTCTGGTTATGCTGGTGCTGATCGCTCCAGGTATAGCTCGCCGGCGACTTCGCATCCCAATGTTCAGCCAAATAGTTCCTCGGATAGTCCGGTGCGCCCATCGCGTTCCGCGCATGCGTCGCGCCCTTCGACCCAGGCGTCCGACAAGCCGCGCCGTCCCTCAAGCCGTCTTTCGGGTTCGGACTTTATGCACTACGCCAACGACAACGCGGTGATCAAGGCAATCTACGACTTTACCCACGGTCCCCAGCGAGGGCTATTCATCGGCATTGTCGTTGCCCTGGTGCTCGTGAGCCTGTATTTCCCCGTGCGCGACCTGTATGTGGCAAAGCGTTCGAGCGATATCTTGGCCAAGCAGGTCGAGATTCGTCAGCAATACAATGATGAGCTGCAAAAAAGCGTCGACAAGCTGCTCTCGGAGGAGGGTATCAAGGACGCGGCATCCGAGGACTTGGGCCTGGTGATGCCCGGCGAGAAGAGGATTGAAGTGCAGGGCCTGGACGACGATTCGGATTCGTCTTCGAGCAAGAAGTCGTCGAACGCCAAGAAGGCCAGCGAAGTTGCCAAGGAAATCGAAGAAGTCGGTAAGGACGCCCCGTGGTACATCCAGGCGCTCGACATGCTGTTTGGGTTTAACGGTGTCGAGGGCCAGACGGTCGTGTCCAACGGCAAATAGCGCCCGGAGGGGAGCCTGCAATGGCAGATTGCAAACGCTATAAGGTAGCCGCGATCGACCTGGGAACGGTGTCGTCGCGACTGGTGTTGGCCCAGGTCGAGGGCGGGGCGATCGTGGAATCGTCCAAGCATACCGAGATTACCGATCTGGGCGAGGGCGTCGACGCGACAGGTCGCTTTTGCGAGGCGGCTGTCGAGCGCGTGCTCGCTGCGTGCCGGATGTTTGTGGACGAGGCCCGTGCCTTTGGGGCCGTGTGCATCTGCACCACGTGCACGAGCGCCGCGCGCGATGCGTCCAATGCCGCCCTGCTGCTGGACGGCCTGCGTGAGCTGGGGCTCGAACCGCAGGTGATTCCGGGCGAGGTCGAGGCACGCCTGACGTTTTTTGGCGTGGCGCACGACTTTGCCGGCGAGCGCATTATTGTTGCCGATTCGGGTGGCGGATCCACGGAGCTCGCGACGGGCGTCTATGCGCCGGAGCGTGGCGTCTTTGCGCTAGAAGGGACGCGCTCGCTGGACATTGGCTGCCGCCGTGTGACGGAGCGGTTTTTCTCGGCGCTGCCGCCTGCGGACGGCGAGCTTGCTGCCGCTGCCGCATGGGCAAACGAGCAGTTTGCGGGCTACTTTGAGAGTCTGCCTGTCGACTTTGAGCGCGCCGAACGCTTGGTCGCAGTGGGCGGCACGGTGACTACGCTGGTGGCTCTGGTCCACGAGCTGGAGCCGTATGATTCGAGCTTCGTGCACCTGCGCGAGCTTTCGATGGAACAGATTTCGGCTGCTATCGAGCACATGTCTGTGTTGGACGCGGACGGCATCGCCGCGCTACCGGGTGTGCAGCCCAAACGCGCGGGCGTGATCTTGGCTGGCGCCGTGGTGATTCGCGAGCTCATGCGAGCCGGCGGCTACAAGACGCTCACCGTAAGCGAGAATAGCCTACTCGCCGGTATGGCCGCCACCATCAACGAGGTTCTCGACGGCGCGACTCCCACCATCGCCTGGACCCCCACTCTCAGCACCCTCTAAATAATTTGCGGTGAAATACGGACTAAAATCGCCCTTTCGGGCGCCAAACAGTCCCTATTCCACCGCAACTCAACAGCCGGCACCTGGGGACAGTCCTTGCGGGGCGTCCCCACAGCGCCTATGCCAGCTTGTCGATTTGCCCAATCTCCCAAAGCGGAATATTGACGAGCATGCCCTCGTCTCTATATGCCGCCAGGGAGCTCCTCACGCAACGCTCGAGCTTGAATTTTTCGCAGGCTATTTTCAGACTCTTCGCTTTAAGGTTCTCTGCCGCCTTGACCTCAAGCGGAAGCACGGTTCCCGCATGGTCGATGGCAAAGTCGGTTTCGGCATTGCCAGAGGTAGAGGACCAATACGCGGGAGTTTTGTCCTGGAGCAAAAGCTCCTGCGCGACGTATTGTTCGGTCAGCGAACCTTTGAACTCGGTAAAAACAGCGGATCCGTTAAGAACGATGGCCGGAGAGAGACCGGAGAGCGCTCCGAGGATGCCGGTGTCGATGCAGAACAGTTTGAAGCCCGAGAGGTCTTCGTAGCTCGAGAGCGGCGCCTTTAGAGCGGAAACACGTGGCACCTTATGAACGATTCCGTAGTCCGTGAGCCACTGGAGGCTTTCCTCGAAATCGCGTGCGCGCGCTCCGGGGCGAAGGGCGCCATAGACAAACTTCTTGTTCTCTTTGGCAAGCTGGCCGGGAAGGGATTTCCAAACCAACCTCATGCGCTCGATGATGCGGGCGGGTGCATGTTTGCCAAAATCGGATTCGTAAGCCTCGATGATTTGCTGCTGAAGCCTTCGGGCTTCGATGAAGTCGCGTGTCTCGGCGAAAGCGGAGACAACTTCGGGCATACCGCCGACAACAAGGTATTCCTTGAGCAAGTGTTCGAGCTTTTCGGTAACGTTTGCTAGAAGGTTCATGTCTGCGGCAAGGATGGCGTCGGCGAGCGGGTCGCCGTCGACGGCACGAACGAACTCGGCGAACCCCATGGGACGCATGGTGAGCTGGTCGATTTTGCCGACGGGAAATGACTCGTTTTCGCGTCGGAGCGCGAGGCCCATATAGGAACCGGCTGCTACGATGTGGTATTCGGGTGCAAGCTCGTTGAAGTACTTGAGCGAGGTGATCCCGCGCGGGGCCTCTTGGATCTCGTCGAAGATGATGAGCGTGTCTGCTGGCGTTACAGTTTGGCCACGTAGGAGTTCTATCTGGGAGATGATGCGCTTGGGGTCGAGGTCCCCATCGAACAGCGAGCGTGTGCTCGGCTCGAGCATAAAGTCAAAACGAATGACGTTTCGATACTGCTGGCTTGCGAATTCGTTAAGAAGCCAAGTCTTTCCTGTCTGGCGGGCTCCCTTAAGAAAGAGAGGTTTGCGATTCGTCCTTGATTTCCAAGCGATAAGTTCGCTCATAAGCTGTCGCTGCATATTGCCTCCCAACCCTCTCGGTTAGTATAAGGCCATTTGGGTGTTTCCATCGGAAAATGTGCGAGACAACCACGTTTTTCCATCGGAAAATGTGCGAGACAACCACGTTTTTCCATCGGAAAATGTGGTAGGAAACTCATTGGGTGGGCGGAAAAAGTAGTCAAAAAAGCCCCGTCCCAAATGAGCTGCTCTGCAGTTGACGGCGTCCAAAAGAAACGAGCCCGCATCCCTGGGGAACACGGGCTCGCAAGCAATCATATGGTAGGGGCGGTGGGACATCCGCGCATTTGCTGCGCAAATACGCACCGGCTTCGGCCGCCTGTCGGCGCCCTCGCCGGCTCGCTACGGACGCTGCGCGTCCGCTTAACGCTCGCCCCCTCGCGGGTTCGAGCCCCACCGGCATCTAAAAGAAGCGAGCCCGCATCCCTTGGGGACACGGGCTCGAAAGCTCCATATGGTAGGGGCGGTGGGACTCGAACCCACAATCCTTGCGGCGAGAGATTTTAAGTCTCCTGCGTATGCCAATTCCGCCACGCCCCCGTGAGACTAGAAGTCTAGCACAAGCCGTCCGTTACGCGTTGACGGCCATCGAGTGTTGGCCCGACTTCTCCAGGAACTCTTGGAACTTTGCCTCGTCGCCCTTGTTTTGATACTGCAGGGCCAGCAGGTACTCCAGTCGGCAGCGCTTGACCGGGTCGTCGCCGACATCCTCGAGCATGCGCTCCAGCTCGGGAATGTCGTTGTGGCGCTTGAGGATCATCGTGTCGTACATCAGCTGGCATTCGTGTGCGACCGCCTCGGCCTGACCGCCCTCAAAGCCCTTGATCTCGTGCAGAAGCTCCTTGGACTTTTTGCGGTCCTCCTGGCCAACGTAGTAGTTAAAGGCTTTGATCACCAGGTCGACGCGCTGCATCTTGGGGAGGTTGAGTCCCAGCAGCAGGTCGAACATCTCGCTGGCACGCTCGTGGTCCTCGCGCAGCAGATAGGAGTTCAGACGCAGGTAGTCGCGGTTGTAGCGCGGGTACAGCATGCTGGTGAGTTTGCCGTCGAGCAAACGATCGAACTCGTCCCACTGCTTGGCGGCCATCAATTGCTGCAGGCGTTTAAACGTGGTGCGTTTTTTGACGCTAAAGAACACCGACACGGCGATGCAGATGATAACGACGGCGGTCCAGAGGGTGCGGGAATCGGGCATATTAGGGTCCTTAGTCGCTCATAAAGCGAGCGGTATGACAACACGTACTAGATGTATTATACGCAGCGCGCAAGCAAACTGGCATAAAAGCTCATCGAGGCCGAGTGCCATCGCTCGCTGCGGTACACTTACCTAAAGTAAACCATGAAGGGAGACATTACCTATGAAGAAGATCGTTTTGGCTTGCGGTGCTGGCGCTGCTACTTCCACGCTCGTTGCCCAGAAGGTCGCTACCCTGCTCGACGCCAACGGTTATGCCGACAAGTACGAGATCGTGCAGTGCGCCATCTCCGAGGCCAAGGATTACTGCGACGAGGGCGCTGACCTGCTGATCGCCACCACCGTTGCCCCCGAGGGCCTCACCTGCCCGTACGTGAGTGGCGTGCCCTTCATGACCGGCATGAACCGCGTTGCCGCCGAGAAGGCCGTTCTCGACGTCATGGCTCAGTAGGCGCTGACTGCATGAGTGAGCAGAACGCCAACCCGGTAGAGCTCTTTGGTATGCGCGTTGCCCATGTGGGCATTAACGCCACCGACCCGGCAGACGCCCTGGAGATCGCGGAGCTGTTCTCGACGATGATGGGCCTGCCCGTCATCGAGACCCCGGTTTCGTACTTTAACGATTCGCTGGTCGAGATCATGAAGCAGAACGGTCGTGGCGCCAAGGGTCACATCGGCTTTGCCGTCAACGACATCGATGCGGCGGAGAAGTGGTTTGCCGAGCGCGGGCTCGAGGTTAACGAGGAGTCGCGCGTGCTGCTGCCCGACGGTGGCACCAAGCTCGTGTACTTTAAGCGCGAGTTCGCCGGCTTCGCCGTGCACCTGTGCCGCGAGTAGCGTACAAGCTGCTTATAGCTAGCAAAAAGGGATAGGGCCGCATGGCCTTATCCCTTTTTTATGCCGAGGGGTCGACTTCTGCGACAGTCAAAAAACTGAAGTCTAATACTTTTCCGAGAAGTGAACGAGCAGAATCGGACCCCCGAAGCATCGACACTTTAAGGGTATCGTTTTCTGCGGTTTCGATACTAGAATCCTGCGATTTTGCCGACGAAAAATGTGGATGCTTCCGGGGTCCAAAAACAGACGTTCACTTCGCGGAAAAGTATTAGACCTCGATTCACGAGGGGGCTTCCTACCGCGGCAGGCGAATCGTAAAGCGGCTGCCGACGCCTTCGACCGAGGTCACGCCGATGACGCCGCCGTGGCTATCGACGATCCACTTGGCGATGGCGAGCCCCAGGCCCGAGCCCTGTGCGCCGGCATCGCGTGCGTTGTCAGCGCGGTAGAACCGCTCAAACGCGTGAGCTGCGGATTCCTGGTTCATGCCGATGCCCTCGTCCTCAACACTTATGTCGATCGCGCCCGTGCCCACATCGGGCGTTACGGCAAACGTGACGGTCGTTCCTGCACCCGAGTACTTGGCGGCGTTTTGCACAATCACGCGCAGAGCTTGCTTTACGAGCGCGACATCGACGGACGCGTCGCAGCGCGGGTCGCTGGCAAATGCGGCGTCAAAAGCCAGCCGATACGTGTGCTCGATATCGATCATCTGCGATTCTTCGCATACCTCTCCGACGAGCGCTGCCAGATTGGTATCCACACGATGCAGCGCGGTGCGGCCGGCATCGCCGCGTGCCAAAAACAGCAGTTGTTCCACGAGCTCCTGCATGTGCTCGCTTTCGGCCTTGAGCGAGGCGATGGACTCCGCCAGCACGGCTGGGTCGTCCTTGCCCCAGCGGTCGAGCATGTTTACGTAGCCCTGAATCACCGCGATGGGTGTGCGCAGTTCGTGACTCGCGTCGTTGACAAAGCGCATCTGCTGCAGTTTGGCCTCTTGCATCTGACGCAGCAGACGGTTGAGTGCGACCTCGATGCTCGCCAGGTCGGCGTCGCCGGTGGTGACATTCGGCAAGTCGACGCTCGCTCGCTCGATGGCCTGCTCCAGCGTTTCCATCTTGCCGCCGGAGAGCTGCATGCGGCCGAGCTCGTCCACGCGCAGTGCCAGGTCGTTGAGCGGTGCCATGGTGCGGCGTACGCGTCGGGCACCGCCGAGCATGTTGAGCACGCTGATGACCTGCCAGCCTACAACGACGAGGTAGAGGGGCCATAGCGCGAAGAGATCCTGCGCGAGGGGGAAGGTCTTGGTGGTGCGCGCAAGCTCGACGGTGTAGGTGAGTGTTGCTAGGTCCCAGCCGCGCGCGGGCGTCAGCGACATGCCGTGAACGGTGGCGCCGGGAATACATCCTGCGGCAAACGCGCTGTCGGGCAGCGTCTGGTTGTATCCATAGACGAGGATCGCCGCCGCAATCACCACCAGCAACAGATCGAGCCAGACGTAGCTCATCAGGCGGCGCCACATATAGCTCCAGTTGATGGCGCGGGCGATGGATGTGACGCGCTTGGTTTCGGTGTTACGCGCGACAGACATAGCCCACCCCGCGCACGGTTTGGATGATGCGGGCACCGCCAGCGTCCTCGATCTTGGCACGCAGGTGCGCGATGTGCACGTCGACGTTGTTGGTGTCGCCCACGTATTCGTAACCGAGCGCTTCATGCGCGATGCGCTCACGCGTGAGCACGGTGCCGGCATGCGCCATAAGCAGGGCGAGGACGTCGAACTCGCGGGCGGTCAGCACGATGGGTGAGCCGCCGACCATAACCTCGCGGCGGTCGGGATCGAGTGCGACCGAGTCAACGGTGAGCGTGGCGGGGGAGGGCGTGGCAGCGGCCTGGGCCGCGCCGCTGGCCGGGGGTATCGCAGCGGCGTTCCCGGCCGCGCCGCCCGCCATACCCGCCCCGGCGCCAGAACCACCAACGCCCGAAGCCGCCCGCACGGCCTCCGCGCGCTTCAGCGCCACGCGGATCCGTGCGAACAGCTCCTCAATCGCAAACGGCTTGGTCAGGTAATCGTCGGCGCCGGCATCGAGCCCGGCTACCTTGTCCATCACGGCATCGCGCGCAGTGACCATGATCACCGGCACATCCTTGCGCTTGCGGATACGCCGCAGCACCTCCATACCGTTGAGCTGCGGCAACAGCACATCGAGCAGAATCAGATCGTAGTCGCGCTCCAGCGCCAGGTCCACGGCAGTGCGGCCGTCGGCGGCGTGCTCCACTTGGTAGCCCTCGTGCTCCAGCTCGAGCGTCACAAAGCGGGCGATTTTCTCCTCGTCCTCTACGATCAGGATTCGTGCCATACGTGCCCCCATCTGCGATTACTTGTCGTCGTTCAGATTTTGCTTGATGCCGTCCGCGGCGTCGGCGGCGTGATCCATCAGGTTGTTGATACTGCCGGGCACGTCGCCGTCGCTATCGATGCGGTAACGCATGCCAAAGAACAGGCCAAGCAGCATTAGCCATATCGTAGCGCCCCAGGCAAACAGGGCGACGATAGGGATCAGGATGGGGATGTTGAGGATGATGGCGTCGCGGCGCGTAGCGACAAACTTGGTCTCCAGGCTCAGGCGGAAGAGCTTTTTGAGGTACTCCCACACGCTGTCCATCTTCTTGGAGAAGTCGGTCTTTTCGCTCGACTTTTCGTAGGCGACCTGCGCAGCGACCATCTCGGCCGAGGGCTCATCGACCGACTCGGGCTCGGTGGCGGCGTGCGCCGACGTGGTCTGGGTCTTGCCCTGCGACTCGAGCCAAATGATGGCGTCCAGAACGTTGCCGTCGGCGGCGTCGAGCGCGGCTTTGGCGTCGGTGTAGCTCACGTTGCACTTGGTGCGGATGGTTTCAACTTTTTCGAGGTCGTCCATGACCTGTCCTTTCGTTCGATGGGCGCGGCGCCGGGCGATCTGCCCGGGCGCGAGCGTTGCGTTCGGTGGCCTGCGTTGCGCGGCGCCGCCCCGCCCTTGGTCGAACTCTATAGTGCAGGTTATAGATTAAGCGATTCTTGAGCCAAGATTAATGTTGGATGAGTTTTTGGGTGGTGCGGAGGCGGGCAGGGGCAGAAAAGGCAGGTTTTGCGTGGCGTGAAGGAGGGGCGGTCTGATCTTTGGGATAGCTGATAGCGAGGTCTAATACTTTTCCGAGAAGTGAATGAGTGAAAACGGACCCCCGAAGCATCGACACTTTAGAGGTGCCGCTTCCTGCGGTTTCAATGCTGAAATCCCACGATTTTGCCGCCGAAAAATGCGGATGTTTCAGGGGTCCAAAAACAGCCGTTCACTTCGCGGAAAAGTATTAGACCTCAATAGCGGGGGATGGGGTGCCGGTGCAAAACGGCGTCAGAAATGGGGTAAACAAGGCAAACGGATCTAATGGATCAAAAATCATGTTGCAAAAGTATGAAAATATCCTACAATTGCAACATGAAGTGCTTTAGCAACATAACGGCGATAATCGAGCTCTCCGAGAGCGAGGGCGTGTTCACCACAGCCCAGGCGGCTCGCATGGACATCTCTCGAGATGCGCTGGCGCACTCATGCCGCGCAGGGCGTCTTGAACGGATATGCCACGGCGCCTACCGGATGTCTGGAACGCAGCGCCGAGACACCGACGAACTCAACGCCTTTTGGAAGCTCACCAATCCCTCCCTTTGCGCGTGGGAGAGAAAACGTCAGTGGGATGGCATCGCCGTGAGCGGTACGACAGCGGCGAACCTGCAGCAAATGGGCGATTTCTATCTGTCCCCCTACAGGATGACCGCGCCCATGCGTATCAATACAAGAAACGAATCCCTTTCTTTTGTAAAGCGCGAGATTGCTGAGCGGGACATCGTTTGGCTCGACGGCCTGCCGGTAACTAAACCCGAGCGCACGCTTGTCGATCTTTGCCTCGATTGCGAGGACCCCTCATTAATTATCGATGCCTATCACGACGCGCTTGGACGTGGACTCGATATACAACGGCTGAAGGATCTTGTAGAAGAGAACTCTAAAACCGCCAAACGACGCGAGCTGATGGCGCCTTTGCTGATGGTACTGAACGGGTAATGCGAAACGGAGGACATGGTGAAGTACAAAACGCCTGCCGCATTGGAGATGGCTGTTAGGAATGCCGCAAGAGAATCACCAATGGATACTAATCGGGCAATCGTCGGTTTCTACTTTCATCGCTTCCTATGTCGCGTTTTTTCAGAAGATGACTGCCGTTTTGTGCTTAAAGGTGGTCAAAGCGTCCTGGCGCGAACGCTCGATGCGCGTGTCACAAGAGATATTGACTTGGTTGCTCAAGAGGAGAGTCTCGAAGAGGCTATTGTCGATCTGGTGCAGGCTGCTTCGATTGATCTGGAGGATTTCGTTTCGTTCGTCTTTGATCGTGCAGAGCAAATCAAAGAAGAAGATGAGTATCGGTGCGGTGCGAAGGTGTGGTTCACCCCCTTTATGGGAACCAAGAAGCTACAGCCAATTTCAATTGACTTGGTAATTGATGAAGTGCGGGGACTTGAGCCTGAGGTTCTTGCGCCGATCGATCGTCTGAATATCGAGGGGCTCCCAGTCTGCGACTATCGAGTATGCCGAGTGGAGAGTGCCCTTGCAGATAAATTGCTCGCAATGATAGAGATGCATGAGGGCTGTGCTTCATCGCGAATCAAGGATATAGTCGACATCTTGGTGTACGCGAAAACTTGCTTCGTCGATGGGGCTACGCTTGTCGAGAGGGTCGAGAAAGAAGCGTCTGCCCGCAAAGTGGCAATGCCGGAAGAGTTCGTGGCGCCTCTCTGGTGGAAACAAAATGGTTCTGCACAGTACGTAAAGATGGCGAGGCAGGCGGGGGTACTTGATCTCGCGGGGAACATTGCTGGGGCAGAAGAGGTTGTCAATCGGTTGTATACACCGTGCTTTAATCATTCGGCGAATGTGCGCAAATGGAATCCTCAGACCACGGGATGGGAATAGGCTAGATAGTTAAGCCGGCGGCAGAATTAGTTCCTGTCGCCGGCTTAAGACGTTTCTACTGCCTATGCGCTATTCGCAGGTCTGGTCGACCACCTGGGTGACGGCCTTTTTTGCGCCTTCGAGGTCGCGCAGGGCTTGGGCGACAGCGGCCTCGGCTTGTTTCTTTGTCCTTACGACCTCGGCAAAGCGGTTGATGGATTCGCTATACTCGCGTGTGCGCGGGTCGAGCGCCGGCGGGACTTCGATCTCAAACAGGTCGCTAGGACGGATGGCGCGGATGCTGGCTGC
>RQBM01000036.1:0-7604 GCA_008668795.1 Collinsella aerofaciens | reverse complement strand
CGACAAAGGGGCTGTCCCTTTGTCGCATCGGCTTACTGTATTTATATTTTCCTGTTTTACCTTTGCAGGTTCTAATGGAGGGGATACCGAAGTAGCTGCTAGTAAGTAAACGCAGCCGCTCTGCCGGAGCCGCCCTTATATCGTTCCACGCGCAGTTTCGCAGCGAAGCGAGAATGTTTGAGCATGGAATGATATAAGGGCGGCCCCGGCAGAGCGGCGGACATTCGACTAGCGGATATGCGCGGGCTTTCCTCCCCAGTAGAAGCGGCAGAAGGCTCGTTTACGTTTTTGGGGCTTACCTGCAAGCTCCATGGTGGCGATGGCGATGTCCTCGGCTGCGTGTGGACGGCGCAGGACTTCGCCATTGATGAGCAGTGCCTTGAGCGACTCCGGATGATCGTGGAGATGGCGCAACGTCACGATGAGTTCTCGTGCGGTGGTGACATGCATGCTGACGCCCATGCCGGTGAGCATCGTGGTGTTTGCCTTTTCCTGGCCATAGGACTTGCCCAGCAGGATCATCGGCAGATGCGCGCACAGGCACTCGGTGACGGTGAGTCCGCCCGATTTGAGAATTGCCAGGTCGCAGCCGTGCATGAGGGCCGCCATGTCGTCCACGTAGTCTAGAACCGTGACGTTTTCGAGCTTCATGGCGTCGAAGAGCGTCTTGAGTCGGGTGGCGTATTCTTTATCCTTGCCCGGTAAAAAGACAAAGTGCATGTCCTCAAAGCTGCGTAAGAAGGGGAGCGTGTGGTCCATCGCGGCGCGGAAACGCACGTATGGTTGGGGTAAACTGGCACCGGCCATCACCAATACGACGGTTTTGTCTATGGGGAGATTGAACTTGCTGAGCTCATCTTCGCGTTTGTAATCTGAATCGAAACCGGCTCGGATGGGGATGCCCGTTATGCGGATCTTTGACTCGGGAACCTTGCGCGGGCGCAGCGTTTCGGCCATAAACTCGTTGGCTACACAGAATAGGTCGGTGTCCTTGTGGGGCCAAAAGCCTTCGACTTCGTAATCGGTCGGCACACAGATGACCGGGTAATCGATACCCGTAATTACGCGGGCGCCCACGGCAACATTGGCTGCTGTGATGTGCGTTGCGACCACGGCTATAGGCCTGCGGCGACGAATATATTCGTTGAAGGCGGGGAACATAATACGCGACCATGCCGTGCCGCCACCCCAGAGAAGATGTCCCGTAAGCGTATATCGCCAGGTCAGGTCGTAAATGGGGCGTGTGGCTCCCGTAAAAGAAGCCGCGGTCTTATTGCCGTCGAATTTAATACGTCCAAAATCAAGGATATCGAGCACTTCAATTTCAATATCCTCAGGGATTCCCTTGGTGCCGCGGATAAGTTCAAATGCTTGTGCAATCGCGTTGGCGGCGGCTTTGTGGCCCGATCCAACCGATGCGTGCACAATGGTTACTAGGGGTTTTTGTGCAGGTGAAACGGTCATTTGCTCCGGTTGGGGAGTGGCTTGCATGGGCAGGGGAGCGCTATTGCTCATCTGCGTTTGATCCATCGATAACTCCCCTTCAGCTTTGTTACGCGATTTATCATTGTAGTGCATGAGTGTCATGTTCACGTAAATTTGGGTATGAGCGCAAAGAACGCCAATCTTTCGACAGGAGGTCTCTTCATGACTACCCATCAGCCGATCGATGTTGCGATTATCGGTGGCGGCCCTGCGGGCTATGCTGCGGCCATTTATGCGGCGCGCTCCAACCTAACGACGACCGTGATTGAACAGGGCATGTCGGGAGGGCAGATCGCCACGACCAATGAAGTCGAGAACTATCCGGGCATTCCGCTCTTGAGTGGCGCCGAACTCGGTGAGCGTTTTCAGCAGCATGCAGAGGGCCTGGGAGCACAGGTTACATGGAGCATGGTTACGGGTATCGATTACGATGCCGATGCAGCGCTGTTTACGGTGCATCACGATTTGGGCGATACGTCGGCCTCGAGCGTTATCGCTTGCATGGGTGCCACGCCGCGATCTGCTGGTTTTGTTGGCGAGGATGCGTATCGCGGTCGCGGCGTTTCGTATTGCGCGACGTGCGACGGCATGTTCTTTCGCGGCAAGCAGGTTTTTGTCATCGGCGGCGGCAATGCTGCCTGCGAGGAAGCTCTGTTCTTGTCAGAAATCGCCAGCAGCGTGACCATCGTTTTGCGCCGCGATCAGTTCCGTGCCCCCGATGGTGTGGTTCAAAAAGTTCTTGCAAAAGATAATATTTCAGTTAGGTACCAAACTAGTATTGTCGAGCTCTCGGGCGAAGCCATGCCAACGACGATTACCTTTAAGGACAATGCATCCGGGGAAACTCACACCGAGTCATTTGTCCCTGGCTCGTTTGGTATCTTTGTCTTTACCGGAACGCAGCCCCATTCCGAGCTCGTTGAGCATCTAGTCGATCTGGCGCCGGACGGCGGTATTGTTACTGATGATTCCATGGCGACCCGCACGCCAGGTCTATTTGCCGCTGGCGACATCCGTTCCAAGCGTTTACGCCAGGTTGTGACTGCCGTTTCTGATGGAGCCATAGCGGCAACGAGCGTATACGCGTTTCTCCGTGGATAAGTACGATAATATATCTTATGTAAGGTTGCTATCTTTAAAACAAAGTGGTTGGACGGTGCATCAATGTGCTGTCCAACCACTTTTACTTGCCGGCTATATGGTATGCAAAACTAGATAACCTAGAATACAATATAGCTAATGAACGGAGGATCCTTATGAACCACGCCAAACGCGTTATCCCGATGTCCGATACATCGGTCAGCATTAAGCCTGAGGATATTCAGCCCACTGTGCTGCCCGATGCATTTATTCAGTCCGATATCGTGCGCAAACTTAATACGTTGAGTCTGCCGCGCTATAACCAGTTGCCCAATGTGACGCTCTACCGCGACCAGGTTATTGAGTATGTTGCGCTGTGGATGGAGCCGCTGTCCATTTGCGTTGAGCAGCCTGTCATTACGCCATCGATGATCAATAACTACGTGAAGGTCGGCCTGGTGCCTGCTCCGGTCAAAAAGCAATATGGCCGCGAGCAGATTGCCCGCCTGATCGCTATCTGCATCTTTAAGCAGGTGCTACCTATTGCTGCGGTGCAGGCACTCTTTAACATTCAGCGTTTGAGCTACGATGCCCCGACGGCCTTTGATTATGTGGTCGATCAGCTCGAGGCATCGATTCGTTCGGCGTTTTCCGTCGAGCAGACGCCGGTTCCCGATACGGCGCATCAGGTAACGCGTGAGTCGCTGCTTGTGCGCAGCGCGGTTTCATCCTTTGTTTCGAAGGCTTACTTGATGAGCTATCTCAAGTTCAACGGGTTTAATAGCTAGCCGACGTATAAAACGGGCGGGACAAAGAGCCATCTGTCGCTTTGTCCCGCCCGTTTTTTTGCTTGGTTGGACTTTATTTGCCCGAAGCTACGCCCATGCCGTAGCCGATGATCAGGCCGTGCATCTCGGCGTAATAGGAATCCAGGCCGTTGCAGGGCATGATGATGGTCTTGGAGCAGGGCCAATGTTCGACTATGCGATCAGTAAGCGCCTGGGCTCCAGCTTCGTTCTCAACGTGATCGATGATGACCTCACCGCCCGTAAAGCCCTCGGCTTCCATAGTGTCGATGATCTTGTTGAGCATCTTCTTTTCGCCACGCGTGTGCCCGACGAGTTCGATTTTACCGGCCTCACTCGCCGTGCCCAAAATGCGGATATTGAGCTTGTTGGCAATGACGCCGGCTGCCTTAGGGATACGTCCGGCTTTGGCGAGGTTTTCGTAATTGCACAAACTGAAGAGAATTTTGCTGTTCTGTTCAAGGCTATCGAAGTATGCGCAAGCATCCTCGAATGAGACATTCGGATTGCTTGCAAGATAGCGGTCGAACAGCAAGAAAATGAGGTCCATTTTGCCGCCAGCTGCGCGTGAATTGACTAGATGAATCTGTCGGTCGGGCTCCTCGGCAAGAACCATATCGCGAGCCGTGGCTGCCGCGTTGTAGCTGCCCGACACGCCCTCAGAGATCGGCATGCAGATGGTCTTGTCTGCCAATTTGAAGAGCTCGGCCCACTCCCCCACGCTGGGACAAGCGCTCGAAGAGGCATTCGTCTCCGCCTGAACAGCGCAGTTGAGCTCATGAACATCGAGCGAAAGGTCATCGACGAATTCACGCTCCCCCACTCGAATTTTGAGGGGAGCAAATGCAAAGGTGGTATGGGGTGCGATCGGTTGCCAATCGCGGAGGTTGCAGCTTGAATCGGAGATAAGTGCCCAGCTCATAGAGGGTCCTTTCTAATCGTTCCCATTCAATTATAGCCATCTTGCAGACCGATTGGGCCGCTATCTAGTATTCAAAACTAGATAGCGGACTGCACTAAAGGCAAAAGAATGGACCCCATGACTCAAAGCCACGAGGTCCATATCCGTTTGCTTTATCTGAATACTTAGTAGCGCACGAAAATGTAGTTGTTGTTCATGCCGGCGGCAACGGAGCTGATGATAACACCCGTGTTGTAGTCGGAAGCATGAATCATCTGACCACCACCGATGTAAATGCCGGTGTGGTACGAGTTGACCACAACGTCACCGGGCTGCGGATCGGACACACGCGTCCAGCCCATAAAGGTGCCCGTGGTGCCCAGGCGGCAATAGCGACCAGTGAGGCAATAGCTAACAAAACCAGAGCAGTCGAAACTGTTCGGGCCAATTCCGCCCCAGGAATAGGCGCAACCAAGCTTGCTGTATGCACGCGAGACAACAGAACCGCCATCGACGGACTGGCTCGGAGCAGAAGGCGTCGGAGCCGGGGCAGGCGTGGAGGGCTGCGGTGTCGGAGCAGGTGCCGGCGTAGGAGCCGGAGTGTTGCCGCCCTGGTTGTTGTTATTGCTGGTCTGGCCACCGTTGTTGGTGTTCTCGGTCGCACCGGCAGTCTCGTTGCTCACCGTGGCCTTCTCGGCGGTACTGGCGTTGATGCCGGCCTGCAGCGCGGCGTTGGCCTCGGCCTCAGCGGCAAGCTCAGCCTGCAGCTGTGAATCCAGAGAGTTTACGACGTTCTGTGCTTCAGCCTGCTGGGCGTTAAGCTCGTCGACCTTCTTTTGCGTGGTGGCGACGTTCTTTTCCTGCTCGGCCTGCTTATCGGTGAGCTGCTGTTTGAGCTCCTTGACCTCTTGAATGGTCTGAGCCTGCTTATCGGAAACTTTGCCGTAGTAGAACAGACGGTTGAGCATATCGCTCAGGTCATCGACGCCCGTCAGAACCTGAAGCAGGCTCAGACCGCCGGTTTTGTACTCGCCGGCGACATAGGTCGAGAGCTTGGCCTGACCATCGGCGATCTCCTGCTGCTTTTGCGTGATCTCGCCAGCAGTCTGATCGAGCGCCTGCGTCTGCGTGGCGAGCTCATCGTAAATCTGCTGAGTTTGGGTACCGATCTGCTCGAGCTTCGTACGAGCAGCGGCAAGGTCGGATGCGGTATCGGCGTAGGCAGGAGCCGCGAGGCCCAAGCCCAAAACACAAGCGAGGGTTGCCGTAGCAGCGCAGCGTGCCATGTTTTTGTGCGTGTTTGCTGTGCGCATGTAGCTTCCTTTCCAGTAACTAAGGGTAACGGCTAGTCCACCGTCACCAGGCTAAAGAGCTCCACATCGTCATTAGACGGTGTGAGCTTCTCGCGCGGGTTGAGAAACGCAAGCTCAAGGATACAACCGTAACCGACAAGCTTTGCGCCCATATCTCGCACCAGTTTACCTGTTGCCTCGACGGTTCCGCCCGTCGCGACCAAGTCGTCCAGAATCAACACGGTATCTTTAGAGCTGATAGCGTCGGCATGGATCTCAATTGAATCGGTGCCGTACTCGAGCTCGTAGCTCTGACTTACGGTCTCGCGCGGTAGCTTGCCAGGTTTACGTGCGGGAACAAAGCCGGCGCCAAGGGCTACAGCCACCGGTACGCCAACCATAAAGCCGCGAGCCTCGGGACCCACGACCTTGGTGATTCCCATGCCGGCAAAGTGCTCGGCGAGGGCATCGGTCATGGCTTTGAGCGCCTCGGGATTGCCAAAGAGCGGCGTGATGTCTTTAAAGATGACTCCGGGCTCGGGATAGTCGGGGATGTCGACGATTTGAGATTCGAAGTCGTACATTGCATGACCTTTCAATGGGTTGCCGGATAAGCGGCAGCTGTTATTTGCCCGCGGTGGCGGTGCCGGATTGCGAAGGGGTGACGACCTTGAGCGGCTTTACGAGGGAATCCTCGTGCGAAGCCGGCGCGCCTATCTCTTCGTTTTTGGCCTTGGTTGACTCGGAGCGAGTGATTTCCTCATCGAGTGCATCGATGTCGGCGTCCTCGACCACGGCGTTGAGCGACTCAAAAACGCGGTTCTTGAGCAGCGCGGTGTGCACGCCCTCCGTCAGGTCGTGAAGCTTCTTAAACGCACGCTCGAGCTTGGCGTCGCGCTCGTCATCGGAGGTGTCCATGCCGAGCATGCTCACGAGCACCTGCTCAAACATCGAGGACTCGCGGTTGGCGGAAGACACGTACTGACGCAGGTTGCGCGGCTCGATATGGAAGCGTGACAGCTCGGAGCAGTAGCGGATGATCGGGAAATCGCGACCATCGACGAGCTCACGATTTTGCGGACTCTTGATGATGCGAATGAGGTCGTTCTCGGCGAGCGAGCGGATAAACGAAATCTCGACGCCCAGCATATCGGGAATGGTCTCGATAGGATGCAGCTTTTGCTTAGTCTCCTTGGGCTCCGTCTTGAGCGGAACATCGGACAGCAAGCCCACCTCGTAAGCGAGCGTTGACAGGTCCGTGGCGTTTTCCAAGCGCTGCTTAATCACGTTGAGTGGCATATAGCGGGTCTTCTGCAGGTGCAGAATGACCTCCAGGCGATCAACGTCCTCCTTGGAGTACTGACGGTATCCCTTAGGCGTACGATGAGGGGTAATGAGCCCCTCATCCTCTAGAAATCTAATTTTTGAGTTCGAAAGATCGGGGTATGCGCCTCGAAGTAGGTTGACGACTTGGCCGATACTCAGATAGTTGCGTTCGGCCATGCCCTACTCACCGGTTTCGATGCGCTCCGGCGTGCTCTCGTGGTAGATGAGCGTAAACGTACCGATCTGGACGGAAGAACCGTCGTGCAGCGGGGCTGCATTGACGATGGCACCGTCGACCCAGGTGCCATTGAGCGAGCCCAAGTCCTCGATGCGAGCGCCGAGGCCCTCGCGAATAATGCGCGCGTGGCTGCGCGAAACGGTCATGTCATTGAGGAAGATGCCGTTCGCGGGATCGCGGCCAATGGTGGTCACGTCATCCTCGAGCTCAAAAGCGGCACCAGTCTGCGGACCCTTGACGATGGACAGAACGGGGGCGGTGATGCGCACGTTGGCCATGAGGTCGGGAACGGTGACGTCGCTTGAAGGCACGCGGAATACGCAGGTAGCGTCAGCAGTCTTATCATTCTGAGGCATATTGTTAACCATGTTGTCCATGACAACCCCTAACTTATCGCGGACGTGCCGCAAATAATGAACCGTACGTAATCATACCCCAACGAATCAGTCTTCGATTTCAGGGTTCAGAAAGTCGAT
>RQBM01000205.1:0-4978 GCA_008668795.1 Collinsella aerofaciens | reverse complement strand
TGGACCATGGCGACGAGGATGGTGCTGAGGCTCATGAGCATGACGAGCGGCACGATGACGATCATCGGCACGGCCAGACCGAACACGGTGGCGCCTTTCACCAGACCATGCCCGCCGTTCCCGGTCCTCTCCGCCATAGGCCCCTCCCATCATCGGCACGCTTATTGCAATCCATTCCACGCGGATGCGGGGGAGAACGACGCCGATAATCAGCGAGGGGGAGTGGACGGGAGCCATGGAGAAGCAAAACCGACTCGACGAGGACCGGTCAAGAAGATAGTATCGTCCATTACAGGCCAGACGGAAAGGTGAGTGAACTATGAGCATCGAGATGCGCCCGTTATCTGGAACACGCCCGTTGTACGTGGACGAGCCGGAACCGTTCTGGCCGGCGGGAGACGACCCGGACCTCTACAAGCTGGAACTCTGGAGACTCCACAAAGTGGGATTGGTCCAAGGCCTGCGCAGCGTGCCCTGCTGGAAGTGCGGATACTTGGTCATCCAAAGCGGACTGTTCCTGGAACTCGAGGGACGGGACGGATACCATTGCCGCGTCGTATCCTGGAGCGACGCCCACAACGCCGGTATACTCTCGCAACCATTCCTGCGCACGCTTTCCGACTGCTGGCGTGTACGCCCGACGTATTCCAAGTCGGCGGGGTACGCATATCTGGGCATAACCTGCCCGAAATGCGGCAGTCTCCAAGGAGACAATTTCGTCTACGACAACTATCAGGGCCGGGGAGGCGTGTTCAGCGATCCTGAAGACAAGTCCCCGCTAGAGGTACTGCCCTTGCCGGTGTTCACCGATGATTGGCCGCAAAGATTCCATTGGGCGTTCGACTCGTTCAGCCTCGATCTGGAACCATGGAGGATCAGGTTCGGCAAACCGGTCGCGATATGGGGCAACGCCTGGCCATGGAGCGAATGAGACCACGCAAGACTATGACGGCCGACGCGGCAAGCTCGCGGCGGGGAATATCAGTTGCGGAATAATTCCGCAACTGATATTCTGCCTCCGTGCCAGGAAATGGTGCCTCGCTTATTCGATCAGGGAATCGAAGCCGTTCGTCCGCAGGGACTCATCGGCCAATGATGTTTGCTCCATTGCGGAGATCATTCCCTTCCCGGCATCGATGATAGGAGAGACCTGTTCCCATGAATCCGGTACGGGCACGGGCAGACCCCAGATGTGCCTTGGTTGGAGATGCTGCTGCACCGAGCCGAACTCGTCGAGTTTCATGAGATTCATCGCCGTGGACGACATCAGGAACGCCAGGAGATACGCCCTCATATTCTCGTCGGGAACGCGGACGCGTACCAGGTCGTCGCTGATGACGTACTTGTCCGCGAGTATCCGCGTGGCGTAGGTGACTTTGCCGATCGTGCCGGAACGGGAAATGAGGATGTCCCCCTTCTGCACGCGCAGCATTCTGACGCATTCCTTCTGTTTGTCGGTGGCGCGCGACATGTCAAACCATTTGACGGTCATTCGTCGCTGCTCCAACGCTCCGTTGGCGGTGAGATACGGTGTCAGATTCGTCGTGTCGCTTGGGTCTTCGACGACGAGGCTTCGTGAGCTCCATCGTGGCCCCATGTAGATGCGGATGTTCTTGTCGAGTTGGCCGATGGTGGTGACCGACCAATCGGGTTTGTCGTCGAATTTGCTGACTTTTTCCAACGTCGCGTTCAATTCGGGTGAATAATGCTGCGGGTTGAGGTTGAGATTGTCGTCCAATTCGCCGCGTTCCGCGGTGAAACAGGTTTCGGATTCGGTGAACGTTCCGATGTCTCTGAATGTCTTGTATGCTTCCGCGATCTGGGTCAGGTCCTCATCCAGCTCGCTGGTGGCGGAGCCTTTTTCGTCAAGTGCGAACACTGGTTCGCCCTTCGAATCCTTGCCGACCCTTCTGGATTGGGCCATGAAGATGGTGTAGTCGCCGGGTACCGGATCGTCTTCCAAAGGTTTGGAGAGGAAAAGGACGCATGTTCGAACGCCTGTGTCGGGTTCGAAAGTGTTCTTGTGCAGCGTGACCACCGCATCCACCTTGCATCGCGACAGCATCCACCTGCGGTAGTTGATGTAGGTGCGGTTGTCCAGGATTCCTTTCGGAAGGACGATGCCGATGCGACCGCCCGGCTTGAGCCAATCGATGCAGCGTTCGAGGAACAGGAGCTCCGGCGCCTGACGGATCAATAGGGTGCCGTGGCCGGCATCCCGATCATCATCGTCCGTGATCGTGGGGAACGTGCCTTCCGGATCGGGTTTGTGTCCGAAACCGAATAATTTGAGGATGTCCGGATCCATCATCATGGATTCGGTTTTTTGCCCGGAGAACGGAGGATTGGTGATGATGATGTCCGGCGTGCCTTTTGGACAGTGGCTGGTTATCCACCCGTCCAGATTGGAATACTTGTCGAGTGAGTTTCCCTGGGTCATGCCGGTGTTGCCGTCCCCGGTCAGAAGCATCGCCGTTTTGGCGATCTTCACGAGTCTTTTCGAGATCTCGACCAGGAACACCGAATTCTTGCATAAGCCGAGCCGTCTTTCCCGTTGTGGGCTGCCCGGTTTGGTGCCGTCGATGGCTTTGCGCCGCTTGTATCTGAACGCGGCGGTGGCGAAACCGCCGCTGCCGCCGGCGGGGTCCAGCACTTTGTCGGCTATGTCGGGGTCGAGCATATCGACCATCGCTTTGACCACGAGCCGGTTCGTGAAGAACTGTCCCTGCTGGCGTTTGAGTGTGACATGGGTGAACTGCTCGTATGCCGCGCCCATCAGATCCCAGTCGTCCGCATCGTCCTCCCTGCTGACGAACGAATAGTCCTGGAGCACGGAAGCCGCTTCGACGAGGGTGGAGTCGCCGACGGCGATGTCCTCGTCCTTGTCGAAGACCGTGGGATACTGTTCCGCGTACTCATGGAACAGGCTACGGATGGTTTTCGCCACGGCGGCCCGCCCGTCTTCGGACTTGTACTGTTCCGGAGTGATCCAGAAATGGGGGTAGGCGGTGTCGGAAGTCACCGTCTCGTCATAGATCTTGGCGAGAAGGATACGCACCATGTCCATGGTAAGGTCGGAATCCGCGTTCTCCATGCCCCTGCCGTAAAGACGGTTATGGCACATCGCCAACAGTCTGCGCACATTACGGGGTCGTTCCAACTCTCCTATGCGCGGAGTCCTCCCATCCTCCCATCCTTGACCGCACCTCGGCAGACCGGGGGTCTCCTCGAGGACTTGAATGCCGTCCTTGTTCTCTCTCCGGTAGAAGACCGTGCCGTCACCATTCGTCCAGACGCCACCATTGGCGCTGGTGTTGAAGATGTACGAGACCAGCTGGGCGTATCCGTCCTCCACCTTGTTCCGTTTGCATTCGACCACGAAGTTGATCTTGCCTTGGTCACGGTTCAGGCAGGCGGCCTTGGACGCGTAGACGACGATGTCCGCGCGCACCGGGTTCCCGTCCTTGTCCCGGAGCTCCTTCGACCCATGTTGGATCGGCACCTCCCTCCGGATGGTGTTCGCCGGATAATGGTACTCGTTGATCAGGGTCTCGATGAAACGCTGCCTGACTTTTTCCTCGGGAGTGCTTTTAAGACACCCCCCCTAAAATATCCACGATGTCGCCGTTCTCATCGAAACGAACCTTGAATCCCGTGTTCGACATGCATCAGCCTCCTTGTGTCCGATGGCTACAGTGTACAATGACGCCGCCGTTTCCAACGGTTCACGACGGGAAATATCCGACAGGACGAGGCATGGCCGTGGATAACATGCCCGAAGTAAAAGAGAAGCCGGCACTCCAATAAAAATATCAGGTGGGACATAATGTCCCACCTGATATTCTGTTTCAAAACCAATCGTCCCGGCGCCTGGAGGATTGGCGGATGGGGACTCAGGCGGCGAACCCGCAATGGAGAATATCAGGTGCGAGGTTTCCTCGCACCTGATATTCCGAACCATTGTCGGCAACTGAAAAGCTTTTCGAAATCATCGACCGGAAGGGAAACACTACGTTCGGGATGGTCCGCTGTCCGGAACCGTTCATCGTGTTTTCCTTTCGCTTGGCTGGTTATGGTTGTCTTTCCCGGCGGGAGGTTCAGTCAGCGGACATCGTTTTGCCTTGCCCGTTGTACAGGCCGGCTTTGGTGCCATCCACGACAAGCGTCGCGTCGCGATGCAGCGTGCCGTGCCCGTCGAGATAACGGCAGTCATAGGTCCCGTCGGCGGGCATGACCGTGAGGTCAAGGCTCGTGCCGCAGGACAGCCCGTTCACTCCGGTGTCCTTCTCCAATCGGGAGCCGAATTTCAAAGGTTCCGACACGGCCGTGAAAGGTTCCTTGAACATCTCGGCGGTGATGCGGATGGACTGCAGGAAGGCAAGACCGCCCACCATGCCGAACGCCAGCGAGACGACCAGCATGGCGTTGACAAGCAGGCCGGGCCTGTCGGGCTGCTCTTTTTTTGCCAAGCCGCGGGCGACCGCGAACGCGATGCCTGCTATCAGGCTGAACACCAGGGCGAGAATGAGCCAGGCCGGTACGGAGTAGAAGTGCAGGTTGTAGGTTTCCCAGGCCTTGAGCCATGCGGCATAGTCTTTCATTTCGTATCCCTTCTTTCGGATCATGCGGCGGTGCTGATGCCGTCGCGCCGGTTGAGCTCGTCGGCGTGCCGCATGCACGCCATCTGCCATTCGGATGGCTTGCCGTAGCGCAGGCTTCCCTCGTGGTCGTATTCGTCCTCGTGTGGCCGCATGTCGTTCAGGACATGCTCGCAGACAAGCGAATGCACGTGACGTTCCGAATGACGTTCCGGCACCGGGGTCGGCTGGGCCACGGACCTACGGTCACGCTCATGGGCTTCGGCGTCCCGTTCGCGTTGGCGTTCGATCTGGGCGACGGTCCAGTCGTTGGCGATCTGGTCCCAGTTGTCGGCGAGACGGCGCGCGGAATCGACACGGCGAAGCCAGAACGTGTTCGC
>RQBM01000161.1:0-5136 GCA_008668795.1 Collinsella aerofaciens | reverse complement strand
GTCCTGACCCTGATTCCGCAGCTCTATATGTCGCGCAACCAGACCGGCCAGCAGGCTCAGAGCATGCGTATGATGGCCGTTGTCATGACGGTCATGATGCTTTGGATGGGCTGGAGCCTTCCCGTTGGTGTTCTGCTGTACTACGACGTCTCGTCTGCTTGGCAGGTTATCCAGCAGATTTTTGTGACGCAGAAGGTCATCGACAAGGCGAAGGCCGATGAGGAGGAGCGTCTTAAGAACGCTCCGCTGCAGGTTGAGGTCACTCGTCGCGAGAAGAAGCCGCGCCCGCACAAGAAGAAGTAGTGGGATATCAATCTTATTTAGGTACCTAACTTTTGGAGTACGTTATGTCTGAAGAGATCATCGAGGATATGCTTGAGGAGGTTGCCCCGCAGGTCGCGGGCGATTATCCCGAGATTGCACAGCGCTACAAGGCTGGTGAAGAGCTGACCGATGAGGAGCTCGACACCATTGCCGATGTTGCGATTTCCATCCTGCGTTCCATCCTTTCGCACTTCGATGCCGCCAACTCTCCTATCGATGAGTATGAGGGCGACGAGGGTGAGCTGATTTTGGATGTAACGGCTCCCGACCTTGCTGTTCTCATTGGCCGTCATGGTCGCACTCTTGATGCTCTTCAGGTTATGTTCTCTTTGCTGGTGAGCCGCAAGCTTGGCTTTAGGTATCCGGTTGTAGTGGACGTCGAGGGATACAAGAGTCGCCGTCAGGATAAGGTCGCCTCCATGGCTCAGTCTGCTGCCGAGCGTGCCATCCGCACTCATAAGAGTGTTTCGCTTCCGCCCATGAATGCCTACGAGCGCCGACTGGTTCACATTGCACTTCGTGGCAACGATGCAGTCGATACTCATTCTGAGGGTTCTGACCCTGATCGCCATGTGGTGATTGTTGCTCGATAATCTACTCGAGCTTATGCTAGGGGGACGTGGTTTCCACGTCCCCCTTTTTTGTCAAAAGTTCTAGATACGCTGATTTTTGTCAGAAAGGAGCTTCAGTTGTTTGTACTTACTGATCAGCAGGCTGACGAGATGTTGAGTCGCCTAACTTCCTATTGCAAAGAATATTCCTTGAGCGTAACTGATATTGAGCTGAGGAAATGTATCCAGCATTTGGATTTGGTTCTAGAAACAAATAAGACAACCAATCTCACCCGTATTCTTAACGTAGAAGATGCTGCCGTACTTCATATCCTCGACTCACTTGTTTTGCTCCCCTATATCAATAAGGCTCCTGAGGGAGCTTTGCTCGATATGGGAACAGGTGCGGGCTTCCCTGGTATTCCATTAACCATAACCACGCATCGTAAAGCTACTTATATTGACTCTGTTGGCAAGAAGGTTGATGCGGTTAATTCCTTTGTCCATGCTCTTGGATTGAAACATGCTCATGCGGTTCATGATCGTCTTGAAGAATATGCTCGAAGCCATAAGAAGCAGTTCTCCGTTGTAACCGCCCGCGCACTGGCCCCTCTACCGATTCTTGTTGAGTATGCGGCTCCGTACCTGAAGGATGGAGGGCTATTTGTTATCACCAAGGGCAATCCTTCGGATGAGGAGCTTGCTTCCGGCATGTCAGCAGCTAAGATTTGCGGCTTCACTTTGCTTCTGAATGACGCAATTGATTTGCCTGAAGGCTTGGGTCACAGGGAGTTCATTGTTCTTAAGAAGAGTCATTCAGCATCCGTTTCATTGCCTCGTGCAAATGGCATGGCAAAGAAGAATCCGCTTGCCTAGATGTTTCACGTGAAACATAATGGTTACTAACAGCTTGCAGTGTTTCACGTGAAACATAGCAGTTGCTATCGATTCGGAATGTTTCACGTGAAACATCCTCCGTTTGACAGCTTTAATACACACCAGGAGGGACCGTGGGATTTCGCGACGTTAAGCGTTCTAAGAGCGCAAAAGACACGCGTATCATTGCAATCATCAATCAAAAAGGCGGCGTCGGTAAGTCAACGACGGCTGTAAACCTTGCAGCAGCACTGGGTGAGCAGGGTCGTAAGACACTGATTGTTGATTTTGATCCGCAGGGAAACAGCACCAGTGGATTCGGAATTGAAAAAGAAGACCTTGATCACTGCATCTATGATGCATTGCTGAATGATGTGCCGGCAGAATCGCTTGTTCTTGATACAAATTGCAAAAAGGTATTCGTAATTCCGGCTACAATTCAGCTTGCAGGCGCGGAAATTGAACTCGTAAGCGCAATTGCTCGTGAAACCCGTCTCAAAGATTTGCTTGAGCCGATTCAGGACGAGTTCGATTTTATTTTCATTGACTGCCCTCCTTCGCTCGGCCTGCTTACTATCAACGCTTTGACCGCAGCAGACAGCGTTTTGATTCCGATCCAGTGCGAGTATTACGCACTCGAGGGCGTTACGAAGCTGCTTGAGTCAATGAAGATGGTCAAATCTCGTCTGAACAAGGGCTTAGACACCTACGGTGTGCTTATGCCCATGTATGACTCGCGTACTTCTCTATCGAATCAGGTTCTTGAGGAGGTTCAATAGTACGTTGGTGATAAGGCATTTAAGACGTTGATCCCCCGTACGGTTAAAATCTCCGAAGCTCCGTCTTTTGGGGAACCGGTAATTACCTATGCACCTCAAAATAAGGGTGCAAAAGCATATATGAACCTTGCAAAAGAGGTGATCAAGCGTGCCTAGTGTAAAGAAACGTGGCGGATTGGGACGTGGACTCAATGCTTTGGTCTCAGAGGCCGAGTATGAGACCGGTGGTTCGGCTGCATCGGCTTCGAATGCCGCATCTGAAACAAAACTACCTATTGAGGATATCGTTCCCAACCCTAATCAGCCGCGAATTCACTTTAACGAAACTGAACTTCGTGAGTTGAGCGAATCAATCCAAGAACATGGCGTCTTGCAGCCGCTTTTGGTTCGCAAGCATGGAAACGGCTATGAGATCATCGCTGGTGAGCGTCGTTACCAAGCGTCAAAGCTTGCTGGTCTTGAGGAGCTGCCCGTCATCATTAAAGATGTTAATGATGAAGAGATGCTGGCTCTTGCTCTGATCGAAAACCTTCAGCGTTCTGATCTGAATCCCGTCGAAGAGGCTAAGGGCTATCGCCAGCTTATCGATGCCAGCGGTATGACCCAGGAGGCATTGTCGAAGGCAGTCAGCAAGTCACGCTCTGCAATTACAAACTCGCTGCGCCTTCTCGATCTCCCTGAAGTTGTTCAGCAGATGATTTTTGAGGGCAAACTTACTGCTGGTCATGCACGTGCGATTCTTGCAGTTCCCTATGAGGACGCTCGAATTCGACTTGCAGAGAAGGTTGTTGCAGAGGGCCTTTCCGTAAGAGCGACAGAAAATCTTGCTCCGTTGTTTTCTGCCGGAGAGACACCTAAGACGCCGAGGCCTGCAACGCCTCAGTCTTTTAAAAAGGCTGCCCGCGTGCTTCGTCAGGTTTTTAATACCAACGTGCGTGTTAAGAGCTCGCGTGGAAAGAATAAGATTGAGATTGAGTTTAAAGACGAGGAAGAGCTCTCTCGTATTCTTGGCGAAATGATTCAGTTTGATCAAGGAGGCCAAGATGAGGAATAGGATTTTAACTGCGATTGCATTGGCGACGACTGTCGCGGCTGGTGCCTTTGCTGGCTATAAGATCGCGACAGACGATGAACTTCGAGGTCGTTTGCTTCGTAGTGCGCAAGATATTGTCGATACATCCAAGAAGAAAATGGATGTTATGACAGAAGATGTTGCCATGCGTACGGCTCAGGTAACGAAGAATCCCAAGATTAATCAAGGTTGGGTTAGTAACCAATGGGAAAATGTAGGCTATTAGGTACCTAATAATTACTTAGCATATTTTGAGGGGTCCTTGTCTGATTCACGAGGCAAGGACCCCTTATTTTGGCCGTAAAAAATGGGACAGGTAGCAGCTGATTCAAAATTAAGGTCAATAAATAAAACGGCCCCGGTTGCATCTCCTGTAACCGGGGCCGTTCGATGTTTCACATGAAACGTTTTGGGGTGCGACTCCCCTATGCGTTCTTCTGAACTTTGAAGTGCTGCTTCAGCTGTCCGCAAGCGGCGTCAATATCGTTACCACGGGAGTTACGAATCGTGGTCTCGATGCCACGGGACTCAAGACGACGCTGAAGATCCTCAACCTTATGAATCGGCGACGGCTTGAGCGGGCTGCCCTCGATGTCGTTAAGCTGAATCAGGTTAACGTGGCACAACGTTCCCTCGCAGAAGTCGCAGAGCGCCTGCATCTCGGGATTCGTATCGTTGACGCCTTCGATCATGGCATACTCATAGGTCGGGCGGCGGCCAGTCTTCTCGGTGTAGAGTTGAAGCGCCTCGTGAAGGCGAAGTAGCGTGTACTTCTTAACACCGGGCATTAGCTTATTGCGTGTCGACTGGATGGCGGAATGCAGGGAAACGGCAAGCGTGAACTGCTCGGGGATGTCCGCAAATTTGCGAATACCGGGAATAACGCCGCTGGTAGAGACGGTGAGGTGACGAGCACCGATACCGATGCCATCAGGGTCGTTGAGGATTCGCAACGCCTTGAGAACCTCGTCGTAGTTGGCAAACGGCTCGCCCTGGCCCATGAAGACAACGCTCGTGACGCGCTCGCCAAAGTCGTTGGATACATGAAGTACCTGGTCGACGATCTCTTGAGCGGTCAGAGAGCGCTTGAGGCCGTTGAGGCCGGTAGCGCAAAAGGCACAGCCCATGCCGCAGCCTGCCTGGGTGGAAACGCAGACGGAAAGCTTGTTGCGACGGGGCATACCGACAGTTTCGACGGAAATGCCGTCGTGGTACTCGAGCAGATACTTGCGCGAGCCATCTTTGGAAACCTGCTTGGTGAGTTCAGTCGGCGTATCAAAGGCAAAAGCCTCTTTAAGCTGTTCGCGGAAAGCCTTGGGAAGGTTGGTCATGTCGTCGAACGAACAAACGTTCTTCTCAAAGACCCATTCGATGAGCTGCTTCGCGCGGAAGGCGGGCTGGCCAAGCTCGGCCACGAGCTCGCGAATATCGTTTTGGCTCAAGTCGCGAATGTCCTGAGATTTAGTCCTGGGATTCATGGAAGCCTTTCGATTTTGGGGAAACGTAGAGGGTATCGCTACAATATGGTATCAGC
>RQBM01000188.1:0-12483 GCA_008668795.1 Collinsella aerofaciens | reverse complement strand
ACCGTACGTCTACTGCCAGATGGTGGCCGGTCCCGAGGCAGCGACCCCGGGCGAGGGCAAGAACTCCTGGCTGACCGGCACCGCCGCGTGGACGTTCGTGGACGTGTCGCAGTATCTGCTGGGCGTGCGACCGACGCTCGAAGGCCTGGCCATCGAACCGCATCTGCCGGAACGGTTCGACCAGCTGACCGTGACGCGCGTGTTCCGCGGCGCGACCTACCGCATCGCCATGAAGCGCACCGGCGAGCGCACGGTGAGCGTCGACGGAGCGAAGATTGGCGGTAATGTGGTTCCCGCTTTGAGCGATGCCAAATCCGTCGATGTCGAGGTCACGTTCTGATGTGAGCATCAGAACGTGCTCACAAACGGGGCGGGCCTACACTCTCCTCAACATGAACATGGATTGCCGGAGCATCTTGCATATAGGTTGTTCCGGCGATCCTCCATCGGTTTCCTGCAACCTTGTGGAAGGCAGGAACCGATCAGAACAGTGCGAATCCGTGTGCCGCATAGAAGGCCGCATGGATTCGCACACACAATCCGTCTAAGGTAGCGATATGCAGTATTGTGAAGACATCATCACCGGCATCGATGGCAGTGAGGCCACGTTCGTCCGGTACGTTCTCGACAACAGCGAGGAGATCGATCCCAAACGTCAACGCCCCAGCGTTCTGGTGATTCCGGGCGGCGGCTATGCCATGACCTCCGACCGCGAGGCCGAACCGATCGCCATGCAGTTCCTCGCGGCCGGATGCAACGCGTTTGTGCTGCGCTATTCCGTCGCGCCATCCGTCTTCCCCACGGCTTTGCTGGAAGCCGCGGAAGCAGTGCAGCGCATACGCGCGCATGCGGACGACTGGCATTGCGACCCCAGTAAGATCGCGGTAATCGGATTTTCCGCAGGCGGTCATCTTGCGGCCAATCTTGCGACCACGGCGGGTGACGACACCATGCGGGCACATGGCTATGACCCTGACGCGGTGCGCCCGAACGCATTGATGCTCGGCTACCCGGTGATCACTTCAGGCCCGCTCGCGCATCGTGGCAGCTTCGACTGTCTGCTTGGCGACAACAGCGATAATCAGGTGGCGTTGGACGCGGTGTCCATCGAACGGCATATCGACGCGAAGACGCCGCCCGTATTCGTATGGCATACCATCACCGACGATTGCGTACCGGTCGAGAACACGCTGATGTTGGTCGATGCCTGCAAGAAGGCCGGCGTGCCGGTCGAGGCGCATCTGTTCCCCCAAGGCGGGCATGGTCTGGCGCTTGGCACTGCGGAAACGGCGTGGCAGGGGGTTAATGGCATCGAGCCATGCGTCCAGCAATGGCCGGTGTTGGCCAACGCGTGGCTACGGCGACTCTTCGCCTAGAGGCCAGAGGGCGTAATAGTATTGGATGGTTTTATGAGGGACACGATGAGCAGGGGTGTAAGGAGCTGGCTATGAGCGTCGCGGCATGGGATGGATTCCTGAATGACCAGAGCAACTGGCCGGCCGCCTCACGCATCGGCAACGCTACGGGGGCCACTACCGCCAGGGACACGCTGGGCGACAAGACCTTCGTCAAACGCAAGCGTATGAGTCAGGAGGAACGCCACCTGCAAATCCTGCAGGCCGCCGTCAAAATCATCGCCACCAAGGGGTTCTGGGGCATGTCGTTGCAGAACATCTCCGACGAGCTGGGCATCACCGAGGCGGCGTTGTACCATTACATCTCCTCGAAGGACGATCTGCTCAACATGGTGCTGTCGGAATGCTACGACACCATCGATGCCGACGAATACAACGCGGTGACGGCCGCCATCGTCGACGCCGACGGGCACCGCGTCTACTACTACCCGCGCTATTGCCTGAACATCGTGCTGTACAATCTGCAGCGCCCCGAGCTCGTGCAGCTGTATTCGGTGCTGAACGGCGAGGCGCTGAACCCCTCGCACCCGGCCCACGATTTCTTCATCGGCCGCCATTTGCGCCAATGGGAGATGATTTGCTCGATGAACTGGCTGCTGCCGCCGGACGTGGACGAGGAACGGTTCTACGACCTGTACACCCTGGCGATGAGCGCCATGGACGGTCTGCAGTACCGTTGGCTGGGTGACAATTCGATGAATCTGCTGGAGCAATGGATGAGCATCTCCGACATCATCTTCCCCGATAGCGAATGGCAGGGCTTCCGCGACCCCTCGGAGCACGACCCGAAGAACGAATCCTGCCTGCTGCCGCTTACCTTGTCGGCACGGCAGTAGCTCTGACCCCGAAGATCAGCAGAGCATTACAGCGGAAGATCGATATCGACCGCCCACCGCTCTTGTGCATATTCGCCATCGGCGGGGCCGTTCACGGGAAGCGGACCCGCCGATTTTCGTATCGGAAGCATCCGCGACTAGCGGATCGGCACCTTCTCCATGCCTTCGACCTCGGTTTCGAAGGCGTAGTAGGCTCCGATCAGACCGGCGTTGTTGGTGTGCCGGCAGCGCTTGACAACCGTGTGGAAATCGCTCCACTGCGGGATCTTGTCGAGCGCCGCATTGACCAGCGGCAGCAATTGCTGTTCACGGCAGATGCCACCGCCCAGCAGCACGCATTCGGGGTCGGCCACGGCGACGATGTTGAAAATGCCGATGGCAAGATAGTCGATCCACCGGTCCACGATCTTGCGCACACGCGGCTCATCGAGACGATGGAACAGGGTGGCCGGCACGATGGAGCCTGTCGGCACGTCGAATTCCTTGGCGTACTCCTCCGCCAGCACGATGGTCGACAGGTAATCCTGCATGGTGTGGAATCCACCGGTCTCATAGTTCGGGATCATCATGCCCAGCTCGCCTGCACGCCAATCCTTGCCTCGGCGGATCCTGCCGTCCAGGAACAACGCACCGCCCACACCGCTGTCGATGGTGATCAGCGCAAAATCGTCGAGTTTGACGGCGTTGCCGCTCAGCTTCTCCGCCATTGCCGCGCAGTTGGCGTCGTTCTCCATCCATGTGGGGATCGGGTCGTCAAGATAGCCCTGCAGTTTTCTGCCGATTTCATGGCCGTACAGTATGCTTAGCGCGCCGGCGGTAACGGCGACCTGCTTCTCCGTGTCGATGAAGCCGGGCACGCTTATGGCGATGCCGTCAAGAGGGGCACGCTGCTTGGAAACAATATGCGCGAGCGCCTGGTAGAAGGGCTCCTCGCCGTCGACCGGAGTCGCGATAGTACCCGGAATGCCCATGCGCCCGTCCTCGAACACCACGTATCGGGTGAAGAACGTTCCGATTTCGAACGCAAGGATGCGCTTCTTTGCAGTCATATCGTTATCTAACCCATCTTTAATAAAAATCCTGCCTTGGTACAGTATAGCGTTCCCGCCCATACTTAAGCGCTTCCGCCCCATCCCCCGATACGCTCAGCCAACACCCCTTTGCGTACCACCAATGCAATGGCGGAATCGAAGTGCGTCATAGCATATTCGTCTGCCATTGTGCAACATATGCCATAACAACTTGTCAATATTTATCGATACGGTTGCCTATTGGAGGCTCTTGCAATACACGCTTTTATGACTCCCGCCGCTTACGGCGGGCAGCCCCCTAGATGCCCCCATCAATGACGTTTTCCACGTCGCGCGAAGACAGGAGAAATAGATGAGAAACAAGGCAATCGCATGCCTTGGCGCAATCGTCGCTTGCGCAACGGCTCTCGCCGGAATCCCGGCCACCGCCATGGCGGACGACTCCGCCGGCCTGACTCCCCAATACACCTACAATTCCCAGAACGATAACGGCATGACCTTCGAAAAGGTCAGCCACGCCGATCAGGGCCTGAGCCAGGCCGATGGCGTGGTCGATTACACCGGCGACGGCACCATCGCCCCCTATACCACCGGCCTGAGCACCACCGGCAACGGCGACCGCGGCCAGTCCTACAGCTATGCGGCAGCATCCTCCGGCGACTGGGTCTACATCGGCACCATGTACGGCGGCCTCGGCGTGCAGGCCATTCTGAACCGCGATATGACAAGCCTCGGCCTGACCTCCAAGCAGGCCACCGCACTCATCCAGACCATGTACGCGGGCAACATGTACCTTGGCGAACCCGACGGCAAGAGCGCCGGCGGCATGCTGTTCAAGTTCAATGTGAAGACCGGCAAGACCAAGATCCTCATGTCCAAGAGCACCGGCATCGACGGAGGCAAGGGCGTGATCCCGACCTTCCGCAGCGCCTTCAAGATGAACGGCAAGCTGTACTTCGAGGGCATGGTCATGGACACCAACAACAAGGATCTCACCCAGCAGGAGATCCAGACCGCCATGGCCTATCAAAACGGACTCCCGTGCATCTACGAAGTCGACCCGGCCAACAACGACAAGCTCACCAAGGTGTATGACAGCGTCGACGTGGATGGCTTCCGTTCCCTGGTCAAGGGCAACGTGTTCACCTCCACCCGTGCCATCGGCTCCTTCGGCAATACGCTGATCGCCGGCGACCTCAAGCCGACCGCGGACGGCAAGGGCAAGGCGCTGCTTGTGGCATCCAAGACCCCGTCCGATCCGAACTCCTACAAAGTGATCGCCGACATGGCGAGCTTCGACAACCTGCCCGCCATCCACCGACAGGATGTCAACGGCGGCGGCGGTATCTATCAGGTGCAGGAGTTCAACGGCAAGCTGTACGTCGTGGTCTGCACCGGCGACACCAGCACCCTGAACGAAGAGACCGGAACCATGCGCTCCTTCGCCATTTACGTGGGCGAGAACAAGGGCGATTCCACCAACAAGGCCGATTGGACCTGGCGTCCGCTCGTAGGCGACACCGCCAAGGGCGCCAAGTACTACTACGGTCTTGACAAAAGCCGTGTGAGCGCCGGCGCCTGCACCCTGCAGGTCTACGGCGACCACTTGTACATCGGCGACTACAACGACGTGTCCAGCGCACTGCAGGGCTTCGTCACCAAAAGCAACTTCGTAACCCAAGCCACCAACCTCGAACAGTCCGTCAACCTATACCGCATGGACAAGAACGAGAACGTCGAGATGCTCGTGGGCGACAAGAACGACACCTTCCCGAAGGGCGGTTCCACCGGTCTGGGCAGCGGCTACGACAACCACATGAACCAATACACCTGGCAGACCACCGTTCACGAGGGCAAGATGTACCTGTCCACCATGAACACCACCACCTTGCTGGAACCGATCGCACAGTTCACCAACGGTGACATTCTCAACATGAACGAGAAGGATTGGAACAACACCGTCCACTACCTGCGCGTGTTCCTGCGCCTGCTGTGGGGCATGGGCCCGACCGACCCGGCTTCCGCCATCGCCACGCAGAGCAACGATCAGAACGCCAAGGTGACCACCCAGACCATGCCGTCCACCGACAATCCGGAGGCGCTGGTCGACTGGGCCCGCATCCAGGCCGGCAAGGACGCCTCCGCCGCGCAGCCGCAGACCACCGACGCCAAGTCCGTCTCGTCCGCCAAGCCGATCAGCCTGACCGCCGCCCAGACCAAGGAACTGGTCGACGGCATCAAGGACGGCAGCATCGTTCCGGGCAGCCTGGCAGCCTCCGGCTCCTCCGATGAGGCCTCGCAGCTCTTCGACATCAACAACGAGCTGGACAACCTCGGCTCCCAGCTGTCCGACAAGGGCTCCGCCGATTTCGCCAACAACTACGGCGAAGTCACGGACGCGTTCTTCAGCATCGCCGACATCATTCCCGACAAGTTCAAGGGCCTGTACGAGATGCTGGTCAAGCTGACCAGCAAGGCCAACCTCAAGGCCTACGCCAAGTCCCTGCCGTACCTGGCCAAGTCCAAGCGCGGCTTCAACCTGTTCGAGATCACCGACCGTTCCGCCGCGAATGAGGGCGTGACCGTCGGCACCGTTACCGACAACGGCTTCGGCGACCCGTTCAACCACGGTCTGCGCATCTTCTGCGACACCGACGACTACATGGTGGTCGGCACCGCGAACCCGTTCTACGGTACCCAGCTGTGGCGCGTGCGCAATACGCAGTACGCCGTGAACGTCTCCGCGACCGAAGGCGGCTCCGCCTCCGCGGATGTCGAGCGCGCGGCCAAGGGCAGCAAGGTCACGCTGACGGCCACCGCGAACAAGGGCTACCACTTCAAAGAGTGGAACGTGCTGAAGGGCAACGTCTCCATCGAGAACAACGCCTTCGAGATGCCTGACGGCAGCGTCTCCATCCAGGCTGTGTTCGAAAAGGACGCTGTTGAACCGACGACGCCAACGACCCCGGCAAAGCCTGCCACAGACACGAAGCCATCCACAACACCGACCGGTGTCACGTCCACCCCTTCGACCGGCTCCTCCGTGCTCGGCATGGCGGTCGCCGCGGCTGTGGCACTGATTGCAGGCGCCGCGATTCTGCTGAAGAAGAAGCAGGCGTGATGATGACCGGCGGTGTGATCGCAGCCACCCGATGAACGCGGAACGGCGCCATACCACCGGTTCCTGACGAAGAAGGCCGATGTCCATCAAGGGCATCGGCCTTCTTCATATTCGGCTTCGTCGAGTGGAGTCGTTCCGCTCCGTCTAACGTGGTCTACAGCATTGCGATCACCGCAACGCAATCACATCCACGCCATACGGCTTAAGCTCGATCAGATCGTTGATGACGGTGCCGGTCAGCAGCTCCGTGCCACCGTTGAGTTCGCTGAGGCACAGACGCTTGTCGGCGGCGCTGTTGTTGATGAGGAACGCGTAGCGGGTGCCGCCATCGCCATAGCGCACGGACAGGCTGACATCCTCCGGGGTATCAAGCGACTTCAGATCCAGCTCCTTGATGATCGGAGCCATGAACGCGCTCATGCCGGTCTCGTCCAACGGAGTGCCCACAAAATAGGCTTTGCCCTTGCCATACGCATTGACGGTGAGCGCGGAATGCCCAGCATAGAATTCGTCGCCGCCGTACGTAGCAAGACGCTCGGCACCTTCGCGATGAATAATGCTCGCCACGATCTCGCCCTTGGCATCAACCGTGCCGCCATGCACTTCGATGGTTTCGCCCGGCGCAAGCGCATCGATCTCTTCGACCCATACGCCCATAAGCCTGCGCAGCTTGCCCGGGTAGCCGCCTGGCACCACCAGATCATGCTCATCATGGATGCCGGCCATATAGCCGGTGATGAAGGTGCCACCATCCGCCACATAGGCTTCCAACGTTTCAGCCACACCAGGCAACACGGTGATCAGCGCCGGGGCGATGGCCAGATCATACTGGCTGAGCCGCGCAAGAGGCGTGGTGCTGGCGATCATATCCACCGGCACATTGCGACGCCACAACGCACGGTAGAAGCGATGAACCTCATTGGGATAGTTGAAGCCGGTGGTCGGGCCGACACAGCCTTCAAGCGACCAGTAGCTCTGCCAGTCGAACATGATGGCTACACGGGATTCGATGCGCGAGCCCATGATCCGCCTGCCGATGCGGTCCAGTTCCTCACCCAAGGCCGCGGTCTCCTTGAACACGCGGGACTCCTCGGTGCCGTCATGCGCGATGACCGCGCCATGGAATCGCTCGCAGCCGCCAAGGGACTGCTTCATCTGGAAGAACCGCACGGTGTCGGCGCCATGGGCCACGGCCTGCCAGCTGAGCTTACGCACTTCCCCCGGCTGCTTGACCTTGCAGAACGGGAACCAGTTCTGCTGGTTCGGGGTCTGCTCCATCAGCATGAACGGCTTGTTGCCGCCGATGCCGCGCATCAGGTCGTGGCACATGGCGGTGAAGCTCGGCGGGGTGTCCATGCCCGGATAGTTGTCCCAGCTGACCACGTCCATCTCCTTGGCCCACTCGAAGTAGTCGAGATCCTTGAACGTGCCCATGAGGTTCGTGGTGATCGGCGTGGTCGCGTCGTATTCGCGGATCGCGTCGCGCTCGTTCGTATAGCAGGCCAACTGCGCCTGGCTTTGGAAGCGGCGATAGTCCATCTGCAGCCCGGACACCACGCATTTGGCGTCGCTGATGCCGTCGCCGTAGCCGACGGGCGGGCACCACGTCGCCCCAATCGTAGATGGTGTGGCTCCAGAAATTGGCGCACCACGCCTTGTTGAGCGCTTCGATGAGCTCGTCCTGGCCCTACGGCAGGCGCATGTCGGTGCGGTCGCGGCCTTCCAGATCATGTTCGTGGTCGAGTCCGCCGATGAAGACCACCGGATCTCCGGCGGCCGCGTATGCGCGGGCTTTTGCCACGGCCTCGTCACGCAGTTCGCGCGCGCGATTCACGTCTTTGGCATCGGAACCCTTAGAATTCTCAAGGCTTTCCTCCTGCCAGCTTTCGTCCTGGTTGATCTGTTTGGCGTCGTAGCCGAGCGCGTATTCGATTTCGACGTTGCCGCCGAGCTCGCCGTTGAGGCCGAGCAGCGGGGATACTTCGTGCAGCGCTTTGATGACGGCCGAGCCGCCGCCGTTGGAGTGGATGCGGTCGGCGTTGGCACCGATGACCAGCAGACGGGTCATGTTGCGTTCGTCGAGCGGCAGCAGGTGCGCGTCGTTTTTCAGCAGCACGATGGATTCGCGGGCGATGTCCAATGCCTTCGCCGCGTGGTCGAGCGTCGCGTAACGGCCTGGTTTGCGGCTTGCGTGCGCGTCGCCGAGCATGTGCAGCGCGTCCATGACGGCGATCACGCGTTCGACTTTCCCGTCGACGTCGCTTTCCTTGACGTCGCCGTCTTCCACGGCTTTCTTCAGCGGGTTGGCGAAGTAGTAATCGTCGAAATTCGGCGTGACGGACAGTTCGATATCCATGCCGACTTCGGCGCTGGCTTTGGTGTCGCGCACCGCGCTCCAGTCGGAAACGACGAAACCGTCGAAACCGTATTCGTCGCGCAGGATGTCGTCGAGCAGCTGCTTGTGTTCGCAGCATTTGGTGCCGTTGACGAGATTGTAGGCGCCCATGACGGAGAGCACGCCGCCGTCTTGTACCGCCGCTTCGAAGGCCGGCAGGTAGATTTCGCGTAATGCCCGCTCGCTTACGGTCTCGTCAACGTCCAATCGGTCGGTTTCCTGGCTGTTGACCGCGTAATGTTTCGCGCAGGCGGCCACGTCGGATTCCTGCACGCCTTGGATGTAGGCCACACCTTGCGCGGCGGTCAGGACCGGATCCTCGCTCATGTATTCGAAATTGCGTCCGCACAACGGACTGCGTTTGATGTTGATGGAAGGGCCGAGAATCACGTCCTTGCCTCGGCCTCGGGCTTCCTCCCCCAATACTTCACCGGTCATGCGGGCCAGGTCGGGGTTCCATGTGGAGGCGACCGCCGAGCCGGACGGCAGGTAGGTCACATAGTCACGGGTGTTGTACAGCGGCGCCCAATTGTCGTTATGCAGTTCGGCGCGCACGCCCATCGGACCATCATCCATCCTGAGCGGCGGAATGCCCAGTCGTTCGGCGTTGCCGTTGCGGAACAGGCCTGCGGCGTGCACAATGGCGATTTTCTCGTCCAGCGTGAGTTGCGCCGTCAGTTCCCTGGCTTTGGTTTTGTTGGCTTCAGTAATTACGGTCATGCGTTTTTCTTTCGTTTCATTGCGATTCGACGGTGTGGAGATTCATCATCGAACGCGCTCCTCACGAAAGCATGGAGGAAAGTGGACATGGAAAAAGCGGAAAAGTTCCGACAGGCAAGAAGGAGACGACGACGTCCGTCGGAATATGCGGAACCGGAAGAGTTGCGGGGCGTCGGCCCGGTTCGAAGAGTCCGACGCCCCTTGTTGGTTATGTGATTAGGCGAGGCGTTCCGGCCGAAGCGAAAACGCTCCAGCCGGAACGCCAGGAATTACTTGGCCTGCTTGACGATGTCCTTGCGGGCCTGGATCAGGTCCTTGGCGTTCTGCTGGTCGACCTTGAGGACTTCCTTGTAGCCGAGGTTGTCGATCTTGGTGCGGGCTTCGTCAAGGGTCTTCTCGAACTTGCCCGCAGCGGTGATGGCCTGCCAGGAGGCGTTCACCGTTTCGGACTTGACGGAGCTGCGGGTGGCGGAAACCGTGGAATCCTCCTGTGGAGTGGTGTAGGACGCACCGGCTGCGATGGAGAGCTTGCCTGCCTTCTGCAGATAGTCGATGTCGTTGGTGGCGTTCTCCATGTGGGCGGACCAATCCTTGAACAGCTCGGTCTCATCCTGGTTGGACTTCCACAGCAGCGGGTTGTAGGCCTCGCCGGTGTTCGGGTCGATGTCGTTCTGAGACACGGCCTTGAAGTTCAGCTTAGAGTAGCCGTCATCGTAGCTGGAGCCGCCAAGCTTGGCGGAGACCTTCAGGTTGGCGTGGTCGCCGGTCATGGCCTGCTGGCCGAACTTGGTCAGGGTCGGGTTCTTGCCGTCCTTGTCGGTGGTGAAGCAGCCCAGATCCTTCGCAGGCGGCGCCACCGGAGTTGGAGGAAGAGGCGTAGATGCCTTCCGGAGAATACATCCAGTCGATGAACTTGGCCAGACGGGCCTTGTTCTTGGCCTTGGAGCCGATGGCCACGATGGTGGCGCCATCACCGTCAGGCTGGAAGCCGTCGGAATAGACCTTCATGTTCTCAAGCGGAGCCAGCATGAAGCCGACGCCTTTGGCCTTGTTCTCGTCGGAGTTCATACGCGGCTTGCCCAGCCAGCTCCAGATGGACAGCATGGTCTTGCCGTTGGTGACCTTGGTCCGCATGGTATCCCAGTCCTGGGTGGTGGAATCAGGATCGACCAGCCCCATGGATTCGGCCTTGTTCAGGAACTCCAGGGCCTGCTGGTAGATGCCGCCCTCCTTGGTGGCGGGCTGCACGTCCTTACCGTCGGCGGAGATGAACACGGAACCCTGGTTGGTGTAGCCGAACCAGCTGCAGATGGATGCGGCGTTCTGCATCACATCGCCGTCCCGATCCTTGAACAGTGACATGGCGTAGATGTCGTCCTTGCCGGTATCCTGGCGAGCCCTGTCCTGCATCTGCTTAAGCACATTGAGCAGACCGTCGAGATCCTTGATCTGCGGGTAGCCGATCTCCTTGTAGATATCCCAGCGGATGTACGGTGCGGCAGCCGACTCGTTGCCTTCGCTCGGGTCGGTCGGAGACTGGGAGGAGACACCCTGAGGAACACCCCACACGCCATCCTTGCCGGCCTGCTTGGCGATGGACTTGACCGCGGAATCGTACTTCTTGACATTCTTCATGCTGGAGTAGTACGGGGTCATGTCTTCGATGAGCTTGGCCTTGACCAGCTTGTTCAGACGCCCGTTGCCGGTACCGACAATCACCAGATCGCCAAGGTTGCCGGAAGCGGAGCGAGTATCGAACACGGTATCGCCGCCGGACACGTTCGGCGCGATGATGTTCAGCTTGATGTTGAACTTGTCTTTGACGATCTTGGCGAACCAGCCGCTCTTTTGCAGACCCTGGCTGCTGGCCAGCGAGTCGAAGACCTCGACGGTCATTTCGGAACCGTCGTCCTTGGTGTCGGCACTGTTGCTGCCGCTGCCGCAGGCCGCGAGCGACAGCAGCGTAGCAGCCGCAACGCCAGCCGCAATCGCGCGGGTGGTGATTTTCTTCAGTTCTATGCGGAAACCTCCTTGTATTCCTTCTTCTGATATTCAGTTATGGGGAAAAGAATCGTTGTGTTGTTAATCAGCCTTTAACCGCGCCCAGCATCATGCCCTTGACGAAGAAGCGCTGGAAGAACGGGTAGGTGAACATGATCGGCAGCACCACGATGACGGAAACCGTCATACGGATCGAGGTCGGCGTCGCGGCGCTTGCCAGAGCGGCGACATTCGCCGAATTCGCCTTGGCCGCATTCGCCAGTGCGGACGCCTGGTTGATGTAGGTGTACAGCAGGTACTGCAGCGAGTAGAGCTTCGAATCGGTCATGTAGATCAGGGTGTCCTGGAAAGAGTTCCACTGGTTCACGGCCGAGAAGATGCCCACGGTCGCCAGAATCGGCGTGCACATCGGCAGGATGATGCGGGTGAACACGGTCAGCGTGCCGGCGCCGTCCATTTCAGCGGCTTCCTGCAGCGACGGCAGTGGCCGCAAAACCCTTGCCGCATCGGCGCTAAAGTATTGTTATTCCAACAAACTAAGTGCTCTTGGAGAGCTATTTATAATCTTATAAATAGGGCGTGTCGCACAATACGGCACAGTACTATCGGCAATAGCCGAACACATCATCGAGGAGGATTCATGCGGTTCAACATCAACGCGCCCTTCTGGCGTTTCATGGACACCCTGCTGCGTTTCGTCGGGCTTAATCTGGTCTACCTCATCACGCTGATCCCAAACGTCACCATCGGCCCGGCACGCGCGGCATTGTATTCCACAATGTTCGCCTATGACGAGCATGACGACATCCGCCTCGTCAAGGAATATCTCACCCGCTTCAAACGCGAGTTCAAACAGGGACTTGCGGCCTGGGTGCTCGTCGCCATCCTCGCCACCGCCATCCTCTTCGGCCTGTCGTTCTGGAAGGCGTGGGATACCAACGCCCCCTACATACCGCTGATCCTT
>RQBM01000098.1:0-4147 GCA_008668795.1 Collinsella aerofaciens | reverse complement strand
AGACATTGCGCGGCATATCGGCCCCGGGCTGCTCGTGACCGTCGGCTTTATCGACCCGGGCAACTGGGCCTCCAATATGGCCGCGGGCTCGCAGTTTGGCTACGCGCTGCTGTGGATCGTCACGCTGTCCACGATTATGCTGATCGTCTTGCAGCACAACGCGGCGCACCTGGGCATCGCCACGGGCATGTGTCTCGCCGAGGCCACGACGCGCCATCTGCCCCGCCTCGTCGGGCGTGCGATACTCGGCAGCGCGTATCTAGCCACGGTCGCCACCGCCATGGCCGAAGTCCTGGGTGGCGCGATTGCCCTTCAAATGCTCTTTGGGCTGCCTGTGCGCACCGGCTGCATCATCGTGGCGGCAGTATCGATGGCGATGCTCATGACGAACTCCTACAAGCGTGCCGAACGCTGGATCATCGCCTTCGTGGGCGTGGTGGGACTTTCGTTTTTAGCCGAGCTTGCACTAGTCAAGATCGACTGGCCGCAAGCCGCCACAAGCTGGATCACACCCAGTATGCCCACCGGCTCGGCAGCGATTATCGTAAGTGTCCTAGGCGCGGTCGTTATGCCCCACAACCTCTTCCTGCACTCCGAGGTCATCCAATCCATGCACTTCGAAGGCCAAAGCGAGCAGGTTATCGAAGAACGTCTGCGCTACGAGCTCTTCGACACGCTCTTTTCGATGGGCGTGGGCTGGGCAATCAACTCGGCCATGGTCATCCTGGCCGCAACGACCTTCTTTGCGCACGACATTGTCGTAGACGACCTCGCCGTCGCGGCAGCCACGCTCTCCCCCATCTTGGGCCCGGCGAGCTCGACCATCTTTGCGGTAGCGCTGCTGTTCGCGGGACTATCGAGCAGCGTGACAGCGGGCATGGCGGCGGGAACTATCACCGCGGGCATGTTCGACGAGGAATACGACATCCACGACCGACATTCCTCAATCGGGGTGGCAGCCTGTTTCGTCGGCGCAGTGGCGGCGTGCTTGGTCGTCCCGAATCCTTTTGAGGGTCTCATTTGGAGTCAGGCGCTGCTGTCACTTCAGTTGCCGATTACGGTCTTTGTGCTCATACGGCTCACCAGTTCGCCCCGCGTTATGGGCAAATACGCCAATTCACGCCCGCTCAACGCGCTGCTCGTAGGGATCGGCGTCATCGTAACGATTCTCGATGTCGTGTTGTTGACAGGGATGTAATGGGACGGGGCACCTACCCAGGCAAACGTCTCGATCTGTAACAAGTGGACCCATTTTCCACTGCTAGATGTTACAGATCGAGACATTTCTTCAGCTCCAACCTTTTGTCTCAATCTGTAACAGATAGACCCGTTTTGAGCCGTTAGATGTTACAGATTAAGACAAAAGGTCGGCCGGACTCACGACAGACATGATCGGCTAACAGCAGCCGCAATCCCTTGGGGACGGAGGAAAAGGGCCCCGGCCGAAATATCCGACCGAGACCCTTGGACAGAGCTATGTGTTGCTGCAAGTCGTGTGTCTACGAGTTACTCCTCGACGAGCTCAAACTGATCGGGACCGACGCCGCACACCGGGCACACGTAATCCTCGGGCAGCTCGGGCGTGTCGACCTCAACCTCATAACCGCAAACGGTGCACACGAACTTATACGTCTTCTTCTCCTCAGCCATGATGTTCTCCTCTCGAACGTGACTGCTGGTGTACTTGCTTATTAGTATATATTCTCAATAATATTATGCAAGTAGTTTTGCAGCATTTCTACCCTTGGTACGAAGACGCCTTGGGCGGCGTCTTGCCCTTCAGCACCTTGTGGTAGTAGTCATAGGTCAACGGAGTCTCACCGCTCAGACGCTCGGCATCTTCGACCTCGCCAATAAAGAGCAAGTGTGTGCCCACGTCAACAGTGTCAATCAAACGGCAGCTAAACAAGGCCGCCGCGTGCTCGGGCACATAGGGCATGCCCAGAGCGGTCTCACGGGTCTCGTACTTGGCAAACTTGTCATAATCGCTGCTGGTGCGGAAGCCAAAGTTGCCAATGTAGAGCATATCGGCCGTCTGATCGATCACGGTCAGTGCAAAGGCCTTGGCAGACGAGATAACACCAGACGTGACATTTTCCTTGTTCACGGCAACCGAAATGCGCGGCGGCGCGGACGTCACCTGCACCGCCGTGTTGATGACGCAGCCGGCACGTAGCCCGTCGGCCGCAGCACTCACCACATACAGGCCGCTCGGCATCGTAAAGAACGCAGTTTTGTCCATAACGACCACTCCCCTAACCCGGGTTGGAACCTCATGGATGTATGTACCCACAAAAAAGGCGGCGCCCATAACAGACACCACCTTTGAGACATATGTGTCAGAACAGCAAGCAAGATGAGACGCCCGCAGTTGCGGTGAAATAGGGACTGAATAGCCCCTCAAACAGGCAAAACAGTCCGTATTCCACCGCAACTTATGAAGGGTGGTCAGCGATTACGCTCCTTAAGCGCGCGATCGATTTCGCGCTGAACGTCGCGCTTGGCCATGTCTTCGCGCTTGTCGTAGAGCTTTTTGCCGCGGCCCAGGCCCAACAGCAACTTTACGCGACCATCGGTATTAAAGTAGAGCTCCAACGGCACCAGCGCATAGCCGCGGTTGCGCAGTTTGCCGTCAAGAAAATCAATCTCCTTGCGATGCAGCAACAGACGGCGACGGCGATCGGGGTCACGGTTCCACACGCCACCGTGGCTGTAAGGGTGAATGTGCAGGCCCACTAGCCAGCACTCGCCGCCGCGAATCAGCGCAAAGGTGTCAGTGATCTGACAGGCGCGCTCGCGAATCGACTTGACCTCGGTACCGCTCAGCTCAATGCCGCATTCGAACGTCTCGTCGATAAAGTACTCGTGATGCGCCGAACGATTCTTGGAAATGAGTTTGCGTTCGCGCTTACTGGGCATCGCCGGCCTCCTTGACGCCGTCGGCTCCCTTGTCGGCGCCTGCGCGCTTTGCCTTGCGCTCGGCGTTGAGCTCGGCATCGCTCTCGCGCACCAGCTTAATGATCGCCGCGCATGCCTCCTCGCCCACCAGGTCGCGGGCGCGGACCGTCAGGCGCGTCGCCTCCTGCTTGTCACCGTCGCTCGCAGCGTCGGTCGCACACATGATCAGGCAAATGGCAATCTCGGCCGAAGGCGAGGTCGGTACGCCCTGCAGGGCCAGTTCACCCATCACGTGGTCATCGCTCTCGTCGGTGGCATCGGGATAGGCAGTATGGATCTTGTTGAGCAGGCGCGTCGTATGTGCATCGCCAGGGGCCAAGCGCAGCGCCAGACGCGCGCAACCCACGGCCGCCGAGACGTTCTCGGTCTCGGGCTCAAGGAAATACTGGCCCAAGTTGGCGTAGGCGCGGGCGGCGCACTTGCCGTCGCTCGCACGCTCTAGTACCGAAAACGAAAGCGAAGCCCACTCCTGCTTATCCTCGAGTGCGCGGAACAGCTCGGCCAAGTCCAAGCGATAGTTGCAGTTCATGGGGTCCCAACGCACAGCCTGCATCAGGGCATTACGAGCACTCACATAATCCTGTTGGCGAATATAGGCAAACGCCATGTCGGAATACAGGCGATCAAAGGGTACCTCGACCTGCACCAGCTCGCGCGGATCCTTCTCCACGCGGCGATAGGCCAAGCGCTCAAACTTGCTATCGAAGCTAAAGTATTGGCGCTTCTCCTCCGTCTTGCACTCGGCGTCGATATACTCCTCGGCGAGCTCAACCAGACGCTCCAACAGCGGCGTCGCCGTTGCCAAGTCTCCCTGCGCCAGGTAATTCTCGGCATACGTGATGTCTTGCAAGCTGATGGGCAGATCCATGGCTACTCCTCGATCTGAGCGAAACACGGCAGACGCCGCATATACGGTCAATACACAAAACCCGGGTCTCTTGCGAGGCCCGGGCGTTCATTTTGTGGTAGCCCGTACCAGATTCGAACTGGTGATCTCCGCCTTGAGAGGGCGGCGTCCTAAACCGCTAGACGAACGGGCCATATGTAGCAAATGCAATGGCTGGGATGGAGGGAGTCGAACCCCCATTGACGGAACCAGAATCCGCTGTCCTGCCATTAGACGACATCCCAATGACTGCATCGCTGCGCTCGGCTGTGCCTTTGCGCAAGAAAGAAATATACGGGAAGT
>RQBM01000215.1:0-25003 GCA_008668795.1 Collinsella aerofaciens | reverse complement strand
TCAAAAATTTCCACGACTTACCTTTCGACCTCATGAGGATCTCGCAGCGCCTTGGCGACGCGAACCGTGCAGGCGGCCATAAAGGCCACGAAGCCGATCGCCTCGCCCAGGAGGAACATGCGAAATGCCTCTCCGAACAACACAAACACAACCAAGGTAAAGACGAGCAGGGCGATTGCCGAGACCGCCAGACTCACCATACCCTTGAGCATGTCCGCATTCTGTTTATCGTCAAGAACCGGCTTGAGCGTAAAGACAAAGGGAAGGAAGGCAATTGCGCCCGCGATGGCGCCTGCAACGATAGCGAGCAGATCGGCTATCTGAAACACTGGCGTCCTCACTTTCCTTTTTAACGCTTCACAGAACAGTTCCCGCCAAACATTGGTGACTATTGTACGAGCCAATCGCTAAAGTACAACCGAAAAAGCATCGGTTAATACGCACCTGTTCGTTTTCTTAAGACCTTCTTTATGCCGCAGGTACGGTAATACGTTTTTCTCGAACCCTGCAGGGCAAAACGTCCGTTAACAGGAGTGCGCGCGGTCGCCTTTTGTTCGTCCGCGCGCACCGTTTCTTCGTATTTGCAGCCGCGGCCGTCTTAGCCCAGCGACTAGAGTGTGCCGTAGATGCGGTCACCGGCGTCGCCGAGGCCGGGAACGATGTAGGCAGCCTCGTTGAGATGGTCGTCGATGGCGCAGGTATAGATATGCACATCAGGGTCCTTCTCAGTCAGCGACTTGAGGCCCTCGGGGGCCGCGACGATGCACAGCATGCGGATGTCCTTGACACCGCGCTCGCGCAGGTAGCTGATGGCCATCTCGGCCGAACCGCCCGTGGCGAGCATGGGGTCGACGACCAGGCAGATGCGCTGGTCGATATCCTTGGGCATCTTGCAGTAATACTCGTGCGGCTCGTGGGTGACCTCGTCGCGTTCCATACCGATGTGGCCTACGCGAGCGGAGGGCACCAGGTCGAGAATGCCGTCGACCATGCCAAGGCCCGCACGCAGGATGGGCACGATGGCGAGTTTCTTGCCGGCGAGCTGTTTGAACGTGGCGGTAGTGATGGGGGTCTCGACCTCGACGTCTTCCATAGGCAGGTCGCGCATGGCCTCGTAGCCGTCAAAAAGCGCGAGTTCGCGCACGAGCTGGCGGAACTGGTTGGTGCCGGTGTTTTTGTCGCGCAGGATCGACAGCTTGTGCTGGACGAGCGGGTGATCGACAAGCGTCACACGGGACGCATCGTAGGTGACGGTCATGGGTTGATTGCCCCTTTCGTTGCGGCCGCAAAACGGCCTTGCTGACAAGGCGCGCAGCAATGTTGCCGCCGCACGCCATGCATAAGTTTAGCGGTTTGTTGTATCGAGCAGCCCATCGCAGCCCTACTGTGCGGTACTGAGCGAGCGCTTGACTGCATCACGCCAGCCCGCAAGGTTTTGCTCGCGACGCTCGGCGGACATGTGGGGAAGGAAGGTCCTAACGATCTGGGCATTTTGCTCCAGCTCTTCAAGGTCTTCCCAATAGCCGACGGCAAGACCCGCCAAGTACGCGGCGCCGATTGCCGTGGTCTCCACCGTCTCGCATTGCAGCACGGGGATATCCAGCAGGTCGGCCTGAAATTGCATGATGAACTCGTTGCGTGAGGCGCCGCCATCGACGGACAGGCGCTCAATCGAAAGTCCCACGTCCTGCTCCATGGCGCGCAGCACGTCATAACTCTGGTAGGCCATGGACTCGCAGGCCGCACGCACAATGGTCGCGCGACTCGAGGCACCGGTCAGGCCGCACACGATACCGCGGGCACGCGGGTCCCACCAGGGAGCGCCCAGGCCAGCGAAGGCGGGGACGAAGTAGCAGCCCTCGTTGTCGTTGATCGAAGCGGCGAGTTGCGCGGACTCGCTCACACTCGAGATGATGCCCATGTTGTTGCGCAGCCAGTTCATGGTTGAGCCGGCGGCAAAGATAGAACCCTCGAGCGCATAGCTGATCTTGCCGTCCGCGGCGATACCGATCGTGGAGACCAGACCGTTCTTGGATTCGACGACCTCGTCGCCGGTGTTCATGAGCATAAAGCAACCCGTGCCATAGGTGTTTTTGGTCTGGCCGGGATGGAAGCAGCAGTGGCCGAACAGCGACGCCTGCTGATCGCCCGCCACGCCCATGATGGGCGGCATGTTGGTCATGATATCGCTCGCGACGCGGCCGTAGTCGCCCGAACTCCAACGAACCTCGGGCATCATGGAACGTGGAACGTCAAAGAGCGCCAGCAGGTCGTCGTCCCAATCGAGCGTATGGATATTAAAGAGCGCCGTGCGGCTGGCATTGGTGTAGTCGGTGGCAAAGACCTGACTGCCGGTGAGGTTGTAGATGAGCCAGGTGTCGATGGTGCCGAACATGAGGTCGCCCGCCGCCGCGCTCTCACGCGCACCGTCGACGTTGTCGAGGATCCACTGCACCTTGGAAGCCGAGAAATACGGATCGAGCGTGAGTCCCGTGCGGGAGCGCACCAGCTCTTCTGCGCCCCGCTCGACCAGCTCGTCGATCAGAGGTGCGGTGCGACGGCATTGCCACACGATGGCGTTATAGATGGGTTGGCCGCTTATGCGGTCCCACACCACCGTGGTCTCGCGCTGGTTGGAGATACCGATGGCGGCGATGCGGTCAGAATGGATGCCGCTCTTAAACTGGACCTCCATCATCACGCCGATCTGGCTGGCAAGCACCTCCATGGGGTCTTGCTCTATCCAACCGGGACGCGGGAAGCTGGTTTTGACGCTACGACGTGCCTGCGCGACGATGCAGCCGTACTCGTCGACGATGGTCGCAAGTACCGAGGTGGTGCCGCAGTCGAGCGCCATGATGTAGGAACCGCCAAAGTTAAACGAGGCATCTTCCATGCCCAGGCTGCCCAGATTCAACGACATCGCTTACACCTTTCTATTGCATCGGGTCGGACAGGACCCGTTCGATCTCTGATGCGGGAAGTGCGCCTTGGCGCAGGATCTGGAGCCCGCCGTGCTGGAACGACACGATGGTCGAGGCGTCGCGACACGGGGTCTCGCCGGCGTCGACGGCAACATCGACCCCCTCCAGGATGCGACCTTCGACGGCGGCAAAGCTTGCCGGCGAAGGCGCGCCGTGTGTGTTGGCGCTCGTGCAGGCAAGGGGACTGCCGCAGGCGCGGATGAGCGCTTGGACCACGGGAGAGGCCGAAGCGCGCAGGGCCACGGTGTCGTCGGCAGCACGCATAAAGGTCGGCACGCAGGGAGCCGCCTTGACCACGATAGTCAGGGCTCCCGGCCAGCATCGTCGCGCGAGCACGCGGGCATCTTCCGGGATATCCACGCCATAGCGGTCGAGTGCCTCGACGCCATCGACCAGCCAGGCGACCGTTTGGGTGAGTTCACGTTGCTTGAGAGTGAAGATACGGCGGTAGCCGGTACCGAGCGCAGGGACCGCGGCGCCATTGACGGCAGCCTGCGGATCGCGCGGCCACGATGGGAATTCGCCTGTATCTTGGGGCACGGCGTCCGAGAAGGCGTTGACTGCCACGGCAACGCCATAGACGGTCTCGGTCGGAATCAGCGCCAGGCCGCCGCGGCCGAGCACCTCGGCCGTACGCTCGACGGCAAGCCGATGCGGCTCACGCGCTCCCTCGAATACCCGATAGACCGTCTGCATGTGTATGCCAGCCCCTTACGCTCTGGTGCAAGTTTGTTTACTGAGGGGCATTCTCGCACGAAACGTTCAACCTATTTGCCCAGAGCGCATGTTGGTTTGGTGAGCGGCTCTTGTAGTCGGTGAAAGTGAGGGGGTTAATTGAAGATTTTTAGCGCGCAAGCGTAACGGTACGATCGGGAAACTCGATGCTTGCAACCAGTTTTCCGCCGAGGCTCTCTGCGTACCTGCTCAGCGTGTCAAGCCTCATCGAACCCAATTCCCCACGCTCGAGCTCGGATACGCGTTTTTGAGAAACGCCCATCGATTGGGCGACCGACGCCTGTGTTAGATCTTTTAGCCTGCGAATCTGAGCAAGCTTATAGGCTTCGATACGATCGCGAGTCCTCTCCTGCTCGGCGGTAATGGAGTCGCGTGTTATCCCGCGAGATTCCATATACTCATGCAGTTCCATCTCGATCGAGCCTCCTTACGTGGCGACGGTATATTTGCTCGGCCTTTGGAATGTTGATCGCATACCAGCCGTTCCATTTTGCCCTTGACGATCCCGCTCGCGACTTATCACCCGCCAATAGCAATACCGCCTGGCGCTTGGGGTCAAAGGCGAAGAGGATGCGAATCACCTGCCCACCACACGACGTCACTCTCAGCTCCTTTAAATGATGAAGCTTCGAGCCCTTTACGCGGTCAACCAGCGGACGACCAAGGCTGGGACCTTCCTTCTCGAGCACCAAAAGGTCTGCATAAATCTGCTTCAGCGTAGCTTCATCCTGCTCATCAAGCCAAGGTTCAATGTAATCAAGCACGATACGGTACCGATGCAGCTGATTTAACATACCTTTCTCCTTCTATAGTAGAAGTTTTACGGTATATTGCAAGGACAAACTTGCGCAAATGTCTATTAATTCAGCTTAAATACGCTGTTTGGGCTCGGTGACGATGGCTCGGACGATGCGGGGGCGATCGGTGAGGTCATGGACGATACGCACGTCCGAAAGGCCTGCCTGGCGACAGAGCTCGGCCGCGGCATCGAGGGCACCCTCGTAGAGCTCGCAGGCAAACAGGCCGCCGGCGCGCAGCATGTAAGGCGCCGCATTGAGCAGGCGGCGGAAAATATCGAGGCCGTCGGCGCCGCCCTCGAGCGCCAGGTCGGGCTCAAAGTCCTTGACCTCGTGCGGCAGCGAGCGCATGACGTCGGTCGGGATGTAAGGCGGGTTGGAGACGAGCACATCAAAGGTGCCCCACTCTTCGCGGGGAATGGAACTCACCAGGTTGGTGAGGCTAAAGGCAACCTCATCTGCCGTGAGGCCGAGGGCGTCGCGGTTTTTGGTGGCCAGATCGATGGCGCGCGGCTCGATATCGGTGGCGGTGCAGGTAACGTGGCCGCGGCGCTCCCAGGCAAGGGAGAGCGAAATGCAGCCCGTGCCGCAGCCGACCTCGAGAACGCGGGCAGTGCAGGGCTCGGTTGGGGCAGACGCAGCGGCATCCTGAGCTGAAGCCGTCTCCTGGCCGGCACCCTCGATGGCGATGCCGTATTCGTCGAGCTCGGACTCGGCGGCTTCCGCGGCTTCGGCTTCTGCTGCCTGCGCGGCGGCTTCCTCGGCCTCGCGGTCGGCCAGTTCCTCGGCATAGGCACGGCTGCCCAGTACGTCGCCGCCTAACGCCGCCTCATCGGCAGCCGTCAGGTTAGCGGCACGGCGCTCGGCAGTCGCGCGCTCGTCGGCCAGCGCCGCCTCGGCTTTGCGGGCCTCTTCGACCTCATCGTTCCAAGGCAGCTCAACACGCTGACGGGCAGCAGCCTCGGGGCTCAGCACCTCGGCATCCAGATAATTGAGGACTTCCTCGACGAGCATCTCGGTCTCGGGGCGCGGAATGAGCACACCGGGGGCGCACGCGACGTCGATCATGCGAAACTGCGTGCTGCCGGTGATGTACTGCAGCGGTTCACCTTTAGCGCGACGAACAACGGCCGCGTGCATGGTCTCGAGCTGAGCCGCGTTAAGCGTCTCGTCCATGCGCATATATAAGTCGATGCGTGCCAAACCCGTGGCAGCGCAGAGCAGCCACTCGGCAGAAAGACGGGGGTGCTCCTCGCCGCGCTCGGCCAGGTACTCCTTGGTCCACTCGAGACAACGCTTGATGGTCCAGATCTCGTTTGCCATGGGGTCCTCCCCTCTTAAGCGCCGGGCGGCGCACGAATGTCGGAGCAGATTGTACGCGAGGGTGGCACGCGGCAAGGGACGATTGGAAGCGATTATCGAGAATCAGCCCAGAATTTTGCACCGAGCTCGCTCAAAGTGTTCATTCGCCGACGTCCAGATTTGCATTCGTCAAGCTTTTGGCAAGGTTGCCCAAAAACTGACCAATATCTAACCAAGAACATACCAAATCACTTGACGCGCGACTCATCAAAAAATGCACTGCGACTTCTTGGACGATTTTTTGAGCAATATTTTCAATAGCAGATGAATGCTATTAATTACTTTGAGCAGGTAGGCAGCTTAATTTCTAACAAAACAGATTAAATAAACTCGAAAAGTAATTTACCCAACCTAGTCATTTAAGAACGTCCCCAATGACTACCTCTAAGGCGCCGCAGGTTGAGCATACCGCATCCGGAGCAAGGCAACGCCGCATGTAGAGGACGGACAGCGAGCGGGTCGCATTTGAGACAAGGTGACGTGAAACGAAAGGGCGCTGACCTTCTGGTCGCGCCCTTGAAGTTGAACGTCAGATTGTCCAAATGCGGCCCGCGCAGCGTCGGCTGGTCCGCCGTTCGGTAGAACGGCGGAACCTACACAGCCTGCGCCAGCTTCTCGGCTCGCTCGGCGGCGGCGAGTGCCTCGATCACGGTGCCGAGCTGATCGCCCAGAAGGACGCCGTTGTAGGTGGAGTTGAAGCCGATGCGGTGATCGGTCACGCGGTCCTGGGGCTGGTTGTAGGTACGGATCTTCTCGGAACGGTTGCCATGGCCGATCTGGCTCTGGCGCTCGGCACCAAGCTCTGCTTGCTGCTTCTCGAGCTCCATCTCGTACAGACGGGCACGCAGCATCTGCATGCAGACCTCGCGGTTCTGGATCTGGGAACGCTGCTCCTGCGACTGCACCACGGTGTTGGTGGGCAGGTGGGTGATGCGCACGGCGGAGTAGGTGGTGTTAACGCACTGACCGCCAGGGCCGGAGGCGCAGTAGGTGTCGATGCGCAGGTCGGACTGGTTGATCTGGACGTCGATTTCCTCGGCCTCGGGAAGCACGGCGACGGTCGCCGTGGAGGTCTGGATGCGGCCCTGGGACTCGGTCTTGGGAACGCGCTGGACACGGTGCACGCCGGACTCGTACTTCATAACGGAGTAGACGCGGTCGCCCTCGACCTTGAACTCAATGGACTTAAAGCCGCCGGCCTCGCTGGGGCTGGAATCGAGCACGGTGGTCTTCCAGCCGCGCGACTCGCAAAAGCGCTGATACATCTTGTACAGGTCGCCGGCGAAGATGGCCGCCTCGTCGCCACCGGCAGCGGAGCGGATCTCGACGATGGTGTTCTTGTCGTCGTTGGGGTCGCTCGGGATGAGCATGTACTTGATGTCTTCCTCGAGTTGGGGGAGCTTGGCCTCGTTTTCGGAGATGTCCATCTGGAGCATCTCCTTCTCATCGGCATCGGTGGTATCGTGCAGCATTTCCTTGGCGGCCTCGATGTCATCGAGTGCGCCGATGTACTCGCGCGAGGCGGCGATGAGGTCGGACTGGTGCGCGTACTCCTTGTTGAGACGCGTGAACTCCTTAATATCGGAGGCGACGGCCGGGTCGGAGAGCTTCTTCTCGAGCTCCTCGTAGGCCTTGATGATCTTTTCGAGCTTGTCGCGCATGGCGGGACTCCTTTATATGCGTGAAGATGAAAATCGGCAGAGTTGATGGGGCGCATGGCGCCACTGCGGGGGTAAGCCCAGCTAGAACATGTCGATCTTCAGATACATGCGCATCCCTTCGCGTATGGGGTACATAGTTGTGGTCTAGCCCATACATGATAGCGTGCGCAGGCAGACCTGCATATAACCCGCACGGAATGAGCGGACGTAGCCGTTGGGGACGTTCCTTTACGACTAGTCGTTTAAGAACGTCCCCAACGGCTAACAAAGGGACTGTCGCCTTGTCGAATTCTAGAGCGTTTGGAGCAGGGAGATGAGAAAACGGATGCCCTGGAGGTAGGCTCGGCGGGTGATGCGCTCGTTGGTGCCGTGGACGCCGCGGTCGCACTCGTCATCGTCGACCACAAAGGCCGAGAAGCGAATGCACTCAGGGCAAATGCGCTGGTAGTTAGCAGCGTCGGTCGCGCCAATCACGGTCGAGGGCACAATTGCCACTGGCTCGAATGATCCGTTTTCCTCCGTCCCCTTTGGATCACGGAAATAGCGGACGGCGATGGAGCGAACCGCCTCGAGGCCGGGACCACCGATGCGCGGGGACGGCGAGGGCTCGGAGCTGCCGGGGCCCAACTCCACTTCGACACGACCGGCAAGGTCCGCCCCGGCAACCGCCTCACGGCAGCGCGCCACAACGTCGGCCACGCTCGTGCCCTCGAGCATGCGGAAGTTAATGTTTGCCCACATATCCTGCGGCATTACGTTGGCGCCGGTGCTGCCACCCTCGATCTGCGTGGGCGCGCAGGTGGTGGTCACGAGCGGATAGAGCTTCTTGCTGGTAAGGCACTCGCGCACGATGGCGTCCTTGTTGGCGGCAATCTCGTCGGCCGTGTAGAGCCCCAACTCGATGAGCTGGGCGGCAAGCAAGTCGGTCACGCGCGTCGGCCACTCGATATCGCAGATTGCGGTGATGACACGGCTGAGCACCTCGAGCGATGTGCCGCCGTACGGGTTGGACGAATGCCCGCCCGCGCTCTTTGTCTTGAGCACAATATCGGCATAGCCCTTCTCGGCGAGATCGGCATGCATAAGCCAACCCTCGCCCGCGCTGTACTCGGCAGCCGGAGCGATGCGGTAATCGCCCTCGTCGATCAGGTACTCAAGCTCAATGCCGCGCTCCTCGAGCGCGCGGCCGATGGCGCCTGCGCCGTACTGCGTCGTCTCCTCGTCCTGGCCAAAGGCCAGGAGCAGTGCGCGCTCGTGCTGCCAACCGTGCGCCAGCGCATACTCAACAGCTTCGAGAATGCCTGCGACCTGGTCCTTCATGTCGATCGCGCCGCGGCCCCAGATGTAGGTATCGTCCACGCGCCCGCTAAAGGGGGCGTGCGTCCAGTCGGCCTCGGTACCCGGCACCACGGGGACCACGTCCATGTGGCCCATGAGCATAATGGGCTTGAGGGCAGGGTCGGAACCGCTAAGCGTCACCAACAGCGAATGGTCGATAAGCTCGACCTCGCCTGCCGCGAACACGCGCGGCCACGCCTGCTGCATGTACGCGCGCAGGTCGTCGAAGGGCTGCCAGTCCACCGTCTCGGCATCCATGCTCGAAATGGTCGGAAACGACAGCACGCGGCCCAGGCGCTCGCACGCGCCGGCCTCGTCTATATCGGCAAAATCGTCCTCATGCGCAAAGAAGCGCCAAACCTCGGCCATGACATCCTTTCGATTGTGATGACGAGGGCCGCCCCACCGGAGCGGCCCTGCTACATAAGCGTTTGCGGTCGGTTATTTGTCCTCGAGATAACGCGAGAGGAACTCGCGAGTGCGCTGGTGCTTGGGATTGCCGAAGACCTCGGCCGGCGCGGCGTCCTCGAGCACCACGCCCTTGTCCATAAAGACCACGCGATCGGACACCGTGCGGGCAAAGGCCATCTCGTGCGTGACGACGACCATGGTCATGCCATCGGCAGCGAGCTTGCGCATGACCTCGAGCACCTCTCCCACGATCTCGGGGTCGAGTGCGGAGGTCGGCTCGTCGAACAGCATGATCTGCGGATTCATGCACAGGGCACGGGCGATGGCCACGCGCTGTTTTTGACCACCGGACAGGCGGCCCACGGCGGCGTGCGCGAACTTTTCGAGCCCCACGCTCGTCAGATGCTCCATCGCGACTTTCTCGGCCTCGGTCTTGCTCATCTTTTTGAGCGTGACGGGCGCGAGCGTGCAGTTGTCGAGCACATCCATGTTGTTGAATAGGTTGAAGCCCTGGAACACCATGCCGATGTCCTCGCGCAGCTTGTTGATATTGCAGCGCTCGGCCGTGAGGTCCTGGCCATGGAACCAGATATGGCCCGCGTCCGGGGTCTCGAGCAGGTTGAGGCAGCGCAGGAAGGTCGACTTGCCCGAGCCCGAGGCGCCGATGATGGTGACGACCTCGCCGGGGTTAACGGACAGGTCGATGCCCTTGAGCACCTCGAGCGAGCCGAAGCTCTTGCGCAGGCCCTCGACGCGGATAAGCGGCTCATTTGTCTGTGCGGCGGCCGCAACGCCGGTAGTGGCGGTATCTGCCATGATGATTCTCCTCGTCTTGAGCCTAGTTGGAGCTGGGCAGCGTTGCCGGGGCCTCGGCGCCGAGCTTTTTGCCAAAGGCCTCGAGCAGGCGACTCGCCACGAGCGTCAGGATCAGGTAGACCACGAGAGCCACGCAGTAGACCTCCATCTGGCGGTAGTACACGCCGGCGACGGTGGTGGTGGCGTACATGAGGTCAAACACGCCGATGACCGAGAGCACCGACGAATCCTTGATGTTGATGATGAGCTCGTTGGTGAGCGCCGGAATCGCGTTTTTAATGCCCTGGGGGAACACGACCTTGCGCATAGCCTGCCACTGCGAAAGACCCAGCGAACGCGCCGCCTCGGCCTGGCCGGGGTCGATCGACTCGATGCCGCCGCGCAGGACCTCCATCATATAGGCGGTGGAGTTGAGCGAGATGGTGACGAGGCCAGCGGTAAAGGTACTCCAGATCTGGTTGGCCTGGGCGGTCTCGAAGCCCATGCCACGCAAAACGGTGAAGCCCGCGTAATAGATGAGCAGGCCCTGGACCATCATGGGCGTGCCGCGCACGATGGTGGAGTAGATGGTCGCAAAGCCGCGGCCGATACTCTTAAAGAAGCGCACCAGGTCGTTATCCACGCGGTCGAACGTCTGAATACGCAGGAACACAAAGAGCAGTGCCAGGAAGAATGCGATGACCGTGCCGAAGGTGGCAAGCGCGATGGTGATCTCGATACCGCGGATAAAGAAGTCCCCGCTCTTGTAGGTCATGTAGACCAGGCTCGACAAGAAGTCGCTAGGGTTGGAGTCCGAGACAATACTCACCTGCACCAGGTCGATAAACGACATGACGCAACGGTCGATAAAGAAAATTGCCGCGATGGCGACCACGACATAGCTACCCAGGCACGCGCCGCGGCGAAAACGCTCGGATGCAAACGGCGACTTTTGGCGATAGTCATTCCAATGCATGAGCTTGGTGACGAGCGCTGCCGCCGACACGACGAGCCACGCCCACAGGATTGCCCAAAGGCAGTCCTGGAACACACCCGTGGGCGCCAAGAAGCTCAGCGGCGTGGGGTTGCGCTGACTAAACGCCAGACCGAGCGCCGCGATAACGCTCGTGCCCAGGTATACATAACGGTGGTCGGCCTTGATAAAGGAGGCCAGACGATTAATGGCTTTCATGCTGCCTCCCTATGCCGGCTGACGGTCGAGGCACGCGTCCCACATTTGGTCGCGCTCCTCTTGGCTAATGCCCTTGAGTGTCTTGTCGATGAGCTTAAGCAGCTTGTCCGAGCCCTTGCGGCAGCCGACGTTTGCCGCGACCTCCTGCTTAAAGCCCTCGCCCTCGGCAAAGTGAATAGGGACGATACCGGGATTTTGGGCCATATAGCCCTTCTCGTTCTCGGTATTGTAGGTCACGGCGTCGCAGGTGCCCTGCAGCAGGTTCGAAAACACTGTGGGAACCGAATCGACCGGGTTCTTGTGAACAACGCCCGGGATCTCGTCGATGACGGTGTCGAGCATGGTGTCCTTTTGGCCGAGCACCGTGGCACCACTGAAGTCGCTGAGCTTGGTGGCGTTTTGGTAGGGGGATCCCTCTTTTACGAACAGGCCAAAGTAGCCAATGAAGTACGGGTCGGAGAAGCCGACCGACTCCTCACGCTCGGGCGTGGCACTCATACCGGCGATGATGAGGTCGATCTGGCCGTTGTTGAGCGAATCGATGAGGCCCGAGAAGCTCTGCTTGACGGCAACGGGCTCGCCACCGAGGGCCTTGCAGACGATCTTGGCGATCTGCACGTCGTAGCCATCGGCATAGGCGCCCTGCACGTTGTCGATGGGGATGGTGAACTCGCTGGCCTCGGAAACCTGCCAGTTGTACGGGGCGTAGGCCGCCTCCATGCCAATGCGGATCTTGTCCTTGCCGATCACGGAATCGGACAGGTCGTCGCGACCGCCGCCCGTCGTGGGCTGAACCACCTTGAGCGTGGACGGACGCTGACAGCCGGCGAGCGCGCCGGCGACGACGGAAGCGCTCGCAGCGAGAGCGCTACCCAAAAAGATGCGACGGCTGCATACCGGCTGTGGATGCGCGTCGCGTTGATGGGGAGAATGCATGGTCTGCCTTCCCTGTTGAACCGTATGCTAACGACTTAACAGGATACGCCAGCGACCAGCAGCGCAGCACAAGCTCGAAAAATTAATAGACACACGGTAGTCATTGGGAACGTCGATGTTTTGACAATGCCAACGAGCGCCATCCAGAGCGAACAAGTTGGCATGAAAAAGGCAAGGCATAGACCTTCTGGTCATGCCCTGCCTTTTGAATGACAAATTGTCGCTCTGGTGCCCGCGCAGCGTCGACCGGTCCGCCGTTCGTTAGAACGGCGGAACCTCTAGAGCAGGGTGACGCTAAAGGAACGGGTGTCGGTAGCACCCGGCGCCAGCGTAATGGTGTTGACCTTGTGCTCAAAGACGTCGTCCTCGGTATCCATGGTGGTGTGGCCGGTCCAGGGCTCGAGCGCCACAAACGGGGCGTCGTTGGCGGCAGACCACACGCCGATGTACTTAAATCCCTCAAAGTCGATCTTGACGCCGTGACCCGTCTTGCGACCGCGCAGCGTAAGCGTGGAGCCCGGGGTATCGGTGAACATGATGGCGTCGTTATCGAAGCTGCGGTGCGTGATGGGCAGCACGTCCGAGTTATCGGGGGCCTTATAGCTGCCCTCGAACGTCATAAGGCCATCGGGCGTGATGACGGGGGCCTCGTTAGTCCAAGCCTCGGTAAACGCCAGCTCGTAATCCTCGAATGCCTCGTCCTCGGCACCGGGGGCGGGCACGTTAAATGCAGGGTGGCCGCCCACCGAGAACGGCAGGTCCACGTCGCCGGTGTTGATGACGGTAAAGGTCTGCGTGAGCGTGGCGTCGCCGGTCAGGGCATAGGTCATGTTGAGCTTAAAGTGGAACGGGAAGGCCTTGAGCGACTCGGGCGTGTCGGTAATCTCGTAGGTGACGGACGAGCCGTCCTCGGAGACCTCGACCAACTTGTGCTCGACGATGCGCGCGAGTCCGTGGCGCGGCATCTCGCAGGTGCCGGCCGCAGATGTCGCCATGTTGTTGCGCAGCGATCCCACGATGGGGAACAGGATAGGCGCATGCTTGCCCCAAAAGGCCGGGTCGCCCTGCCACAGATACTCGTTGCCGTTGAGGGCAAGGCTCGTGAGCTGGGCGCCCATGGAATCGATGGCCGCGGTGAGGCCGCCGCGCTTGATGGTAGTGACGGTGGACATGCTACTTCCTCCAATAGTAAACAACGGTGTCGAGGGCTATTGTCCCACTCTTGGCGGCGGGGTTGAGCGACAGGTGCAGTTATTGAGCAATAGCGTAAAGGTCAAACCCGCCCTGCGGCGTGCTATCGACCGTATCGGGCGCCTGTGAATTAAAACTCACCGGAACCATGCGCTTTGAGGCACGGTAACGCGTGCCGTCAGTGGCGACGGGCGGCTCATCGACCGTGAGCTCGTAGTCGCCGGGCTTGAGCTCGATGCCGTCACCTTCGGAATTGACGTATTGGTACTCGTCGATCGCTTGCCCCTTGAGCGTGCGACCCACGATATGGACGAGCATCTGGCTGTCGCCGCGCGCGGTGTCCCACGTCGCGCCGTCCTTGACCTCGACCGATACATGCACCGAGCGCGTGCGGCTGAGCGATTGTTCGACGGACATCTCGACCTTGGCGGCGTCTTTTCGTTGTTGTTCAACATGGCTCCAGACGTTTCCAATTACCGAGCATGCGATAACGCCGGCCATGAAGGCGATGAGGACGGGGCCGAGCGGAGAGCGACGGCCCGCGTCCTCCTCGCGAGCCAGGTCGGGGCGACGTGTGGGCGCGGGTGCTTGGGCACCCTGCGCGGGCACGTCGAGTATGCTGAAGGATGCCGTGCTGCCGGGGTCGATGGTGTGGCGCGGCTGCGGGGTCTTGGCCGGCGAGATGGACATGTCGGCTGGCTCACCCAGCGTGGCCGTGGCATCGGCCTTTGCCTCGTCGGCCTCGGCCTGGGCCCAGGCCTGCTCGAAGGTCAGGGGCTCGGCGGCATCGGAGGCGGCGTCAGGCTCGGCAGCAGCATCGCTGCCGGTCTCGTCCTCGTCGCTCGACACGTCACGCGGCGCGGGCTCGTCCCACTCCTCGTCCGGAGCCTCGCCCTCGCTATACCACCATTCAAAGTTATCGATATCCATACGGGGCGCCCCCTTGGCCTCGCAAATAAACACTTGCTAGCCTTATACCCCCAGACGGCACGGCGGCTCGCCGGCACAGATAGGAAAACCATCACAACATTCGACGCTTTTCCTCGTTTTCGAGATTTTCATCGAATGTTGTGACGGTTTGGGCGGCAGCCATGCCGCGAATGTGACAAAGGGACTGTCCTCTTGTCACATCTGGAGGGCTACGGGGATTTGGATGCAGCAGAAGTCCTCTTGGTGGGACTCGTCGTAGCTGGTGGTATCGAGGTAGCAAAAATCGAAGGCATCGCCGATGGGCTGGAGTGCGTGCTCGTCCATGCAGGCCACGATGGCACGAATGCCCTCGGGTTCGTACGGCATGCCCCAGCGGCTCATGCACAGGTATGTGCCCTCGGGCAACACCTCGACGCCAATCTCTGCCAGCTCGGCAGGATCGCTCGGCAGCAGCTCCTCGGCACCGCGCGGCAGCACGGCAAAGGAGCCGGCACCGGCGATGGGGTCGTCGGAATGCAGCGCCTCGCGACGCAGCATGGCGCCCCAGCCGCGCATGGGGCGCGTGCCCGTGAGCGCACGCATGCGCAGAATCGCGCGCATGAGCGTGGGGTGCAGCATCGAACGGCCGCGCTCGATATCGGCCGGGAACTCCTCAAAGACCACGAAGCGGCGCTCGAACTGCTTGAGCTCCGGTTTGCCCTCGCGCTCGCGCCAATAAACCGCCTCGTCGTAAAAGCTCAGTCGCTCCTGCACGCTCGCACGCTCGGCTTTGAGCCCGGCAATCTGCCCATCGAGCGCCTGAACCCGCGAGCGCAGGTGATCGGTCATCTCGCCAATGTCGAACGTCGAGGTCAGGCGGTCAATCTCGTCGAGTTCGAGCCCTAGGTCGCGCAGCATGCAGATCAGACGCATGAGCGGGATCTGCGTGGGCGAATAGAAACGGTAGCCTTTTTCGTTAACCACGGCGGGCTTAAACAGGCCGATCTTGTCGTAGTAGATGAGCGTTTGACGCGAAACGTTAAACAAGCTCGCCATCTCGCTAATCGCATACATACCCGTCTGCATAGGTCCTCCCGACACATCCTTTGACGCGAAAAGCCCGCCGCCCACAGGGGCAGCGGGCTCAAACACTCCTCGTATCCTACCCTAAATGCGCCTATGACCAGCGCTTATAGTTTGCACATGACACGCCGACGGCCTCGAGCGCCTTGGCGGCGATGTGATGCACCGCATCGTCGAGCGTGGCGGGGCCGTTGTAAAACGTGAGCATGGGCGGCATGAGCATGACACCCGGCACACGCGCCAGGCGCGCCATGTTGTCGACATGGATCGCACTGAAGGGCGTCTCGCGCACCATGAGTACCAGGCGGCGTTGCTCTTTCATCTGCACGTCGGCCGCACGCAGCAACAGGTTTTCGCTGTAACCACTCGCGATGCCGGCAAGCGTCTTCATGGAGCAGGGCGCCACGATCATGCCATCGACCGGATAGGTGCCGCTTGCAATGGCGGCGCCGATGTTCTTGTTGTCGTAGACCACATCGGCATGCGTGGCAAACTCGTCGAGCGTCATGCCGAGCTCCTGCTCGATGGTGATCTCTCCCCCGCGCGTGACGACAAGCGCCGATTCGGCGCCGGCCTGGCGCAGGCATTTGAGACACTCGAGGCCCAGCGCAGCGCCGCTGGCACCAGATACGCCAACGACAATGCGACGGGGACGGACAGAAGACTCAGGCATGACAACTCCTTACTTAGTTACTCGGTAGGGTTACTTACTAGAAAGCAATCTCCTTGGCCCACTTGTCACGGTCGATCTCCATGAACTGCGAGCGGATGAAGTTCTTCTTGAGGTCGAACGGAACCGTGCAGTCGAAGATGGCCTTGCAGGCGATGCCGTGCTCGCGGATCGAAGGATCGAACGCGGGGTCGTTGGACGGGTCGAGCACGTGGCAGTGGCAGCCGGGGATGGTGATGAGGTCGACGTCGGCCTGGAAGCGCGTGGTCATGGCCCACATCACGTCGCTCATGTCGAAGATGTCGACGTCTTCGTCAACCAGGATCACGTGCTTGAGCTCGGAGAATGCCGAGAAGGCGAGCATGGCGGCGTTGCGCTGACGGCCCTCGTCATTTTTGCTCGACTTCTTGAACTGCATGATGGCAACGAACTTGCCGCCGCCGCAGGGGGCGGCGTGAACGTTGAGCAGGCGGCCCGGGATAGCGGTCTCGACCATCTTGTAGATGGAAGCCTCGGTGGGGATGCCCGCCATGGACACGTGCTCGTGCGAAGGACCGATGCAGCTCTCCATGATGGGATTGACGCGTGTGGTGACGGCGGTGATCTTGATCACCGGGCAGACCTTGGCGCCACCGGTGTAGCCGGGGAACTCGGGCATGGCATAGCCGTGGCCGTTGACATCCTCGTTGATGGTCTCGTCGTGCATGAGGTAGCCCTCGAGCACGTACTCGGCATTGGCAATGCACTTCTGCGGAACGGTGATGCAGTCGGCAAGCTCGACGGCGTGGCCGCGCAGGGCGCCGGCGATCTGCAGCTCGTTAAAGCCGAGCGGCGTGGTGGGAGCCTCGAAGCCGCAGCACATGTACACGGCGGGGTCCAAGCCGATGGAGATGGAGATGGGCATGTCCTCGCCGCGCTGGCAGTACTCGTCAAAAAAGGCGCCAAGGTGACGGCTGCCCGGGGTGATCCACATGGCGAGCTTGTCCTTGTCGACACAGGAGAAGCGGTGGATGGTCACGTCGGACTGGGAGCCGTCGGGGCTCGTGCCGTAGGCGAGGCCCATGGTGATGTAGGGGCCGCCGTCGACGGGTGTGTTGGTGGGAGCGGGAACGATCTTGCGCAGGTCAAAGCCCTCGTCGGTCGCCTTGTACACGACCTCCTGGCAGTCGACGTGCGCGCCCTCGGCGATCTGCTTAGGCGCAATCAAGCTCTCGAAGCGCTTGCCGATCTCGAGGCCCAGGTGCTCCTCGTCAAGGTCGAGCAGGGCGGCAACGCGCTTGCGGCTGGCAAGCATGCCGATGCAGACCTTGGCATCGTCAAAGCCCTTGACGTTGTTGAAGACCATCGCCGGACCCTCTTTGGTCGGACGCATAACGGTACCGCCGGCACCGACGTGGCGATAGACGCCCGAGACCTCGGCGTCCGGGTCGACCTGGGTGTCGGTCTCGAGCAGCTGGCCCGGCATCTCACGCAAAAAGTCGAGCGCGGAGCGCAGGTCGTGGATCTGGGAAGCATCGGTAGTGGACATAGCGTGCTCCTTTCGGGAGAGTGCCCGGCGACGGGAGTGCCGCCGGGCTGGGTAACGTAGTGGGGCCGCAGCGCTTATAGATGGAGCGCTTGGCAACTCGCGGTTCAAGCACTCGGCTGTTTACAGCCCAAGCGCTCGGCCGCTTACATCAGGCCAAAGAGATGGAACCAGGCGGCCTCGACCAGCACGACGATAAAGACGACCGCGGTGAGGGGAATGCCCATGCGCATGGCTTCTTTGGAGGTGTAGCCGCCGGCGTCCTTGCCCTCGCCGATAAGGATCGGCAGGTTATGGAACGGCAGGATGTAGTGGATGTTGATGGACGTGAAGACGATGAGTGCCACGGCGAGCGGGCTCACGCTGGAGCCGGCCGCGAAGCTGATGAACGCCGGCACGCACACGCCGAGTACGGCCATGACCGAGCCCATGAACATGTGGATGATCATGGAGAGCGCGGCGACAAGCAGGGCGAACAGGAAGATGTTCTCGGGCACGGAGCTGGGAAGCACGACGTCGGCGATCCAGGCGTTCATGCCGGTGGCACCGCCCACAGAGCCTACGGCCATGGCGGCCGTCAGGAACATGAGGGACTTGATGTCGACAGCATTCCAGCTGGCGGGGGTGAGGACCTCGCCGATGACGGGCATGGCGAGGCAGACGCCGATGGCCAGGGTGACCCAGCCGATGTAGTCGCCCGAGACGGTGAGCCACAGCGCAATGGCGATGACAAGCCACACGATGGTGCGGATCTCCTTGACGGAGAGCTTGCCGAGCGCGGCCTGCTTGGCCACGATCTGCTCGCGATCGTAGACGAGCTCCTTGCTGGGCTTAAAGAGGAAGAGGCCCAGGAACAGGGTGCACAGCAGCGCGACCAGCATGGGCACGCTCATGTACAGGAACCAGTCGACGAAGGACGGGCTCATGCCGCCGGCCTCGGCGCTGTACTGCGCAACGAGCGGGTTGAGCGTGGAGTCGCCCGTCAGGAAGAACATGGAGCCCGGGGCGGCAGCGGCAAACACGAGGAAGCCGAGCTTGCCGCGGTCGTCGTCACCGTAGCCGGCGGACTCGGCGATAACCGAGACGACGGCGAGGATGAGGAAGGCGCGGGGGAACGGATGCGGGATCAGCAGCGACAGCACAAAGGTGAGCGCGAAGATTGAGATGATGAGCGACTTGGCATCGCGCACGAACTTGAGCATAAACGCATAGGCGATGCGCTCGCCCAGGCCCGACTCCTTGACCGCGCTGGCGATGAGGTAGGCGCCGATGACGAGCCACATGGTGGCTTTGGTCCACGAGCTAAACGTGGAGGCGACCGTCGCCGAGATGCTCGCGGCACCCGTGTCGTCCACGCACACCTTGAACAGAACGAGCAGCGCGCAATAGAGCAGGCCCACAAAGCCCGGCTGTGCCACGCCACACGCCCAGAACACCACCGTGGCGAGCGTCAACGCCAGACAGGTCTGACCGCCGACCGTAAGCTCGACCGTCGAGCTCAGCTCCGCCAAAGGAAGAAACTTCACCAGCAAAAAGACAACGATACCCAGCACAAAGCCAATTTCGCGCTTGGTGATCTTAAACGCCTTCTTTTCCGCTTCCATCTCCCCACCTTTCTTGTTGGGGGCGCTCCGGATTCGCGGCCACGTTGCCACTTAAAAAGGGGCGCCCGTTATCGGACGCCCCTTACGTTGCGCTGTGTTGTGGCAATACAGTCAAGCGGGATTTTTGGATGAGAAGCGATCCTCTGGACAAAAAGCGTCACAACATTCGACGCTTTTCCTCGTTTTCGAGATTTTCATCAAATGTTGTGACGGTTTGGATGTGGCAAAGGGACTGTCTTTTTTCACATAGCGAGGGCTGCGCGGATGGAGGGGACCTCCAGAGCCTCGCGGAGCCAGGGGGCCAGCTGCTCGGGGTGACCCTGCAGGTAGCCTTTAAGCTCGGACGGGGCCACGCGGCGCACTTCCGAGATCTCCTCTTGGTTGATATGCAGCTCGCCCGGCTCAACATGGGCAAGGTAGACCTCGCACCATTCGCACTCGCAGCGGCCGTCGCCGTGGTCCTCGCGGTACACCACGTGTCCGAGGTGCTTGAGCTGATCGGGCTCGCGCGTGATGCCAAGCTCTTCGTTGATGCGACGTGCCGTGGCGGCCGCGACGTCTTCCCCGGGGAGCGGATGGCCGGCACAGTCATCGGCCAGCACCCCGCCCCACAGGCGTTTGAGCGGACTGCGACGACAGAGCAGCAGGCGCGCGTCTTCGCCCTGGCCCTCGACCAGAAGCGTCAGAAATGCCTGATGCAGGATTCCCTCGCCGGTATGGGCCTCGATGCGGTCGACGGGGCCAAGCGCCTCGCCGGTCGCGGCATCGACCGCCACGACCTCGGAGCCTGCGCCGCCCTCATCCCAGCCGGCGCGCAGAATGCGGGCTGCGGCCTCCTCGAGCGCGGCGATGAGTTCCTTGGTGGTATCGAGCATGCGCCGCAAGTCGTCCGCGGTCGCGTTCTCCACATGAAAACCCGTGCTTGCAACTACCGGCACGCCAAAGCGCGTGGCCAGCGCCGCCGCAATATCGTGCGCCGGAATTTCGTCTCGATGGCACGGAACGGCCAGGATGCTCACCGTCGCCGTACGGCCGGGCTCGGGGCGAGGAATGGCCTGCGCCGTGGCGCCCAGGTGCGCAAACTCCGGCGAGCAGGCGTACACCGCCATGCCTCGCGGCGTCACCGTCAACTGGGCCTCGAGCGCAAACTTGCCCTCGCCCACTACAACCTTTGTCGTGTGCATACCCATGGGATCTCCTGTCGCCCGCAATGTACCTGAGACCATCTTCGCCTGTATTGCGACTATACAGGCAAGCGCAGCCTGCGACAAAGGAGGCAGGCACCTGACACATTCTGTTAGAGTTGCAGGGATTGAATCCCGCTTATTCATGCGACATTGGAGTGACAACCTTGACCGCCGCAACCACGCCTAAAAGTAAGTCAACCGCTGCCGCGCTCTCCCCCGCGCGCACCAAGCTCTGCCTGGCACTGCTCGTGCTGTTGGGATTCTCGCTCGGCTGCTCCGAGTTCGTGGTCATCGGCATCGAAAGCGACTTGGCGACGGAGCTCGGCATCTCGCTTGCCACCGCGGGCCAGCTTATCAGCGTGTTCGCGCTTGTCTACGCTATCGCCACGCCGGTGCTTGCGCTCAGCACGGGGCGTTTTCGCCGCTACCAGCTGCTCGTGTGCTACAGCATCGTCTTTGTGCTCGGCAACCTGGTCATGGCGTTGGCGCCCAACTTCCAGGTGCTGTTTATCTCACGCATTGTCCTGGGCTCCGTCTCGGGCGCACTGCTCGCCGTGGGTGTGACGTACATCCCCGAGCTGCTGTCCCCGCAGCAAACTTCGCTTGCCATCTCGGTGGTATATGGTGCGTTTTCCGTAGCAATGGTCTTTGTGACCTCGATTGGCAAGTTTGTGGCCGACACGCTCGATTGGCACGTGGCCATGTACGGCACGCTGACCTTTGCCGTTTTGATCTGCGGAGCGCTCGTGGCGTTTATGCCGCGCGCCGGGCAAACCGACGAGCCTGCCACCTTTCGCGAGCAGGCGGGTCTGCTACGCGAGCCGAGCATCATCACCGGCATGCTCATCTTTTTGTTTGGCGTGGGATCGGTCTACGTATTCTACGGCTACGTGACGCCTTATCTTGAGCAGGTGCTGGGCATGGGCACTGTTCAGGCAAGCACCACGCTTATGGCCTACGGCGTGTTCTGCCTGGTCTCGAACATCTTGGGCGGATGGATCGACGCGCGCTTTGGCATGAAGGCGCTGCTTGTGACGTTTGTGCTGCAAGCTGCGGCGTTACTCGGGCTGTTTGCCGTGGGCGACACCATGCCGCTCGCGCTGGTCTTTGTCTTTAGCCTAGCGCTGCTCATGTACCTGTTCTCGGTGTCATGCATCACGCACTTTATGGACGTGGCGCGCAGCCGCCATCCCAAATCGATGGTACTCGCGAGCTCGGTAGAACCCATGGCGTTTAACGTCGGCATTTCGTTTGGCACCGCAGTGGGCGGCGCCGTGGTGAGCAGCGTTGGCATTGCCTACGTTGGCGCGGTTGGTGCCGCGTTCTCGCTTGTGGCCTGGGCGCTTACGCTGGTGACGATTAAGTTGGCTCGCTGGGAGCGCAAGCGGGCGAGGGCGTAAGCGCAGATGCGATACTCGAGCTCGATGATGGCGATCGAAAGGAAACCGCATATGCAACGCGTACTGTTTATCTGTCATGGGAACATCTGCCGCTCGACGATGGCTGAGTCGGTGTTTACCGAGCTCGTGCGCCGCGCTGGGCGCGAGGCGGAGTTTGTCATCGATTCCGCAGCGACCTCAACTGAGGAGATTGGCAACCCGCCGCACCACGGTACCGTTGCCAAGCTACGCGAGGCCGGAATTCCCATCGTCGCACATCGCGCACGTCAGGTGCGTCGCGCGGAGTATGGCGACTAGGATCGCATTGTCTATATGGATGCCGAGAACGCGCGTGGCCTGCGTCGCATCTTTGGCGACGACCCCGACGGCAAGATTACGCGCTTGCTCGATTGGACCGAGCGCCCCGGCGACGTGGCCGATCCCTGGTACACCGGCAACTTCGATGCCACCTACCGCGACGTGCTCGCCGGCTGCACGGCGATGCTCGAGCAGCTGTAGGCAAGCGAGGTCGCGGGCCACGCCTTCGGCGCGAAATGAGCGTGGATAATCTCCCGCATGAAAAATGAGCGTGGATTTTCTCCCACTTTGAGTGTTCAAGTGCGCTCTAAACGGGAGAAAATCCACGCTCGACTACTCGTCGACGATCTCGGCAAGCCAGACGTTCAGTGTATCGACTTCGGGGCAGCAGAACTTTGCCGTGCCGGGCTCGTTGCCAGGCACGGTTCCGCCATAGCGCAGGATATCGATATAGGGAAAGCCCACGTGACAGGCCATGGCGCACATCTTGCCGCGATCGCGGTCGAAGTCGAAGACGTCGCCGGGCTTGTGACCATGGTGGCAGCGGCACGCACCCAGCTGATCCACGCAGCTCACGCGGATACGCGGACGCTTGCCACGCGGCGCGCCGAGCGGCCTGTTCTCGCCCGCAGGCTTGACGCCGCTCTCGCCAGCATTACTCATGGTCAATCACATCCAGGCAGGCCTCGATGGGCAGGCCGGCGGACTTGTCCTCTTGGTCGGCATTGCGCTCGATAAGCTCAGCCACCACACGCATGGCATCGGCCGTTGCGCGCTGCAGACTCCAACCTGCCATAACGCGGCCGACGAGCACCGCCGAGAACGTGTCGCCCGTGCCCGGGAAATAGACCGGAATGAGCTCAAAGGGAATCGTGAAGTACTCCCCCGCTACATGGTCGTAACCGATAACCGCGTTCGTGCCATTGACCACGGCGCTCGTAATGACCACAGACTTGGCACCCAGCTCGCGCACGGCGTCCACAAGGACGCGGGCCTCATCGGGCGTTATTTGCTCGGCGATAGGCCTATCGGCAAGCAGGCACGCCTCGGTATAGTTGGGTACCGCGTAGTCTGCGCACTCCAGCAGGTGCCTCATAAGACCAATCGTGGACTCGGGCACGCCCGCATAGAGCTTGCCGTTGTCGCCCATGATGGGATCGACGAACACCTTGGTGCCCTTTTGCGCACGGCGGTGGCAAAAGTCCGAGATGATGCGCGTCTCTTCCTCGGTCACGATAAAGCCGGTCGAGATGGCGTCGAACTCAAAACCGAGCTCCTCCCAGATAGCGAGGCTTTGGCGCACGTACTCGGTGGTGTCGTGGATGTAGAACTTGGGGTAATTGAGCGTGTCGGAAACGAGCGCCGTCGGCAGGTTATGGATGCGGTAGCCCATGTGCGACAGCACCGGCAGCATGGCGGAAAGCGCGACCTTGCCGTAGCCGCACATATCGTTGATCAGCAGCAGCTGAGTGTTCTTCATGAGTGTCTCCCTTGGTTCGGGCGCGGCGCGGCAGCGCCACAGTGCGACTAAGTGTAGCGCAGGGGACGTCGTGAGCGGAGTCGAGCGGTTACGGCGTTTGGCAAAACGCCGTAACTTAATAAGTTTGGTACCTTGACAATCAATCTATGCGCTCCTAAATTGGTTAGGCACAAAACAATTCCTCTACCTAACTAAAGAAAGGAGCAGCACTAATTCATGTGCGATGAACCTCTTAGCCTTTGTTCGCACGAGCCCGGCGGCGACCCGTCACGGTCGGCGGATGCACCCGAAGCGGTTAGCTCGGAAGACAAGCTTGCCAAGCGCATCCTCAATAATCTGGGCTTTTGCGGCCATTACATGCATTTTCATGGCGGAGGCGTGTCCGGCAAGGCGCCCATCATCTGCCTGCTGGCCAAGCAGCCCGGCGGCGAGATGTCGCAGCAGGAACTCGGCATGCACTTTGACCTCAAGCCGGGGTCGCTTTCCGAGATCCTGTCCAAGCTCGAGGTCAACGGCCTCATCGAGCGCAGCCGTAACCCCAAGGATCGACGGCAACTCACCATTCGCCTGACCGAAACCGGCCGGGAAAACGCCCGCATCGACCAGGCGGCCCGCATCCGCTTTAGAGAACGGGCCTTTAGCGCGCTCACCCATGACGAGCGCGAAGACCTCGCCGAAATGCTCGATAAAATCCGTGTAACCTGGGAGGAACTGGATGATTAAAACCCTCATGGGCAGCATCCGCGACTATATGAAAGTCGCTGTTGCCACGCCATTGCTCGTGCTTGGCGAGGTGCTCTGCGAGATGCTGATTCCATTTATCACCGCCAACTTAATCGACGCCATCAAAGACGGCGCCACCGTAGCCGAGATGCTTCCCACCGCAGGCTTTTTGGTGCTCATCGCGCTAACATCGCTTGCTTTTGGCGCCGCTGCCGGCGTCACCTGCAGCCATGCGAGCTGCGGCTTCGCCAAGAACCTGCGTCACGACCTGTTCTACAAGATCCAGACGTTCAGCTTTGCCAACATCGATGAGTTCTCGAGCTCCTCGCTCGTCACGCGTCTGACCACTGACATCAACAACGTTCAGCAGGCCTTTATGATGATCATCCGTATCGCCGTGCGCGCGCCGCTGGTCTTGATCTTCGCCTTTACCATGGCATTTATCATGGGCGGCAGTGTCGCCATGGTCTACCTGGTCATCATTCCGCTGCTGGGCTTTGGACTGTTCTTTATCATCTTTAAGGTACGCCCCATCTTCTCGCGCGTGTTCCACAAGTACGACGCCCTTAACGAGTCCGTCGAGGAAAACGTCACCGGCATGCGCGGGGTCAAGAGCTACGTGCGCGAAGACGTTGAGAAGGCGCAGTTCGCCCCCGCCGCGCGCGACGTCCAGATTGACTTCACCCGCGCCGAGAAGCTGCTCGCCTTTAACAACCCCATGAT
>RQBM01000011.1:0-5761 GCA_008668795.1 Collinsella aerofaciens | reverse complement strand
TCGCGCGCGGTCTATCGCGCATGGAACGCGGTGTGCTCGGGCACGCGCGAGGGACGGCATGTGACGGGGCTGCGCTACCTGCCCGAGTCCAATGAGCTGCTGGTGTATCTCGACTCGCCCTCGTGGACGCAGGAAATGACGCTGTTGCGCGAGATCATCCGTGCGCGCATGGAGCGCGCCGGTGCGCATGTGGACGGCCTGGTGTTCAAAACCACCGCGCCCGGTCACACGCCGCCCGCCGCCAAGGAGCGCCTGCGCCCGGCGACGACCGAGCGACCGCCGGCCCCGCACGCCGACCTAAGTGAGGCCGAGCGTACCGAGATCGAGCGCCAAGTGGCGCCCATCGAAGACCAAAAACTGCGCGAGGCCCTCGAGAATGCCATGAGAGCCAGTGCCGAGTGGGCCAAGGGCGTGCAAAGCAAAAAAGAGCCTTAAATCGCATCTGGTGGCCTTGTAGAGCCAAATACCCTCGTTCCCGAGGGTATTTTTTTACGATAAACTAGTAAGGCTGTACACATTTTCTTGACTGAAGGAGGACGTGTGGCAAACGAAAACGATTACGATGGCGGCGAGATTAAGATTCTCGAAGGTCTCGAGGCCGTTCGTAAGCGCCCGGGCATGTATATCGGCTCGACGAGCGCCAGCGGTCTGCATCACCTGGTGTGGGAGATCGTTGACAACTCCGTCGACGAGGCCATGGCCGGTTTCTGCACCGAGATCCAGGTGACGGTCCACGCCGACAACTCCATCACGGTCGTCGACAACGGGCGCGGCATCCCCGTCGACGAGCACCCTGTTAAAAAGATCCCGACGCTCGAGGTCGTTATGACGATCTTGCACGCCGGCGGTAAGTTCGATAACTCGGCCTATAAGGTCTCGGGCGGCCTGCACGGCGTAGGCATCTCCGTCGTCAACGCACTGTCCAAGCGCGTGGTCGTTCAGGTTCGTCGCGATGGCAACACCTACGAGATGGAGTTCTCGCGCGGCAAGACCGTCAAGAAGATGGAGGTCGTGGGCACCTCGGATTCAACGGGCACCACCGTCACCTTCTGGCCCGACGACGAGATCTTCGAGACCTGCATCTACGATTTCGATACGCTGCACAACCGTCTGCAGGAGACGGCGTTCCTCAATAAGAACCTTAAGATTGTGCTGACCGACGAGCGCGAGGCGACTCCCCACGTGGAGGAGTTTTGCTACGAGGGCGGCATCATCGACTTCGTCAAGTTCCTCAACGAGGGTAAGGACGTCCCCGAGGCCTTTAAGGAGCCCATCTACATCGAGGGCAAATCGGACCCGGATGCGCCCGTGGCCAAGATGGGCGAGGTCGAGGTTTCCCTGCAGTGGAACAGCGGCTACGGCGAGAACGTCATGTCGTTTGCCAACGACATCTACACTCCCGAGGGCGGCATGCACCTTGAGGGCTTTCGCACCGCGCTCACCCGCGTGATCAACGACTACGCGCGCAAGCAGAACCTGCTCAAGGAAAAAGACGCCAATCTGACCGGCGACGATGTGCGCGAGGGCCTTTCGGCCGTTATCTCGGTCAAGCTGCCCGATCCGCAGTTTGAGGGCCAGACCAAGGCCAAGCTCGGCAGCTCCTATATGCGCGCGCTGACGCTCAAGATCGTGACCGACGGCCTTGCCGATTACTTGGAGGAGCATCCCAAGCCTGCCCGCGAGATCGTCAAGAAGGCGCAACAGGCCTGCAAGGCGCGCAATGCCGCCCGCAAGGCGCGCGAGGCGACCCGCCGCAAGAGCCTGCTCGAGACGGCGTCCCTGCCCGGTAAGCTCGCTGACTGCTCGGTGCGCGATGCCGAGCTGACCGAGCTCTTCATCGTAGAGGGCGACTCGGCAGGCGGTTCGGCCAAGGACGGCCGTCGCCGAGACATTCAGGCGATTCTGCCCCTGCGCGGCAAGATTCTGAACGTCGAACGCGTTGGTGACCATCGCGCGTTCTCGAGTGACACCATCCAGTCGCTGATTACCGCGATCGGCTGCGGCGTCACGACGAGTGCCGGCGACGGCGGCGACTTCGATATCACCAAGGCGCGCTACCACAAGATCATCATCATGACCGATGCAGACGTCGACGGTGCGCACATCCGCATCCTGCTGCTGACGTTCTTCTACAAGTACATGCGTCCGCTGATCGATGCCGGCTACGTCTATGTTGCCTGCCCGCCCATCTTTGGCATTAAGGTGCGCAACAAGATTCACTACGTGTATCCCAACGGCCGCCAGCCCGAAGACGAGATCCTGCGCGACACCATCCAGAGTCTGGGCCTGAACCCCGACGATAACGACGAGGACGGCAAGGCCAAGGACGGCAAGATCACCAAAAAGCGCAAGGGCTATACCGTCCAGCGCTACAAGGGCCTGGGCGAGATGGACCCCAAACAGCTTGCCTCGACGACGATGGACCCAAAGACCCGCATTCTGCAGCGTGTGTCGATCGAGGACGCCGTGGTGGCGGACCGCGCCGTGCGCGAGCTGATGGGTTCCGAGGTCGGCTATCGCCGCGAGTACATCGAGAAGCATGCACATGATGCACGATTCCTTGACGCTTAAGAGGAGGTAACGTGGCAGACGATATCAACAATAACGAGGGTATGGACGAGGCCGGCGATGCCGGTATGCCCGATGATCTGAAGCGCCTGCTTGCCCGTGCTGAGCAGGGCGAGGACGGCGATCCGGACGCCTATAACCCCGATGCCGATGATGATGAGGAAGAGGACGACGACGGTGAGCTCGAGGAGAGCTTTGGCGAAGTCGATCGTGGCGCCTCGGCCGGCGAGGACATCAACGGCGGCCAGCTCCAGATTTCGGAGTTCGGTCGCGAGATGAAGCAGTCGTTCATCGAGTATTCGATGTCGGTTATCACAGCGCGTGCCCTGCCGGACGTGCGCGACGGCTTAAAGCCGGTACACCGCCGCATCCTGTACGCGATGAACGAGAGCGGCATCTACCCCAACCGCCCACACAAAAAGTCGGCCTGGACGGTCGGCGAAGTTATCGGTAAGTACCACCCGCACGGTGACTATGCGGTCTACGAGGCCATGGTCCGCCTGGCGCAGTGGTTCTCCATGCGCACGCCGCTCATCGACGGTCACGGCAACTTCGGCAACATCGATGGCGACGGCGCGGCGGCCATGCGTTACACCGAGAGCCGCCTGGCCAAGCCCGCCATGGAACTGCTGCGTGACTTGCAGAAGGATACCGTCGACTGGCAGCCCAACTACGACGAATCGCTCGCCGAGCCCGTGGCACTGCCTGCGCGCTTCCCCAACCTGCTGGTCAACGGCAGCCAGGGCATCGCCGTCGGCATGGCCACCAACATCGCCCCGCATAACCTCACCGAGGCGATCGAGGCCACCTGCTACCTGATCGACAACCCCGACGCCACCGTCGACGAGCTCATGCAGATCATGCCCGGTCCGGACTTCCCCACCGGCGCCATCATCATGGGCAGCGCCGGCATTAAGCAGAGCTACGAGACCGGCCGCGGCTCCATTACCGTGCGTGCCAAGGCACATGTGGAGTCCACCAAGACCGGCCGCAGCCGCCTGGTCTTTACCGAGATTCCCTACATGGTCAACAAGGGCACCCTGCAGGAGAAGATCGCCCAACTCGTCAACGACAAGCGCATTGAGGGCATCTCGGATATGCGCGATGAGTCCAACCAGAAGGGCATCCGTCTGGTCATCGAGCTCAAGAAGGGCGTCATTCCGCAGGTCGTGCTCAACAACCTGTATAAGTACACCTCGCTGCAGACGACCTTTGGCGCCAACAACCTGGCACTCGTCAACGGCGTTCCCAAATGCCTGAGCCTGCGCGAGATGCTGCAGCACTACATCGACCACCAGGTCGACGTCGTCACCCGCCGCACCCGCTTCGACCTTAAGAAGGCCCAGGCCCGCGCGCATATCCTCGAGGGCTACCTGATGGCCCTTGACCATATCGACGAGGTCATCAGCATCATCCGCTCCTCGCAGACCGACTCCGAGGCCAGCAGCCGACTGATCGAACGCTTTGGCTTTACGCCCGAGCAGACCACGGCCATCCTCGAGATGAAGCTGCGCCGCCTGACCGGCCTGGAGCGCGACAAGATCCAAGAAGAGTTGGACGGCCTGCGCCGCGCCATCGCCTACTACGAGGACCTGCTGGCGCACGAGGAGAAGATTCTGGGCGTCATCAAGGAAGAGATGCGCGAGATCTCCAAGAAGTTTGGCGACAAGCGCCGTACCGAAATCAGCCAGGTTGAGAAGGACCTGGATGTCGAGGACCTCATCGCCGACGAGGACATGGTCGTGACCATCACCCACACCGGCTACGTTAAGCGTATCCCGGTGGCCGCCTACCGCGCCCAGAAGCGCGGCGGCAAGGGCGTGTCGGGCGTCAACCTCAAAGAGGACGACGTCATCGACGAGATGTTCATCGCGTCCACGCACGAGTACGTGCTGTTCTTCTCGAGCAAGGGCAAGGTCTATCGCCTGAAGGTGCACGAGCTGCCGGTGGGTACGCGCCAGGCGCGCGGTACCGCGATCGTCAACCTGTTGCCCTTCGAGGAGGGCGAGAAGATCGCGAGCGTCATCAGCTGCCGCGAGTTCCCGGCCGACGAGTACCTGATGTTTGCCACCAAGAGCGGCATGGTCAAGAAGACCGTAATGAGCGCATATGACCGCAGCCGCCGCGACGGCCTGATCGCTATCAACCTGCGTGACGACGACGCGCTGCTGAACGTGCGCCGCGTGCGCGAGGGAGACAAGATTATCCTGGCCACCACCGCGGGCAAGGCGATCATGTTCTCCGAGGAGCAGGTGCGCGCCACCGGCCGCGATACCAGCGGCGTTCGCGGTATCGGTATGAAGGACGGTGTGAGCGTTCTGGGCATGGAAGTCACTAACGGCAACGGCGATCTATTCGTCATCACCGAGCGCGGCTACGGCAAACGCACGCCGGTCGCGGACTACCCGGAGCAGAATCGCGGCGGCCAGGGCGTCTACACCATCCAAATGACCGAGCGTAAGGGCAACCTCGCGGCCATGAAGACGGTGGGCCCGCAGCACGAGCTGTTCATCGTGACGGAGGGCGCGACGGTCATTCGCGTCAAGACCGACGAGATCAGCCAGACTGGCCGCGCCACCCAGGGCGTCAAGATGATGACCGTCGACGACAACGACCGCATCTGCGCCGTAGCCCGCATGACGGCAGCCAAGGAAAAACCCGAAGGCGAAGGCGCCGAGGCCGCCGCCGACACCGAAGAGGCCCCAGTCGACCTAGGCGACGGCAACGACATACCAGAGGATCTCCTAGACGAGTAAGAGGCCCTAGCTGGTAAAAATCATCAGACCTCTTATATCGGCGGTCGGCGCACCTGCGCGCCGACCGCTTTTTTGACAAGCTTGGAGCCCCGTGTCAGACGGCTGGGCGAGATGGGTTAGGTTTGTCGCGAGTTCCGCACGCAAAGAAGGCCACTTAATGTGGCCTTCGTCTTGCGCAGGACTGCCCGAGCAGCAAACCTAACCCATCTCGCCCAGCCGTCTGACACACCCCTCAAAGATTTTCAAAAAAAGTTGTTGACGCGCGCGTAACGACTCGTCTAATATATCCCTTGCGCGATGGACCTGTAGCTCAGTTGGTTAGAGCGTCCGGCTGATAACCGGGAGGTCACAAGTTCGAATCTTGTCAGGTCCACCATCAAAACCGTGAAGAGCCCTGGGGCGTTGCCTCGGGGCTTTTTTCTTACCTACTGAAAGTA
>RQBM01000231.1:0-5166 GCA_008668795.1 Collinsella aerofaciens | reverse complement strand
GCGTGGTGCACATCATAGTCAGCGTAATGGCAAGGCCGTAGGCGGCTTCCATATGCGCCGAGTTCTGGAACAGCAGCACCACGATGACGCAGCCCACAAGCATGACGTTGTTGACCATGGGGATGTAGAGCTGGCCTTTGGGCTCGGCAGGGTAGACGCCCTGCATGTGCGGCATGAGGGCCAGACGGCGGGCCGCGGACACCAGCGAAACCGCGCCGGGGATGAGCGCCTGCGAGGCAATGATGGCCGCGACGGTGGAAAGGCCAACGGCAAACGGGCGCAGGCCCGGGGCGAGCATCTGGTAGAACGGGTTGAGGTCGGCAATGCCCATGAGCTCGGGGTTGGCAGCGTTGTTCATAAGCCAAGCGCCCTGGCCCATATAGGAAAGCAGCAGGCAGCACTTAACGAACGGCCAGGTAGCGTAGATATTGCCGCGGCCGACGTGGCCCATGTCGGAGTAGAGCGCCTCGGCACCGGTGGTGGCGAGGAAGCAGCTGCCCAGAATCATGATGCCCGCGTGGTTGTTGGGGCTCAACAAAAAGGCGATGCCGCGGAGCGGGTTGAGGCACAGCAGCACGGCGGGGTGCTGTAAGACAAAGAACAAACCCGTGCCGCCCAGGAATAGGAACCACAGCGTCATGATGGGGCCAAAGGCGTGACCGATCTTGGCCGTACCGATGCGCTGTACCAAGAAGAGCACGATGATGATGGCGAGCGTAATGGCGACGACGCGGCCCTGGTCATCGCCCAGCACGGCATGAACCGCCGGGATAGTGCGCAGGCCCTCGATGGCCGTGGTAACGGTAACGGCCGGCGTCAGGATGCCGTCGGCGAGCAACGCGGCGCCACCCAGCATGGCGGGGATGATAAGCCACTTGCCGCAGCGCCTGACCAGGCTGTACAGGGCAAAGATGCCGCCCTCACCATGGTTATCGGCGCGCAGCGAGATGAGCACATACTTGATGGTGGTCAGCAACGTGACCGTCCACACGACAAGGGAGAGCGCGCCGAGCACGAACTCCTCCGTGACGCTTCCGATGCCGCCGTTGCCGGCAACGAGCGCCTTGGTTACATACATGGGGCTGGTGCCGATATCGCCGTACACCACGCCTAGCGTGACGAGCATCGCCGAGATGCTCACAGGAATCGCAGCGTGCGAGGCTGCCTCCTTGGCCTTTTGTTCCATAAGCCGGTTTCCTCCCAACTTTAATGTTCGAAGGGATTATAGGTAATCGGCCCATGTTTTAATGCACTGTTTTCCCAGCTAGATAAAGATTTATACAGTCTTTAGGCTACCGCGGCGATATGAAGTGTGACAAAGGGACTATCCCCTTGTCACATTCGTCATTTTCCGAGCCAGTTTTTGAACCACCACTCCATGGAGCGGCTCATCTCGGCCATAAAGGGGCTCGTGTGCTTGCGGGTGTAGATATCCACGACGCGCTCCCCCACCTCGCGGGCGTGCGGGCGAAACATCGCATCCATCTCGGCCACCTGCGCATCCATAGTCGCGGCATCCGCACGGCAGTAGCGCTCCTCGTGCACCAGGTTCACCACGGGGTGCGCGATTGCCGGGCGCTCCTTACGGGGCGTGCCGATGATGAGCATCGACAGCGGCATGGTATAGGGCGGCAGATCGAGCAGCGCGGCAACTTCCTCGGCGTTCTCGACGATGTCGCCGATATAGCAGCTCCCCAGCCCCAGGGCCTCGGCGGCAACCACGGCGTTTTGCGCGGCGATCACGGCATCCTGAGCCGCGATGGCAAAGTCGCCCAGACCCGGCGCGCGGCGGGGCGCCTTGCCCGTACGCTCGACAAACTCGGGCTCAAAGCAGCCCACGTGCTCAAACAGATCGATCCACTTGGCATAGTCGACCACAAATATAAGTGCCCAGGGCGCCTTGGCGATCATGGGCTGGTGGTCGCACAGGTCGGCCAGGCGGTCGAGCGTTGCCCGCTCGCGGACGCTCACGATGGAATACATCATCATGGCGCCCGCCGACGGCGCGCGGCTCGCCGCATGCAAGATCGCCGCCCGCTGCTCGTCGGTCACCGCCACGGGACGGTCGTCGTCATCACGCGCGAAGGCACGCGTGGACGAGCGGTGTTCCAAGATGTCCAGCGCCGCGTTGCCCGTAGTCTCGACCGGATAGCCGCCCGCGTCCACGCCCACAGCTCCGCCGCAGTACTCGGTGCCCGTCATACAAACCTGCTCGCCCATAGCTCTATCCTCGCTAATTCTTTAAGAAGCCTTTACGTTTCCGTGTAATTCCCGTCCATTATCGCGCAGGCCGCCACTACATTGCGCCACACCGCCACACGTGCGCGTTAATATGGCTGGTTGTTGTGCGCAGCCACCAATTGCAGCGCATATCTTGGTAACAATCGGGTAAACCTCCGCTTTCGTACGTTTTAGTTTGTGAGGAGTCTCAGCATGTTCGCTGCCGCCATCTCGCTCGTCGGTCTTGCGGCGACCGTCTACCTTGTCTTGCGCGAGGCCAAGGCCATTTGCGCTCAGTCGGGCACCGTTGCCAAAAGCGCTCTTGGGTGGAGCGTCGCCTTCGGCCTGTTCCAGCTCTTTTTGACCATTTGGGGCGCCATTGGCCTCGTCGCCCAAAACGAGCCGCTCGCCTTTGTGATGCTCATCCTGACCAACGCCATCCTCACCGGCTGCGCTTGGGCCAGCATCGCACGCGACCGCATCGCCCCGCGCGTCTTTGCGTTCGCCAAGCCCGACGCCCCCGCCCCCACCGGCAAGCTCGCCCGCCTGCGCGGCGCCTTTGTGGGCAAACCACTCGTCGCCGCCGTCCTGTGCCTGCTGCTCGCCGGCGTCTTTGCGCTGCTGGGCATGGAGGTCTCGTCCAACCACGACTTTACCTGGGTCTACCCCCTGTGCATCCTGCTCGAGTGGGCCATCATCACCGTGCTCATGACCGGCTTGTTCTTCCTATTCCAGCGCCACGGCGCAGCTCCCGCGGTCCTGGCCTTTGCCCTCTTTGTCCTGGGCATTGCCGAGTTCTTCGTCATCACGTTTAAATCCATGCCCATCCAGCCGGGCGACCTTTCGGCCATCTCCACTGCCGCCGCGGTCGCCGGCAACGGCTACACCTTCTCGATCTCGCTGTTCTGCGTGCTGTCCATGGGCTTTACCGCCATCGCCATGCTGCTATGCGAGTACGCCGGCCTGGTGGCACCGCACCGTCAGAAGGGCGCCGCCAACGCCAAGCGCATGCTGCTCACCAACCTGCTCGTGGCAGTGCTGTGCCTGGGCGGCGTAACCGCGCATGTCACGCTCATCGACTACTACAACACCCTCGGCATCACCGTCTACACCTGGCGCCCGCTCGAGAGCTACTGGCGCGAGGGCTATCTGCCTGCCTTTATTAGTGCAGCGCAGTCCATTAAGCCGCCCAAACCCGCCGACTACTCCGTCGACGATGCCAAGGCCACGCTCAAAAAGTACGCCAAGGCCTACGACAAGTCCGACGCCGCCAAGAGCGACGAGCGCACCGCCGCAAAGGAGCAATTCGATAGCGAGAAGCCCACGGTCATCGCCATCATGAACGAGACCTTCTCGGACCTATCCATCTACCAGAACATGCGCGCCGGCTACGAGGGCCCGCAGTACTTTAAGAACCTGTCCAACTGCCTCAGCCGCGGCAAGCTCTACGTGAGCGCCTACGGCGGCGGTACCGCCAATACCGAGTTTGAGTTTATGACCGGCAACTCCATGGCCAACCTGGGCTCGGGCGTGTACCCCTACACCATCTACAACATGGAAACGACCGGGAACCTGGCAGAGCAGTTCAAGTCGCTCGGATATTCCACCACGGCTATGCACCCCAACCACGCGACCAACTGGAACCGCGAGAACGTCTACAAGGACTTTGGCTTTGACCAGTTCCTGTCCATCAACGACTTCCAGGGTGCCGACACCCTGCGCGGCATGGTGACCGACCAGGCTACCTACGACAAGATTCTTGAGCTGCTCGACCAGAACGCCGATCCGCAGTTCATCTTTGACGTGACTATGCAGAACCACTCGGGCTACGACACGGGCCTGGTGCCGGTCGACAAGCAAATGCACCTGAACATCGACACGACCGACCTGGACGCTAAGACCATCGAGGACGGCACGCTCTCCGATGTCGACGAGTACGTCTCGTGCATCGAGCAGTCCGACCAGGCGCTGCGCTACTTCCTCAACGCCCTGAGCAAGCTCGACCGTAAGGTGGTCGTGGTGTTCTGGGGCGACCACCAGCCGTTCTTCCCGTCCAAGTTCAACGACAAGTGGTTTACCGACGAGGACGATGCCACGCACCAGGAACGTCTGTGGCAGACCGATTACATCATCTGGGCCAACTACGACGTTGCCGGTTGCAACCAGACGAGTGAGGTTGACGACTTGTCCACCAACTATCTCTCCACCCAGCTGATGCAGCTGATCGGCGCCCCGCTGACCGACTACCAGAAGGCGCACATGACGCTGCGTAAGTCGCTGCCCGCCATCAACTCGGTGGGCTACGAGGACGCCAGCCTGCGCTGGGCACTCTCCTCCAACGTCACCGGTGACGACGACGCCGCCGCTGCCGCCACCAAGGCGCGCGAGGATTACGCCAAGATGCAATACTACGAGATGTTCCGCGACGGCAAGAACGTGTACACCGAGCACTTCCAGACCGAGGCCAACGAAACCGACCCCAACCTAGCGCCGGGTACGACCAAGATCAAATAGCGGGTCGCTCATAACTGAAACGTCTGTCCGGGCGGAGGCATATAGGGTTCCCTGCTCGGACAGTCCTGCGCAAGACGGAGGCCACATTAAGTGGCCTCCTTTGCGTGCGGAACTCGCGATGAACCTAATATGCCTCCGCCTGGACAGACGCCCTGATGTTGGGGCGTGGCTTGTCTTGGGTGTATCGCCGAACATATATAAGTTGAAGGCCACGTTATGTGGCCTTCTTTGTTTGCGGAAGTGTGTCCCGGAATTCTTGTCTGGAATGGGATGCAGTTTCCGCTTGTGGCTCCGTTGGGAAAGTGCATCCCACTCCAATCACAAATTCCGGGTCGCACTTTCCGCCAAGGCCCTCAACGGGAAACCGCATCCCATTCCAAAGGCAAATTCCGGGACGCAGCTTCCGCAACTCCACCCATCCGGAAATCCCAT
>RQBM01000079.1:0-26226 GCA_008668795.1 Collinsella aerofaciens | reverse complement strand
TGCTTCTTCGGGCGGTGGCCAGTCGTCTAATGGAGCCTCATCCTCTAATGGTGGAAACGCCTCCTCGGGCGGCCAGAGCGGCTCACAGGAGCCCAACTACGTTACGGTGACGGTTTCGGTCACATCGAGCGCTGTGGGCAAACCTGTGTCCTCTGGTGGCACCTTTACCTTGACCGAAGGCGCTACCGTCTACGATGCCCTGTGCGCGCTGGGCCTTTCTGTCAACGCACACGGCTCGTCGTACGGCACGTATGTTTCCGCGATTGGTGGTTTGGCCGAGAAACAGTACGGCGGCACGAGCGGGTGGATGTACTCCGTCAACGGCACAACGCCCATGACGGCCTGCAGTAACTACGTTCTCTCCAATGGCGACAACGTTGTTTGGTATTACGTAACGGGCTAGAGGCCTCGACATAGCGCGCCAGACGGGCGGTTCGGACCAACATCCGGACCGCCCGTTTTTCATGCGAATGGGACTGGGTCGCCGGGTCTCTCTGCAAACAAAAAACCGGTTGGAACGGGAATTCCAACCGGTTATACATTCAAGCAAATAGTGAATCGACTACGACCGTGCACCCTCGAGGAAGAAGCGGCGGCTGAAGTAGTTGTACCAGGTGACGAGGAACGTTGCGATGGCCTTCATGGCCTGGTAGCCGATGCTCAAAAACGTGACGCCCACAAACATGTACAGGTCGTTGAGGCCCAGGCCGATCACCGACAGGATGGTGAAAATCGTGAACTCGCGCTTGCGGCTCATGCCTTCGCGGTGGTCGAACACGTACTTCATGCTGAGCCAGTAGTTGACCACGACGGATGTGATAAACGAAACCGTGGTGCTCATCAAAAAGTCGAGGTGGAACAGCTCGACGAGCGCAATGAGCATGCCCCAGTCGATGCCAAAGGAGATAAGACCCACGACAGCAAACTTGAGGAACTGCTTGGTATGAGGTTGTGCCAGCGCCTTGCGCACGTAATCACATCCAATGCGTTGATGAATCGAGCAGAGGATACTTTAGAGCTTTTACAAGGGAAACGTAAGGTCTTTGCCAAGAACTATATGAACTCGCCAAATTTTCAAGAGCTAATCCGCAAACGTTGAAAATTTGCCCGTAAACGAGCGACACCCACGGACGATACTGCGCTGAGTGCGCGTCGTCCGTGGGCGCCGTAATGCTGCAGGGGTTTCGAGCTATTTTGTCTCGTCGCCCTCCAGGAAGATTTTTCGGGTCACAAAGTTGTAGACCATGACAAGCGCGGTGGCGCAGATCTTGGCGATATTGGCCTCGAGTCCCAGGCCGGCGTTGAGGGCCAGCACGATACCGTCGTTGAGTGCCAGACCGATCACGGACAGCACGACAAAGATGATGAACTCGCGGCGGTGGCTCATGCCTTCCTTGTGCGCAAACACGTACTTCATGCTGGCGACGTAATTAAAGATGAGCGAGACGATAAAGCCGCTGGTGTTGGCGATTAGGATGTTGAGGCCCAGACCGTAGTGGAGCAGATTCATAATGCCAAAGTCGATAACCGTGGCAATGACACCGACGACGCCAAATTTCATGATCTGCGCAAGGAGCTTTTGCATGGTACCTGCCTTAAGCTGGCGCCGAAGCGCCGCGGGGATGACAAACTCAGCAAGTTTAGCCAATCCCCGCGGGTGGTGCTAGGCGCGCTCCTCGATAGCACCGTTTCTATATGCATCGAGCAGCTGACGCAGGTCTTGGATTTGGCTGCGGATCTTGGCGCCAGTATCGGTGTCGCTCACCATGCGGCGACGGTCCGCTTGGTCAAAACGGTTGGTCTCGCTTTCGATGTCCACGTTGCGCGTGAGTGCCTCGGCAACCGTCGTAAAGGCCCGGTGCGACTTGAGGCGGCAGCCGCGCGAGCTCGAGATGAGCGTATAGCCGGCGATACCCGTCTTGGGATGGTAAGCGCGGCAGAAGCCGCCATCGATGACCAGCAGCTTGCCCTCGGCACGGATGGGCTGCTCGCCCTTGGTGGTTTTAACGGGCGTGTGGCCGTTGATGATGTGGCCGGTCGGCGAACATGCCATGGGCGCGACGCCAAACTCGCGCATGATGTCATCGCAGACCGAGGGCGACTTGGTAAGCGTAAAGTACGGGTCCATCGGCTCGACCCAGGTGCTCTTATCGGCGATATAGGCGCGCTCAAAGGTACGCACCAGGCGTCCGCTGGCGGGTGAGTTAAAGCCAATCCACAGGTACCACATCCAGTCGAGAGCGTCGCGGTCGCCCACGCGCCAGGCGCGGCGGGCGATGTGGTCGCAAAAATCGAGATAATCGCGGCCAGCGTGCCAGGTGCCCAAGCAGTTCATGCTGCTAAAGGTGCCGTCTTCGTTGAGCGGAACGCAGCCGTGGAAGAGCAGGTTGCCGTTGGCGACCTTGTACATCGAGCCATGGGAATAGAGGAAATCGATATGGCGATGCAGGTGATCGGCGGTGACAAACTCGGACACGAGCTTGTCGATGATGTGCTGCTCCTGGGGCGTGAGCGTATAGGGGTCCGCCGGGTCGACGGTGGGGAAGTCGTTGGTCGTGAGCGGCCACACGCTGCCGTCGGCGAGCGTGACCGTGCCGGTGTCGTGGTCGATCTTGTCGAGCAGCAGGCGGTCGGTCATGTCGAACTCGGGGTGGCGCTGGATAATCTGGCCCTCGAGCTTAAAGAGCAGCACGTTGATGGCCTTGATCAGCGGGGTGATGGGCTCACCGGCGGTGTAGGTGGCATCGGCAAAGGCGACAAGCTCACGCAGCGAGATGCCGTAGTCGTTCTCCAGGATCTCGTAGTTGTCGTAGCGTAGGTTGTTGCGCAGCACCGTGGCGATGCAGGCGGGCTCACCGGCCGCAGCGCCCATCCACAGCAGGTCGTGGTTGCCCCACTGGATGTCGAGCGAATGGTAGGTGAGCAGACGGTCCATAATCTTGGCCGCGCCGCCGCCGCGGTCGAAGATGTCGCCCACCAGGTGCAGGTGGTCGACGGCCAGCCGCTTGATGAGCGAGGCGAGCGACTCGATAAAGTCGTCGGCGCTGGCGGTCTCCAGGATGGACTCCACGATGCGCTCGTGATAGCGCACGCGATAGTTATTCTCGTCCGGGTGCGTGTGCAACAACTCGTCGATGATATAGGCGTAGTCGCGCGGGATGGCCTTACGCACCTTGGAGCGCGTGTAGCGGCTTGAAAGTGAGCGAGCGACCATGATGAGCTGGTCAAGCATCGTCTTGTACCAGGTGGGCGAGTCCTCGCGCCGGCTGCGGACCAGGTCGATCTTCTCGCGCGGGTAGTAGATGAGCGTACACAGCTCGCCCTTTTCGTCAAAGGAGAGCGTGTCGCCAAAGATCTCGTCGACATGTTCGCGCACGACGCCCGAGCAGTTGTTGAGGATGTGCATAAAGGCTTCGTACTCGCCATGCACGTCGCTCATAAAATGCTCGGTGCCCTTGGGTAGGTTGAGGATGGCCGAGAGGTTGATAATTTCGGTAAATGCGGATTGTTCGGTGGGGAACTGTCTCGACAGCAGGCGCAGATACTTAAAGTCTTGCGGATTGCGATCGAATGCGACCATGAAACACCTTCCGATGGGGTTGGTAAAACTGATAAACAGCGTCAAACGTTTATCAGTATGCGCCGCTTTTGTTTCGATTGGGGGTGGGAGGTCGAATTGTTGGCCGAACGGTTTGGTAAATCGATTTAGTTGAGGTAGATGTGTTGGTCGGGTGGAGACGACAGAGGGTGTTTTCTCAGATATTTATGCGTCGGGTCGGTGGAGACGATGGTGGTAAAGATGTTCACTATTTTTGGTTCGATTTGGTAAATAGTGGACATATGTACCGCATGTAGGCTCACTGTGCGATAATTTGCGCAGCAATGAGTAAGGAGCCTCATATGAGTGATTTTGTCCTGACCTGTGAATCCGCCGCCGATCGAACCCGTGAGTTCTTTGCGTCGCGCAATATCCCTGTCGTGTGTTTTCATTACGAGATCGACGATGTTGTCTATACGGACGATCTGTATCAGTCGATTACGCCGGACGAGTTTTTTGCCCAGATTGCCGCGGGCGCCATGCCCAAGACGTCTCAGGTGAGCGTGGGTGAGTACGAGGAGTTTTGGGAGCCGTTTGTTGCCGAGGGTAAAGACGTGCTGCACCTGACGTTGTCGTCGGGTATTTCGGGCACGTATGGATCGGCCTGCGTCGCGGCGCAGATGCTTGCGGATCGCTATCCCGAGGGCGGCAAGGTGCGCGTCATCGATTCGCTGGCGGCGTCTTCGGGCTTTGGCCTGTTGTTGGAATATGCCGCCGATGTGCGCGATAGTGGGGCTTCACTCGACGAGACGGCTGCCTGGATCGAGGAGCACAAGCTCAACCTGCACCACTGGTTCTTCTCGACCGATCTGTCGAGCTACCTGCGCGGCGGTCGCATTTCGGCCGCGAGCGCGATCATCGGCACGGCGCTTAAGATTTGCCCGCTTATGACGGTCGATTGCGAAGGTAAGCTGTCGCCACGTGAGAAGATTCGCACTAAGAAGCGCGCGATTTCCGAGATGGCTAAGACCATGATGGCACACGTACAGGACGGTGCAGATTATTCGGGTAAGTGCATCATGTCGCAGTCGGCGTGCCGCGAGGATGCCGAGGCGGTCGCGGCGCTGATTGAGGAACAGGTTCCGCAGCTTAAAGGCAAGATTGAGATCAATGACATCGGTACTCTGATTGGCTCGCATACCGGACCTGGTACGGTGGCGCTCTTCTTTATGGGCGACAAGCGCGTGGATTAATTTGCCCCATCACGTCGCTGCATGATTGCTCAAACGAAAACGGCCCGCCTCACGTTTGTGGGGCGGGCCAAGATGTTTTGCTAGCGTTTCTTTCCGCGGAAGAAAAAGCCGTGCAGTGACGGCTTGAGGCCGCGGTTGGCGCGATGCTCCTCGACGCGCTCGTGGATCGAAGCGACGCGCTCGATGACTTCGTCGGGAATCGGCACATCGGGATTCATGTTCTCGACTTGGCTGACCTCGGCGGCGGCGACCTGGTCGATAATGGGCACGTCGTCGCGCGAGATGACAGGTGTGGCGTCTTCCTTCATCTTGCGATAACGCTGCATCATGTCGGTCTGTAGCTGCTGGGCCGAAGGCGGTGTCCAGATGATGGCGTTGGCGCCGGCGGCGATGGTCTCGCGAATGCTCTCGGGCGTCTTGCCGCCCGGCGCGATAAGCGGCAGGTTGGGATAGTGCTCGCGCAGCTCGCGTAGGACCTGGGGCGTGTTCTTGCCGGCGGCGATGTTGAGAATCTTGGCTCCAGCGCGCACCTTGGCGTGGGCATCGTCGTCGCAGCGAACGACCGTGGCGATGACGGGGATGTCGGCGATGTTGGTGATGTGCTCGACCATCTCGGCAGTAGCGGGGGAGTTGACCACGCAGCCCGCCGCGCCCTGCATCTCGGAGACGGCTGCCATCTGCACGGAGCGCTTACCGGTCGTAGTTCCGCCACCCACGCCTACAAAGACCGGGCACTCGGCGACGGTCAGCAGCGCTTGCGTAATGGCGGGCTGCGGCGTGAAAGGGTAGACCGCAAAGACGGCGTCGGCGTTGGAGTTGCGGATAACCGCGACATCGGTGGTGTAAATGAGCGACTTGATGCGTCGGCCAAAGAGCGTGAAGCCGCTGGCCTCCTCGATCTCGTCGGGCATGCGAAGGGCAGCCTTGCGTAGGCGTCCGTCGATGGGCAGGGGCTCCATAGGGAGCAGGCCGTTGGGCGTGACGGCTATTTGGGGCTCGGTGAACTCGTCTGCAAGCTCGACCTCGGAAAAATCGACCGAGGCGACGATGTCCTCGTGCACCTCGGCGGGCACATCGATGGGAGCTTGGTCGTTTGCCGCCGCAGGCGTGTCGAAGGAGCTGGTGCCGACGAAGGCGTCGACGCGCTCATTTAGATCGTTGAGGGTATCCATGGAGGCTCGATTCTATGTGATGATGGCCGGCGCGATGCAGCCGGAATTGCGAATGCTAAATCGTTTGACGAGTTGATTTTTCCCCGCCGCGCCATCCGTTAGACCGAAGGGCCGGCGAACGTGAAGGAGCTGTGGTGGCGGGTATCGAGGTGCTATCTTGAAAGCCCCGTTTAAAAGAGAGGTGACGCGGTATGGAATTGACAGCAATGTTTGGCTCGATCGGCCTGTGTGTGGCCGCAATCGTTGCCGCCGCGGTCATCTACTTTGTGGTCACGGCCATTAAGGGCAAAAGGGCCGAACGCAAGGAGCGCGCGATGCTTAAACAGCATCGCGACCAGCAGGGCAAACGCGCACAGAGATAGCTTGTTGAGTTTTGGATCCGTGCGCTAGCTGCGTTTTCGGATCAGGGCAATGTAGAAGCCCTCAAAGTCGCGGCTAGGCGGAATGGTGAGCGTGCCGGGCAGGCCGTTGACGATGGCCGATACCTGACCCGCGGCAATGGCTTCGGTCAGAGCGTTGGACTCGATGCGCGGCTCCTCACCAGCTTCCTGGGTGCGTCGTGCTTCACTTTCGCTTGGCGTGCCGTCGAGGGGGATGAGCTCGCAGTCCATATGCTTGTCGAGGGCCTCTTGCAGGGCGTCCTCGTTTTCCTGCGGCAAGATCGAACAAGTCGAATAGACGAGCGTGCCGCCCGGTTTGAGGGCCCCCATGGCGCGGTCCAGAAGTGCTCGCTGCGAGCGGGCGCACTTGCTCAGCAACTGCTCGGTGAGGCCGCGCAGGCTTTTCTCGTTGCCACTGATGACGGTGCCCGTGCCGGTGCAGGGAGCGTCGAGCAGGATGCGGTCAAAGCGGAAGAACTCGTCGAGCTCGCGTGCGTCGATGCGCATGACGGGCACGTTTTTGGCACCCTGGCGATGGAGGTTCGACTCGAGCTTTTCGGCGCGGGGAATGCTCATCTCACAGGCGGTGAGGTGCGCCTGTCCCTGGGTGAGGGCGGCGATCTGCGTCGTCTTGCCGCCGGGGGCTGCGCACATGTCCAGGATGTCCTCGCCTGCCTGGGCGCCCAACACCAAAGGCGGCATCATGGACGACAGGCTCTGTAGGTAGATCTTGCCGTCGCGGTAGATGTCGAGGTCCCATAGGTCGGAAACCTGGGCCTCGGGCAGGATAAAGGCGTCCGGATACCAGGTAACGGTTTGGTGGGCGATGCAGGCGGCATCGAGCGCCGCAGCGATGTCCTCGGCGGTCGCCTTGAGCGTGTTGGCGCGCAGCGTGACCGGGCGTGTGGCCGCGGCGCCGAAGCCCTCGATCATGAGCTTGGCATCGGCGGGCGCATAGGCGCCGGCGACCGTGTCGACCATAAAGCGCGGCAGGTCGGCGGCGCAGGGAAGGGCGGCAAGCTGGTCGGAAAGCTCGGTAGCAGCAAACTGCCTGAGCTTGAGCTCGGCCTTGACCTGCTTTTTCTGCTTACGACGACGCGGCTTGGACATCCGTCTTTCCTTCCCGTCCCAAATTGACTACTTTCCGGGCACGCCGCTGCTGGCGTGCTTTAGTACTGGCTCTCGTGCTTGCTAAAGAAGTCGAAGCGCGGGGGCAGCGGCTTCACGCGGTGCTCGCCGGGCTTCTCGCCCAGGCTCTCCACAAACTCATCCGTGGAGGCAAAGATGTTATCCCAGCTAAAGAAGGCGACCGGATCGACGTCGAAGTACTCGCAGATGAGCTCGCAGCCGGCCGGCACGATGCCGTGCATGAGCACGGTCGCTACGCGCAGCTCGGTAAAGGCGTCGACGAGGGCCTGCGTCATGGCGGCGTTGGCCGGCTCGCCCTCGAGCTTGTTGGCGGCCTTGGAGGCATCGCTCCAGCGCTTGTTGGCGGCGCGCAGGTAGTCGTCGCACACAGCGAGCGCTCGGTGCGTCTCGAACTTGTACATGGCCTGCTCAAAGGCGAGGGCTGCCTGCTGGGCGGCTTCGACCACGGTGTCAGAAGCGGCACCGGCGGGGATGCAACCGTTGCGATAGGGACTCTCGTCGCCCTCCTTGACGGCGACGCCGTAGAAGCAGCTGCGGGCCAGGCGGTTGAACACGCCGGTCAAAAGGGCGCTCTCCTTAAGGGCGGGGTCGATAACGCGCTTGTCGTCGCAGGCGCGCACCTCGTTGCCGTCCTTGTCCTTGCCGGTCACGCGCGTGTCGTATGCCTTGGGGCTAAAGCTCACCGGCTTCTCGGACAGGCCGAGCGACAGCCAATGCGCGCGCATCTGCTCGCAGGTGTAGTGGTTGAGCAGGTCGTCTGCCGGCGGGGGAGGAGTCTGCGAGGACGAGCTTGCCTTTTTGCCCATGTAGAGCAGGTGGTAGCAGGCGCTGACGGTGCTCTGCGTGAGGTTCCAACCCAGGGCCTCCCACATGGCGGTCTGCGCGATGCAATAGAAGTAGATGTTGTCCTGGCCAATGAACTGGTAGATCTGTGCGTCATCCGAGCACCACCAGTCGCGCCAGTCGAGCGAGCTGTGCTGGTAGGTGGGCGCGGGGACCTGCGTGGAATCGGCGGCGGGCTCGCCCATGAGGGCGGCATCCTGGGCGGCGACGCCCTCGGTCACGCCGGCGGCCTTGGCATCGCGTGCGAGCACGGTGCGCGTATAGCTGATGGGAGCCCACAGGCTCTCGGGCCAGCACCAGCAGGTGACGTCGGAGACGCCATCGACCTCGGGCACCGGAACGCCCCAGTCGATGTTGCCGGTGATGCGGAAGGGTACGAGCGCCTTGCCGCTGCGGAAGCGCACGCCGCCGTTGGCGAGCACCGCGTGGGCATCGTCGCGCTCCTTCCAGCTGGGGAAGGTGACGGTAAAGCTGCTCTTGTTGCGCTCGGGCTCCAGCACGGTGTGCTCGGGAAGCTGATCCTCGACGGCATCGAAGGCCTCGCGGAACTTGTTCTGGATGTAGAGCTGGGCCGGCAGCAGCCACTCTTCCATGGTCTTGGAGACCACGGAGCGAACCTGCGGGTTCTGGGCGAGCTTGGCGGTATAGGTTTTCATAAAGTCGAGGTAGGCCGGCAGGTCGAAGTAGAGGTTGTCGACCGGGCGCAGCTCGGGCACCTCGCCGGTGAGCTGGCTTTTGGGCGCGATGAGCTCCTCGGGCTCAAACTGGTGACCCAGGTCGCACTCGTCGGCATAAGCCTTCTCGGACTTGCAGCCCTGGATGGGGCAGCGGCCGATCACCTGGCGGCCGTTGAGGAACGTGCCGGCCTTGGCGTCGTAGAACTGCAGCGTGGAGCGCTTGGAGATGGTGCCCTGTTCGTGCAGACGCTCGATAATCTCGGCGGTCACCTCGTTGTGAATCTGCGCAGCCGGCTCAAGGCCCGAGCCGCCGTAGATATCGCAGCTGATGTTGTAGTTGTTGAGGGTCGCGGCCTGGCGGGAGTGATTGGACTCGACATACTCGGCGATGGACTTGTCGTAGCCCTCGTTCTCCTTGAGCTTGCGGTAGCTCTCCATGATGGGCGAACCGTAGCAGTCGGTGCCCGAGGTGAAGATGACGTTCTCGCGGCCCAGACGGTCGCGCAGGAAGCGGGCGAAGAAGTCGGCCGGGACAAAGACGCCACCGACGTGGCCAAAGTGAAGGCCCTTGTTGCCGTAGGGCTCGCCGGCGGTAACGATGGCGCGGCGAGGCCAGCTGGGACGGTCGTTCATGGAGTATTTGGATGCCATGGGACTCCTTCGCATATGGTGAGAGCGCGGCCGGGCGCAAGGCCTGGCGACGCGGTGGTCAATTCGTGCATATCGTTCGACATTATCGCACATGCGGACGGGTACGTGGCAGGGGCGCTATCCTAAGATGCTATGAATGAGATTTCCAACATACATGCGTTTGAAGACGAGGAATTTCTGCACGCTTGCTTCGTGTGGGGGATGGTCGTAGTCGGCGTGTTTGCCGTGTGCCTGGTGCCGGTGTTTATGCTGCTGGGCGGGCCTGCAGACTTGGATGCGGCTGACGCGGGCGGCTGGATGGCTGTCGTGGGCTGGATAGTCGGCTTGGCTGCGGTTTCTGCGGCGTCATTTGCCGTGCACGAGCTGGTGCACGGTGTGTTTTTTAAGCTGCTGGCGCCTGCGGGCGCGCAGGTGACCTTTGGGGCGAATCGCGAGACGGCGATGATCTATGCCTGCGCCGAGGGCGTTGTGTATTCGCGCCGGCGGTACATGGCGGTTTGCCTGGCACCGACGGCTGTTGTGACGACAACGCTTGCCCTGGGGTTTGCGTTTTCGGGCTATCCGCTGCTGTGCTATCTGGCGGCCGGCTTGCATTTGTCAGGCTGTGTGCGCGACTGGTATTACGTGCGGACCATTTTGCGCGACCGCCGCATTGTCGCCTGCGAGGACACGTCCTTCGGCGTGCGCTTTTTCGGGTGAGGAGATGTCGATGAAGCCGTTGTTGTTGCACGCCTGCTGTGCGCCGTGCTCTCTTGAGCCGGTCCGCCTGCTGCGCGAGGAAGGGTTTGAGCCCACAATCTGCTGGACCAACCCCAATATTCAGCCGCACGATGAATGGCAGCGGCGTTTGGACGAGCTGCGCCGGTGGTGTGCCGATGGCGACATCGAGCTTATCGAGGCGGGGGAGGACCGTGAGCGCTGGGAGGCCGGCGTGGCACCGCTGGGTGCCGATCGGCCCCGTCGCTGTCGTGCGTGCTATGCCCTGCGCTTGGCCGAGGCGTGCCGCGTGGCCCAGGAGCGTGGGTTTGAGTTTGTGGGTACGACGCTCGCCGTCTCGCCGTATCAGTTGTTCGAAACCTGCAATGATGTGTTGGAGCGTCTGGCTGCCGCCCGCGGTCTCACTCCGGTGATTCGCGATTTTCGTCCGTATTACCCCGAGGCGACACGCCGTTCGCGCGAGCTGGGCATGTATCGGCAGAACTACTGTGGTTGCCGCTTCTCGGCTGTCGAGGCGGCCATGGACCGCGCCCGCATCCGCGACGAGCGCAAAGCGTCCAAAAAGTAGTTCATTTGGGACGTCAGCCTGCTAGGATGTAGAGCGGACTTTAGCTATATAAGGAGTATCCGACGTGTCTATGCGTACCGATGATTTTGACTACAACCTTCCTGAGGAACTGATCGCCCAGGCTCCAGCCGAGCCGCGCGACTCCTGCCGCCTGCTGGTGGTGGATCGCAAGGGCTCCCAGGCGGGAACGCCGCTGGAGCACGGCGGTACCGTTGAGCACCGCATCTTCCGCGACATCATCGACTATATCGAGCCGGGCGACGTGCTCGTCATCAATCAGACGCGCGTGATGCCGGCCCGTCTGATCGGTCGTAAAACGGGATCGGGCGGCGTGGTCGAGACCCTGCTGCTCAAGCGCCGCGAGGACGTGGATCCGCTGGGCCATGTTTGGGAGTGCTTGGTCAAGCCGGGCAAGCGCCTGAAGCCCGGTGCTCATATTGAGTATCGCGCCGGTGGCGCCCATGCGCCCGAGGGGGCTCCCGTGGTGCTGACGGCCGAGGTTGTCGACTTTGTCACCGATAGCCGCGGCGGCCGCCTGGTACGCTTTGAGCCGGCCGGTTGCAATGCCGCCGGCGAGCCGCGCACGCTCGACGAGGCCATCCATGCTGCCGGCCACGTGCCGCTGCCGCCCTACATTACCGATTACGAGGGCGATCCCGAGAAGTACCAGACCGTCTACGCCATGAAGGAGGAGCACTCGGCCGCTGCTCCCACGGCGGGTCTGCATTTTACTCCCGAGCTCATGGCTGCCATCGAGGCCAAGGGTGCCAAGTTTGCCGCCGTCGAGCTCGAGGTGGGTATCGATACCTTCCGTCTGGTGGAGGAGGACGACCCCGCGCAGCACGTGATGCACACCGAGCGCTACCACGTGTCGCAGGAGGTTGTCGACGCCGTGCATAAGGCGAAGGCCGAGGGCCATCGTGTGATCGCCGTCGGCACTACCGCAGTGCGCTCGCTCGAGAGCGCGTTTGACGCGGACGCGCCGGTGTCCGATCCGGCTGTGACGGCGCGCTATTTTGAGGGCCGCGAGGACGGGGCCGACACGCTCGGCCGCGGCGACATCGTGGTGCGCGAGAACGCGACAACGCAGCTCTACCTTATGCCCGGCTCGACCTATCACGTGGTCGACGCGCTGATCACGAACTTCCACGTGCCGCGCTCCACGCTCATGATGCTCGTAAGCGCACTTGCCACCCGCGACCAGATCATGGATGCCTACGCCGCTGCTATCGAAGAACGCTACCGCTTCTTCAGCTTTGGTGACGCCATGCTCATTTGTTAGTTACGCGGTTCTACGAACCGCGTAACGGCTCGACGCTGCAAACCCGCCAGAGCGGCAATCTGCCTTTCAACTTCGGCGGCATGACCAGAAGGTCAATGCCGCCTCGTTTCAAGGCACCTTGCTCGCTCTGGCGGGTTTTCGCTGACTTTGCCAAGGCATCGGCGTCGCCTTTGTTGGCACTTGGGGACGTTCCTTTTGTGTCGGCACTTGGGGACAGTCCTTATGTCAAGAGATTGGTGCAAGAGGGATAGGTTGCCTTGCGTCGATCTAAATAGGTTGCGGTGAGATAGTTCTTGAATTGGCCTTTTTGGGCTAAACAGGAACTATCTCACCGCAACTGCGTTGAGCGTTTTTTTGGCGGCTGGTTTACTTGCTCGCGAACAGCCAGACTAGGATGATCACCAGGATTGCGGCGACGATGCAGACGATGGCGCCGGTGAATTTGATGCGTGAGTCGCGGGTGCGCTCGCGCACCGCGTCCTCGGTGGCCTCGAGCTGGGCGACTTCTCGCTCGGTCTCGGCGTGTTCGGCTTTGTCTCGGGCCAAGGATCCTGCAAGCGACTCAGTGATCTCTGGATGGTCATGTACCTCGGTCGCCTGCTCGATGATCGACTGTGCATGTGCGGCATCTGCTTGGGCGTTGGCGATGCTTTGCTCTTGGTCGCGGCGTGCCTTGTCCTCGGCGGCGATCTTCTCGCGCAGTTCGCGCTGGCGCGTCGTGGCGGCAGTTTTCGCCGTCTGCAGCTCGTCGCGCGCGGCATCAGCCTCAGTCGTCACGGCTTGGTGCGCGCGTTTGGCTTCGGCAATGGGGGCTTGAGCCTGCTCGACGGCCTGCTCGGCTGCGGCAAGCGAGTGCTCAAGGTCGGCGGTGATGCGCGGGACATCTTCTTCGGCTTTACGCAGGGCATCTGCCGTGTCGGAGATCTGCATCGAGAGCTCGCTGGTGCGCACCGTATAGTTGGCGGGATTTGCCGAGGGATTGCGTTGCAGCTCGGCATACTCATGACGCAGCGTCTCGAGCTGGGCGCGCGTGGCGTCGACGGTTTGTTGTGCGGCGGCAATGCCGGCGTCTCGCTCGGCCTGCACCTTGTCGCGGATGCGCTTGGAATCCTCAAGACGTCGAACGAGGCGGTTGCCGGTCTCGCGCGAGCTTGCCTCGCGGGCCTCCACGGCGTCGAGCGCGGCCTTCAGACGGAGCTCGGTCGCGTCATCCTCTGTCTTCATTTGTTCGAGCTGACTCTTGAGCTCTGTCGCTTTGGCGGCGTGGGCATCACGGTCAATCTCGGCTGCCGCAGCGGTCTTTTGCGCTGTGGCGATCGCCTGACGCTGGTCGGCGACGATCTGGTCGTAGCGGCCTGCGATATCCTGGCGCGTCTCGAGCTCCTCGGCCTGATCGACAATGCGCTGCTCAAGTTCGGCCAGGTGGGCGCGGGCATCGGCAAGTGCCTTTTTCGCGGCGTTCATCTCGCGCATGGCCGAGGCGCCCTGGGCAATAAAGGTGCCCACGGCGTTCGCGGTGTTCGAGACAGCGGTCCCCAGATCGCGGTTCGCGTCGGGGGAGTGCGGGGCGATCGGGCGAGCGGTGTCGACAGCGTCCGCATCGGCAGCCTGCGGCGCGGCGATATTGCCGGTACCGCCCTCGACCACAGAAAAGCCCGCTGCGTGCGGATCGACCGCATCGGCGCCAATCGTGGGGTGCTCGAGCTGCAGAAACGAGGGCATGGTGCTGCCCTGGTCGGCAACGGGGGTCTCGCCGGGTACAAAGGTCGAGGCCGCCTCGGCGGCCTCCTCTTCCTCGGCATCAATATCGGCATCGGCCACGGCGTCTTTCATCGCTTTGACGGCATCCATCATGGAGTCCATGACGGCATCGAGCTCTTCTTCCGAAGACACCTCGATGGGGCCCGCTGCTTGCGGGGCGGGGTCCGTGTCAGGTTCGGCATCGCTCGGCTCCGGCTGCTCGCTTTCATCATGCTCGACAGTATCGTCTGTGTCTGTTGCCTTATCCGCACCGGCGTGCGCATCTGCGGTGGCGGGCGCATCGGTGGAGGCGTCGACGCAGGTAGGAGTATCGCAGTCGTCGACGGCGTCTTCGGAATGATCAATATGCTGCTGAGTCTGGGGGTCCAGCTCGTCTGTCATAGGCATGTGCTCCTCATCGTTGTTTGTCACCCTATGATAAAGTCTCGCGCCGACATCCCACGCGCTGCAGCAAAGTTTCAAAACGTGTTCGATGGCTCGATCTGATAACGATAACTCGGCCGCTTTATCCAGTTTGTACTTGACAATCCCTTCGCCGAACGACGTGGTGCCGTTCGCCTACCGCGGTCTTTTATTTTCGCTTGAACACGCTAAAGTTGCATCTCAGCTTTTGGCGCGTGAAGTTGGATACGCGCAGTCGGCGGGCGTGCCCGTCGCGATTTGAAAGGACTTTGTATGGGACTTTTCACTGGTAAGACCGTGATCGTCACCGGCGGCGGCAAGGCCACGCTTAAGGACGGTTCCGCTGGCTCCATCGGCTACGGCATCGATATCGCATTTGCCAAGGAGGGCGCGAACCTCGTCATCACCGGCCGCAACGTCGCCAAGCTCGAGGCCGCCAAGGAGTCTCTCGAGGCCGAGTACGGTGTCAAGGTTCTGCCTGTTCAGGCCGATGTCTCGGCTGGCCAGGATAACGAGGCCGTTGTCCAGAACGTCATCGACAAGGCCATTGAGGAGTTCGGCCGCATCGACGCCGTCGTCAACAATGCTCAGGCCAGCGCCTCGGGTGTGACCATCGCCGATCACACCATGGATCAGTTTAACCTGGCCATTTACTCCGGTCTGTATGCTACCTATCTGTACATGCAGAAGGCCTATCCGCACCTGAAGGAGACCAAGGGCTCCGTGGTCAACTTTGCCTCGGGCGCCGGCCTGTTTGGCAACTATGGTCAGTGCAGCTATGCTGCCGCCAAGGAGGGCATCCGCGGCCTGACCCGCGTTGCCGCCAACGAGTGGGGCAAGGACGGCATCAACGTCAATATCATTTGCCCGCTTGCTTGGACCGCTGCGCTCGAGAACTTCCAGGATGCTTACCCCGAGGCTTTCAAGGCCAACGTCCACATGCCGCCGGCAGGCCACTACGGCGACGTCGAGAAGGAGATCGGCCGCGTGGTCGTTCAGCTCTGCGGTCCCGACTTTAAGTACATGAACGGCGAGACCGTCACCCTCGAGGGTGGCATGGGCCAGCGGCCCTAAGAGTTACGCGGTTTTACCAAACCGCGTAGCCAGTTGACGCTGCGCGGTCACCAGAGCGACAACTTGTCATTCAAAGAGGGCGGCATGACCAGAAGGTCTATGCCGTCCTCTTTTCATGCCAATTTGTTCGCTCTGGTGACCGCTCGCTGACGTTGCCAAAACATCGGTGTTGCTGGAGTAGTCGTTGGGGACGTTCTTAAATGACTAGTCATAAGGGATACTCTTGCCGGCGCTTGGGGACAGTCCCTAAGTGCCGGCAGATTGGGACACTCCTTTGCAAGATGGCGCTGAAGACTGTCCCCAACGACTAACCGTTTAAGAACGTCCCCAATGACTATGACCCCTTTGCACCAGTTTCTGTCGAGTCGGTGCGGTTTGCGGGTTGCCCGTATAATGGTTTGCGTATGAACCGCAACCAAGGAGTTCCAGTTTATGGACCAGAACCTTTTTAAATTCGACCTGATTGCCGAGGATCCGACAACGCATGCGCGTGCCGGTGTGCTGCACACCCCGCACGGCGACATCGAGACGCCGATCTTTATGCCCGTGGGCACCAAGGCAAACGTCAAGGGCATTCCTACCGAGACCGTCAAGCAGCTCGGTGCCCAGATCGTGCTTGCCAATACCTATCACCTGTCCATGCGTCCCGGCGAGGACACCATCGCCGAGTTGGGCGGACTGCACAAGTTCATGAACTGGCACGGCCCCATTCTTACCGACTCGGGCGGCTTCCAGGTGTTCAGCCACAACGACGCTGTCAAGCTCACCGACGAGGGTGTGCGCTTTATCGTCAACGACTACGACGGCCGTCACGTGTTCTGGACGCCCGAGGACAACATGGAAATCGCCATGAAGCTCGGCTCCGACATCTGCATGCAGCTCGACCAGTGCCCGGGCTATCCCGCCACGCGCGCCTACGTTGAGCGCGCCGTTGAGCTGTCGAGTATGTGGGCCGAGCGCTGCTATAAGGCGCATACCCGCGATGACCAGGCACTCTTTGGCATCGTCCAGGGCGGCATGCACCTGGACCTGCGCCTGCGCTCGCTGCGCCATCTGGAGGAGTGCGGCGACTTCCCGGGTTACGGCATCGGCGGCTACTCGGTGGGCGAGGACCACGAGACCATGTTCGAGACCCTGGCGCCGCTTGCGAGCGAGTACATGCCCAAGCACAAGCCGCGCTACCTGATGGGCGTCGGCAACCCGACGACGCTCGTGCGCGGCGTGGGCGTGGGCATCGATATGTTCGACTGCGTGCTGCCGACGCGCACCGGCCGCATGGGCACGGCATTCTCCAGTGAAGGTCGCCTTAACTTCCGCAACGCGCGTTTTGCGCACGACGACGGCCCCATCGACCCCACCTGCACCTGCCCGGTGTGCACGGGCGGCTACAGCCGCGCGCTCATTCGCCACATGGTCACGCAGAAGGAGATGCTCGGCGGCATCCTGCTTTCGATGCACAACATCTACTACCTGCTCAACCTTATGCAGCGTGCCCGCCAGGCCATTATCGAGGGCCGCTACGGCGCGTTTGTGAGCGACTGGATGAACAGCCCTGCGGCGGTGGACTACTAAGAGCGGCGCGGGCGCTTGCAGAGCGCGGGCAACGGCAAGGGGCGAGCGACGGCCGGTCGTCACATTTGCTGACACCGGCCGCACGACCGCTGACCGATAGCTTGCAAGCACTTGATGCATCGTGGGTACCATACCGAATAGTTGATGTTCGGGCGGGTGTTTGGCGCATGGCGTCGACCCCGCCCGCTTTTCTTTTTCTCGATAGGAGTGCCCATGATTAAGAATGAGAACGTCGAGGGCGAGCCTGCCTACGACGAGACGTACCGCCGCGGCCCCGTGGTCATGCGCGGCCCCATGATTCCTAAGGACAACACCTACGCCAACCTGCTGGCGCCCGAGGAGTCGACCGACTGGCTGCATGCCGATCCGTGGCGCGTACTGCGCATCCAGGCCGAGTTTGTCGATGGCTTTGGCGCACTTGCCGAGTTAGGGCCTGCGGTGACCATCTTCGGTAGTGCCCGCACGCCCAAGACGGACCCGGCCTACAAGGCGGCGCGCACGGTCGGCCGTAAGATTGCCCAGCGCGGCGTGGCGGTTATCACCGGTGGCGGCCCCGGCATCATGGAAGCGGCCAACAGGGGAGCGGCGAGTGTCAACGGCAAGTCAGTTGGCCTGGGCATTGAATTGCCGCACGAGCATGGGCTCAATAAATACGTGAACCTCGGCATGGACTTCCGTTACTTCTTTGTGCGCAAGACCATGTTCGTCAAATACAGCTCGGGCGCCATCGTGTTTCCCGGCGGCTTTGGCACGCTCGACGAGATGTTCGAGGTGCTCACGCTGGTGCAAACGCACAAGGTCAAGCGCATGCCCCTCGTGCTGGTGGGCACAGAGTACTGGCAGGGCCTGTTCGACTGGCTCAACGGCCCGGTGATGGACGCCGGTATGATCAGCCCGCTCGATCCCGAGCTCGTGCACATCACCGACGACCTCAACGAAGCCGTCGACATCGCCCTGAGCGGGCTGATGTAGATCAATCGTGCCCACGCGACATGAATACGCATGGCAATCTGATGTTATTTAACATCAGATTGCCATTTATATTGGGTATACTGGTGTAAAAGACGAGGGCGAGGAGGTCGCAAATGTCTACAGCAACAGTTAAGCCTACGACGGTTCGAATCGAAGAGGGGCTCAAGGAGCAGGCGACTGAGTTCTTGGATTCGGTCGGCCTCAGCCTCAATTCCTATCTCAATCTTGCCGTTCGGCAGCTGGTAAATCAGCGAAAGATTCCTTTTGAGATTGTAGGAAGGGCGGAGGTGCCCAACGAGGCGACGAGGCGTGCCATGGTGATCGCCGAGGCTCATGAGTTGGGGATTTTGCCGGACGATAGCCCGTCATTCAATAACGCTGATGAGCTTATGTCATTCCTCGATGAGGAATAGCGATGTTCGAGATTAAAGTCGAGGCTCAATTTAAGGTGGACTACAAACGAACGATGCGCATGCATCCGCAGCTAAAAAGTGAGTTTAAAGCGGCGGTTGCAGAGCTTGTGGCTCATGGGTCACTTCCGGCGGAGTATGGCGCCCACGAGCTCTCAAACCCGGGCGGAAACTACAACGACCACATCGATTTCCACCTATCCGATGGCTTGGTCGATGTGGTCGTTCTTTATCTTCCCCATAAGACTAACCCAATGATTAGGCTGGTGAGAATGGGCGCTCATCAGGAGCTGTTTCAGGGTCCGCTGGGCTGATCGCCGATTTCCAAGTTGTGGTGGAATAGGGATTGATTGGCGGCTAATAAGCCAAAAACAGTCCCTATTCCACCGCAACTGATGTGGGCGTCCCTAGTGAGTTGGCTGGTAGCGGGGGCAGTAGCTGATGGCGATGGCGTCGATGCCTACATGGGTGGCGATGGTGCAGCCGATGGGGCCGGTGCCGGCGTCTACATAGTCTTGGCCTGCGAGCGCTTGGCTGACGAGCTCTTGCTCCTCGGCGGCGCCGGTCGTGAGCACGCGCACGCTTGAACCCGGATGCTCAGCCAAAAACGCGAGGCAGTCGGCCATGGTGTTGACGACGATGCGCTTGGCGCCGCGGCCCTTCTTGATGGCCTTGATCTCGCCCGATTTCCACTCCGGCGAAACGGCCAGGCGAATGTTGAGCATCTGCGTGAGCTGGCCGGCGAGCTTGGGCGCGCGGCCGTTCTTAACGAGGTTCTCGAGCGTGCGGGGAATCAGCAGCAGGTGGGCGTCGGGCAGCGTCGCGCGGATCTGCGCCTCGGTCTCGTCCAGGCTGCGGCCGTCCTCGCGCATGGCCAGCGCGTACTCCACCAGCAGGCCCTCGGCACCCGAGCCGGTGCGCGAGTCGATGCAGCGCACGTCGAGTTCGTGCGTTTCGGCCGTCAGGCTGGCGTTGGCATAGCAGGCGGACCACTCGCTGCACAGTGAGATAAAGATGGCGCTATCATGGCCGTCGGCGAGCACGCGGTCAAAGAGTGCCTTGAACTCGCCGGCGCTCGGCTGCGAGGTGTGCGGCAGTTGCTCGGAGCCGGCCATGCGCGCGACGTATTCCTCGGCGGTAATCTGCACCTGGTCGAGCAGGTCCTCGCCCTCGATAATCACATGCAGCGGAATCACGTAAATGCCGAGCTCTTGAGCGTGGGCGGGGGAGATGTCCGACGTGGAGTCGGTTATGATGGCAAAAGACATAATTGCACCTTTCGTTGGGGCGCTTGCGCGCCGCCTTCTGAGAGCAAAGTGCGACAAGTATAGTAGAGTCGTTCCACATTACTAGGTTCAATTGTTGAATAGTCAACAGTTTGAAGTGTCGGTGTGGAAATCGTCAACTGGGGAAGAGGAATGCCGATGGAGGCGTTGGAGATAGGCAAACGGCCGGTCGTGTTGTTCGATTTTGACGGCACGGTGGCAGATACGGGCCGGGCAGTGATGACCTCGACGCGCAAGACGCTGGCTGCGCGCGGGTTTTCGGAGGCGCAGATGGGTGATCTGCGCCGTATGATCGGGCCGCCCCTGTGGAAGAGCTTTCACGACTTTTACGGCTTTTCCCGCGAGGAGTCGCTTGTGGTGGCCGACGAGTACCGCGCCTTTTTTGATGAGCTGGGGCCGGAGGAGTACCCCGTGTTCGATGGGGTCCCCGAGCTGCTGGATGGGTTGGCCGCCCAGGGCAAGCGTATGGCCGTGGCGACGTCTCGCATGGAGGCGAAGTGCATCGATATGGTTCATGAGCTGGGGCTTTGCCAGTTCGAAGCTGTGGTTGGCATGAATCCGCCGCAGGGACGCGAGACCAAGGCCGATTCGGTTCGCGATACCCTGGCGGCGCTCGGCGCGACGGCCGACGATGCCGTGATGATCGGCGATCGCTTTAACGATGTGGAGGGCGCGCACGCGATGGGCGTGCCGTGCATCGGCATCTATTCGGGCGCGGCAGCGCCGGGGGAGCACGAGGCCGCGGGCGCCGATGCGGTGGTGCACTCGGTGGCCGAGCTTGCTAAACTTTTCGCTATCTAATAGACATAATGTGAGGGGCGGGCGTACCCGTCGCTCATTGGTAAGGAGGTCGTTCATGAATCAGGTGGAGCAGAGCGTTGCCGAGTATGTCGACGAGGTCTGGGAGGATGTCGTTGCCGATATCGAACAACTGGTGAGCTATCCGTCCGTGGCCGTTGCTGCCGATGCGGAGCCCGGTGCGCCGTTTGGCCGCCCGGTCCGTGACGCGCTCGATTGCGCGCTCGGCATTGCGCAAAAGCTCGGCTATCAGACGAGCGACGACGGGGGCTATGTGGGAATCGCCGATATCCCGGGTCGCGGCGACAAGCAGCTCGCGACTATCTGCCACGTGGACGTGGTTCCCGCTGGCCCCGGTTGGAACACCGACCCGTTTGCGATGGAGCGCCGCGAGGGCTGGCTGCTCGGTCGCGGCGTGATTGACGACAAGGGTCCGGCGGTGCTGTCGCTCTACGCCGGCGCTTATCTGCTCAAGCACGGCATTACCCCGCGCTATGCTTTCCGCGCGCTGCTGGGCTGCGATGAGGAAGTGGGCATGTCCGACGTTCACCATTATCTGGAGAACCACGCAGACCCCGACTTTTTGTTTACGCCCGATGCCGAGTTCCCGGTCTGCAATGCCGAGAAGGGCCAGTTTGGGGCGACGTTCGTGAGCTCCAAGATCGACGGCGGGCGCATCGTGTCGTGGAGCGGCGCCGAGGCGAGCAATGCCATTCCGTCGCAGTCCATCTGCGAGCTCGCGATTGCCGCCGATGAGCTGCCGGCGCCGGTCGAGAACGCCGATCGCCTTGAGATCACGACACTCGATAACGGGCATGCGCAGATTTTTGCCCACGGCATTGGCGGTCATGCCTCGATGCCTGAGGGCACTATCAACGCTGTCGGCCTGATCGTGGCGTATCTGCGCGAGGCCGAGGACGCGTTTGGCGCCCGTGACAAGCGCCTGTTGACGCCCGCCGAGCACGAGTTTGTCAAGTTTTTGGCCTTTGTGCATGCGGACGCCTATGGCCGCGGCCTGGGTATCGATGCGACGAGTCCGGCGTTTGGCCCGCTTACCTGCAACGCTGGCGTCATCCGCGTGGCGGATGGCCATATCGAGCAGGTCATCGACGTGCGCTTCCCCGACAGCACGAGTGCCGATACCATCCGCGAGCAGCTCGATCCGCTCGTGGGCCGTTTCGGCGTGACGTGCCAGCTGGGTCGCGCGAAGGTGCCGTTCTCGGTCTCTGCCGATGATCCGGCCGTGAAGGCGCTTATCGATACCTATAACGAGTTCACCGGCAAGCATGCTGAACCCTTTGCCATGGGCGGCGGCACGTACGCGCGCAACTTTGCCCGCGCCGTCTCGTTTGGCCCCGAGGAGACCGGCCTGGAGCTGCCCTCGTGGGGCGGCCAGATGCACGGCCCCAACGAGTGCGCCAACGAGGAACAGCTCAAGCAGGCGCTCAAGATCTATATTGTTGCGATCCTCCGTTTGAATGAATTAGAGCTTTAAGGTCTCGCGGTTTCCCAATCTAAGTTGCGGTGGAATAGTTCCTAGAATGGGCCATTTGATGGCCAAGCAGGAACTATTTCACCGCAACTTTGTTTTTATTGGTGTAAAAGGCGGGTCATGCTTGGTGGCGGGTTTGTTATTCGTTTGTAAAGGCCGTGCTGCGCTTGCGGTAAGGGTCTATCAAATGCCCGTAAGAAACCGTAGTTGGCGCGGACGCTGCCCGGTCGGGGCCGTATCTTTCCAAACAGCAAAGCGGGTGGGGTGCCCGCGAGTCGCATGTATGAAAGGAAGATCATGCTCGATCAGGCTTATTCTCGTCGTCAGTTCCTCGGCCTCGCTGGTGGTTTTGCCAGCATCGTCGGTCTCGGTCTCGTTGGTTGCGGCGGCTCCGGCGCATCCGATGCCGCCGACAAGGGTAGCGCCGCTGCTGCCGAGTCCGTCTCCGGCGAGGTGACTTACGACGGTGCCTCTTCGTTCCAGGCTCTCGTCGAGGCCGCTGCCGAGAAGTTCATGGACGCCAACCCCGATGTCTCCGTCTCCGGCTCGGGTAACGGTTCGGGCAAGGGCCTGACCGCTGTTGCCGCCGGCACCGTCACCATCGGCAACTCCGACGTCTTCGCCGAGACCAAGCTCGAGGCCGACCAGGTCAAGAACCTCGTCGACCACGAGGTTGCCGTCGTGGGCATGGGCCCCGTCGTTTCCAAGAACGTGACGGTCGACGACCTGTCCCTCGAGCAGCTCAAGGGCATCTTCTCCGGCCAGATCACCAACTGGAAGGAGGTCGGCGGCGACGACGCCAAGATCGTCGTTCTCAACCGCAAGGCTGGCTCTGGCACCCGTGCCACCTTCGAGGCCGCCGGTTTTGGCGACGTGGCCGTCGACTTTAAGGGCGACGCCGAACTCGACAAGTCCGGCGATGTCCAGACTCAGATGGGCAGTACCGACAACGCCATCTCCTACCTCGACTTCTCGCACTTTGATGACTCCAAGTTCAACGCCATCAAGGGCGAGGGCGTCGAGCCCAAGAGCAAGAATGTCACCGACGACTCCTTCAAGATCTGGGCTACCGAGCACATGTACTGCGCTAAGGATGCCGACGAGGCCACCAAGGCCTTCCTGGAGTTCATGCTTTCCGATGACGTCCAGGGCAAGCTCGTCGAGGAGCAGGGCTTTATCCCCGTCTCTGCCATGAAGGTCGTCAAGGACGCCAGCGGCAAGGTCTCCGCTAAATAAGTAATCGCCCCGGAAAGGTTTGCAATGGCAAAACAGCTGCCAAAGCGCGACCTTGAGAACGTGGGCCTGGGCGTCACGGGCGCGTGCGTTGCGCTCGTGACGCTTGTCGTTGCCGCGCTCATCTTTATGGTCGCCCAAAAGGGCCTCTCGGCTTTTCTCAAGGACGGCGTTTCGGTCGTCGAGTTCTTCACCGGCACCAAGTGGGACCTGGCCAACACAGCCGAAAGCGGCCTGCCCTACACCGGCGCCCTGCCCCTGATTGTCACCTCGTTTGCGGTCATGGTGCTCTCCACGCTCATCGCGCTGCCCATCGCCATCGGCTCTGCCATCTTTGCGGTCGAGATTAGCCCTAAGTTTGGCTCTAAGATCTTTCAGCCGCTCATTGAGCTTTTGACCGGCATCCCCTCGGTCGTCTTTGGCCTGATCGGTTTTCACGTGGTCGTCGGTCTTATGAAGAGCGTTTTCCACGTGAGCACGGGCCTGGGCATCTTGCCCGGCGCCATCGTGCTGGCCGTCATGATCCTGCCGACCATGACCACGCTTTCGGTCGATGGCCTGCGCGCCGTGCCCGACAGCTACCGACAGGGCTCGCTCGCGCTGGGCTATACCCGCTGGCAGACCATCTGGCACGTGGTGCTCAAGAGCGCCATGCCGTCGCTCATGACCGCGGTCATCCTTGGCATGACCCGCGCCTTTGGCGAGACGCTCGCCGTGCGCATGGTCATCGGCGGTATCGAGGCCATGCCGACGTCGCTGCTGTCGCCGGCGTCCACCATCACCACCACGCTCACCACGTCTATGGCGGTCTATGCCGAGGGCTCGGCCCAGGACGATGTTCTGTGGGCGCTCGGTCTGCTGCTGATGGGCATGAGTCTCATCTTCATCCTGATCATCCACCTTATCGGCCGCAAGGGGGCGAAGGCTCGTGGCTAGCACGCGTATCCACATCGACGAGGCGAGGCTCGGGCGTGTCCAAAAGCAGGACCGCTTCGCCACGGGCGTGTTGACGGCGATCGTCGCCATCGTCATGCTCATCGTCGTCTCCATGGTGGCCTATATCCTGTTCGAGGGCATCTCGACGCTGTTCCAGCCGGGCTTTCTCACGGAGCCGTCGCGCGCCAACGGAACGCAGGGCGGCGTGCTCTACCAGCTGTTCGACTCGTTCTACCTGCTGCTGATCACCCTGATCATCTCGGTGCCCATCAGCCTGGGTGGCGCGGTCTTTTTGGTTGAGTACGCACCCGACGGACCCGTCCGCGACATTGCCTCCACCGCCATCGAGACGCTGTCCTCGCTGCCTTCCATCGTTGTCGGCATGTTCGGTTTTCTGGTGTTCTCGGTGCAGCTGGGCTGGAAGTACTCCATCATCTCCGGCGCCGTCGCGCTCACCATGTTCAATATCCCCATTCTGGTGCGCGTGATCCAGCAGGCGCTCGAGGACGTGCCGCAGGCCCAGCGCGATGCGTGCCTGGCCATGGGCCTCACCCGCTGGGAGGCCATGCTGCACATCCTGATTCCCGAGGCCATGCCCGCTATCGTGACCGGCATCGTGCTTTCGGCCGGCCGCGTCTTTGGCGAGGCCGCGGCGCTGCTCTTTACCTCGGGCATGAGCTCGCCGGTTCGCCTCAACTTCTTGAGCCTTAACCTGTCGAGCCCTACTTGCGCCTGGAACGTGTTCCGCCCCGGTGAGTCGCTCGCCGTGCATATCTACAAGATCTATGGCGAAGGCAGCCCCGAGGCCCAGCAGATCGTTTGGGGTACCGCGGCACTGCTGATGATTTGCGTGCGGCTGTTTAACGTAATCGCCCGCATTGTGGGCAAGCAACTGGCAAGGAAGATGACGGCCGAATGAGCGAGATGAATGTAACGCCCGCAACCGAAGCGGCATCGTCCGACACCCGGGACTTCCTGTCGAGCGTGGGGGAGAGCGAGAAGCGCGTGCGCGTGAGCGGCAAGGCCGTGAGCGACGAGGTTGTGCTCTCCACCAAGGACGTCAACGTGTACTATGGCGACCACCATGCACTGCACAATACGTCGCTCGACTTCCACAAGGGCGAGATCACGGCGCTCATTGGGCCTTCGGGCTGCGGTAAGTCGACTTTCTTGCGTAGCCTCAACCTCATGAATCGCGAGATTCGCGGCTGCCGCGTGGAGGGCGAGATCAACTATCGCGGGCGCAACGTGAACACCAAGACCGAAAACACCTACGAGCTGCGCCGTTCCATTGGCATGGTGTTCCAGCAGCCCAACCCGTTCCGCAAGTCCATTCGCGACAACATCACGTTTGCGCCCAAGCGCCACGGCATCACCGACCGTGACGAGCTCGACCGCATGGTCGAGGAAAGCTTACGCGGCGCGGCGCTGTGGGACGAGGTCAAAGACAAGCTCGATAAGAGCGCCTATGCGCTTTCGGGCGGTCAGCAGCAGCGTCTGTGCATCGCGCGCACGCTGGCGCTCAACCCCGACGTGATCCTGTTTGACGAGCCCTGCTCGGCGCTCGACCCCATCTCGACGTTGGCGATCGAGGACCTTATGTCGTCGATCGTTGCCGACCGCGCCATAGTCATCGTGACGCACAACATGGAGCAGGCGTCGCGCGTGTCCAACCGCACGGCGTTCTTCTACATGGGCGATATGGTCGAGTACGACGAGACTGACGAGATTTTCCAACGGCCCAAGGATAAGCGGCTGAATGATTACCTCACCGGCATGTTCTCCTAGTCCGGGACATGCTTGAGGCCCGCGGCGGCCACGGTTGCCGCGGGACTGATTGGAGAAGCGGGTCATCTCTTGTGGGAGATGGCCCGCCTTTTACTCTGCGACCGAAACGACCACCACAAAGGGGACAGGCGCCTTCGTGGTGGTTTGGGGTGGGGCTCGCTGCTATCATGGACAACGTTGAATTTCTACGAAGGAGCAGGGCATATGGCGATTCTTTTGGGATGCGATTCCGTCAGCCTAGAGTTTCCCACCAAGCATATTTTCGATAGCGT
>RQBM01000185.1:0-8824 GCA_008668795.1 Collinsella aerofaciens | reverse complement strand
GCCCGGGTGCGCGGCGCTTGCCTCGTTAACCTTGATGTGCGTGTGGCCGTAGACGAGCGCGGAGCCCTCGGGCAGCGCGGGCGCGTGGTCGACGCTGTTGTGCATGCCGGCGCCAAAGACGTGGCCGTGCGTCAGGAACAGCTCGCGACCGGTCTCGTCGAACAGCGTGGCGTAGTCCGCCATAACGGGAAAGTCGAGGACCATCTGGTCGACCTCGGCGTCGCAGTTGCCGCGCACCGCGATGATGCGGTCGGCCAGGGCGTTGAGCAGCGGAATCACACGCTTGGGGGCGTAGTCGCGCGGCAGGTCGTTGCGCGGGCCGTGGTAGAGCAGGTCACCCAGCAGCACGATGCGGTCGGGCTGCTCGGATTCGATGGCGGCGACCAGGCGCTCGGTCCAGTATGCCGAGCCGTGGATGTCGGAGGCGATGAGGTATTTCATGGGGAGTCCTTTCGGAGTGGGGCTGATGTGGCTGGGCGTGGCGTGCCGCCGGCCGCGTTACTCAAATCGCAGTGCCGCGCTCTGGGCCGCCTGCATCACACGCTGGAGCGGCACATCGTGCTCGCGGGCAAGACGGGCGCAGTCCTCGTACTCGGGTGCCGCGCGCTCACTGCCGTCGGGCAGGGTGGCCACCTTGACGGACACCTCGCCCCATGGCGTCGTTACGCGCTCAAAGCGGCGTGGTAGGCAAACGCGCTCCATAACCTGGCGGCGGATGGCATTGGTCGTGGTTTCCAAAAAGATAATCGTCTGCAGACGCTCGATATCCTCGTGGGTACAGATTACCTGCAGCTGCCAGCCGGGACGGTCTTTCTTGCAATAGAGGGGCAGCCAGTGCACCTCGCGCGCACCGGCCTCGCGCAGGCGGTCGGCGGCGTAGGCGAGCACCTCGGGCGACGCGTCGTCGATATCGCATTCCAGCTTGACGATGGTCTCGGGCGCATCGGTCTCGCGGGACAGCGGAGATTTGCTATCGCATGGCATACGGTCCGGCTCCTTTCCGCACGGGCTCGTTTTGTTCACCCAAACGCTAGCACATCGAACGTGGCACAGGCGTGACTTTCGTCCGTCGTCGCCCTTGCCCCTATCCAAACATGTACATCAGCCTCCAAACATGTCATTTTTTGTCGGTTTTGAAGGCTGACGTACACGTTTTGGAGCGGGGTCGCACACGATCAGAATTGCGCCCGCACTCCGTTCACCACAAAGTTCGCCGCACTCAACAATTTTGAACTTTCTACGCGGTTCATCGGCTAAAAATTACCATCGGCATACTTACTCGCTGCACGATGTTACTCTAGTTGCATTTGGCTAACTAAGCGGCTGCCAAGGACCCCGCCCGGCACCGTTACGGCATAGGAGGTTTCATGTTCGAGAAGCGGCTCTTCTCCCTGGTTCCGCAGGCAATGCCCTACATTATGGCAAGTGTCCTGTTTAAGTGGATCGCGCTCATGGCAAACATCACGGTGATGTGGGTGCTTGCGCGCATCTTGGGCGGCATCGTCACGGACGGTCTTTCCGCCGCGCACGGCGCCGACGCCCTCGCACAGGCGGCCTTGCCGCTCGCCGCCGCCATCATCGTGCGCGTCGCCTCCATCTACCTGGCCCAATGCGCCGGCGACAAGGCCGCGTTCGAGGCCGTCCGCCGCGTGCGCTCGCTCGTCTACGACAAGCTCACCGCACTCGGCCCCTCCTACACCGAAACCGTCCCCACCGCCGAGGCCGTCCAGACCAGCGTCGAGGGCGCCACGCAACTCCAGGTGTACTTTGGCGGTTACCTGCCGCAGCTCTTCTTTGCCGGCTTGGCACCCATCACGCTGTTTGTACTGCTCGTGGGCCAGGCGGGTCTTCCCGCCGCGCTGCTGCTCGCCTGCGTTCCGGTCATCCCCGTCTCCATCATGATGGTCATGCGCAACGCCAAAAAGATCGGTGCCGAGTACTGGGGCAGCTATGTCGATCTTGGCGGCATGTTCCTGGAGGCCGTGCAGGGTCTCACCACCCTTAAGGTCTACCAGGCCGATCGCAGCTGGCACGAGCGCATCAACGCCGAGTCCGAGCGTTTCCGCACAGCGACCATGCGCCTGCTGGTGATGCAGCTGCGCTCCATTTGCGTTATGGACCTGGTCGTCTATATGGGCGCCGCGCTCGGCATTATCGTAGCCACGCTGCAGCTCGCCACGGGCAAGATTGGCTTTGAGGCTGCCTTCCTCATCGTCTTTCTGTCGCAGGAGTTCTTTTTGCCTATGCGCCGCCTGGGATCGCTGTTCCACACGGCCATGAACGGCATGGCCGCCTCGCGCCGCATGTTTGGCATTTTGGATACGCCCGAGCCCGAGCGCGGCGATGTTGAGCTTGACGGTCGCGGCGATATCGAGCTCGCGGGCGTGAGCTATGCATACGGCGACCGCACGGTGCTGGACAGCGCCAGCGCGACCATTGCGCACGGCTCGCTCGTGGCACTCGTGGGCGAAAGCGGCGGCGGCAAGTCCACGCTCGCGGGGATTATCGCGGGCCGCAAGGGTGCCTACCGTGGCAGCGTTCGCATCGGCGGCGTCGAGCTGTGCGATGCCACGGCCGCCTCACTCATGCGCGCCGTCACCCTGGTGCCCACCAACGGCTACCTGTTTGCCGGCACCCTGCGCGACAACCTGCTGCTCGCCCAGCCCAACGCCACCGATACCGAGCTCATGGATGCGCTCGACCGCACGCGCATGGCGGCCTTTGTGCAGGCCGACGGCGGGCTCGACATGGTGATTAACGAGGGCGGCACCAACCTTTCGGGTGGCCAGCGCCAGCGCGTGTGCATGGCACGCGCCCTGCTGCACGACTCGCCCATCTATGTGTTTGACGAGGCGACGAGCAATGTGGACGCCGCAAGCGAAGCCGCAATCGGCGAGGTCATTGCATCACTCGCCGGCGAGCACACCGTAATCGTGGTGGCGCATCGCCTGTCGACAATCGTGGACGCCGACCAGATTCTGGTGCTGGAGCGTGGCCGTATTGCCGAACGCGGGACTCACGGCGAGCTTTTGGCCACCGCGGGCGTCTATGCGCGCATGTGGAACAGCCAGGAGCAGCTCTCGGCATATGCGTATGCGGAGGATAATGCCGAGGATGCCGGCGCGGTTGAGGCTGTTGGCGGCAGTACTGCCTGCACCGATGGCCTCAACGGTGCCGGCTCGTCTTCCGCTACCGCGGCGCCTGACTCCGGCCGCGCCCGTCGCTCGGCGCCGTCCATCATGTGGCGCATGATGGGGCTCGTCCGACCGTTTGCCGGCTGGCTTGTGCTAGCCGTCGCGCTGGGCAGCATTGGCATGCTCACCGCCGCGTTCGTGCCGGCCTTTGGCGCCCTCGGCCTTATGGCCGCGCTGGGCCGCAACGCCTTGGGGCTTGGTCTTATCGCAGCATGCGCGGCCTGTGCCGCCTGCGGCATCGCACGCGGGCCGCTCCACTACGGCGAGCAGCTCTGCAACCATTACATCGCATTCCGTCTGCTCGCGCACATTCGCGACCTGGTGTTTGGCGCCCTGCGCCAGCTCGCCCCCGCCAAGCTCGAGGGCCGCGGCAAGGGCGAGCTCGTGAGCCTGGTCACCTCGGATATCGAGCTGCTCGAGGTCTTCTACGCGCACACCATCTCGCCCATTGCCATAGCTCTGGTCTGCACCGTTGTGTTTGAGGGCTTTTTGCTGGCTGTGAGCCCCGAGCTCGCGGGCATCGCGCTCGTGGCCTACGCGGTCCTGGGCGTGCTGCTGCCCCTGACCTCGGCCAAGGCATGCGGCACCACCGGCCGCCAGAGCCGCGAGGGCGCCGGTAAGCTGGGTGCCTTTGTGCTCGACAGTCTGCGCGGCGCATCCGAGACTATCCAGTTTGCCGGTGGCGCCGATCGCAGCCGTGCCCTGGGCAAGCTGACCGAGCAAGTCGGCGCCGTGGACGCGCGCCTCAAGCGCCGCCAAGCGGCCAGCGAGGCCGTAGCCGATGTGCTTATTCTTGCGGCCAATCTGGTGATGCTCGGACGTGCGCTGCAGCTGGTGGCTGCGGGAACGATTAACTTTGCCGCAGCGTTTGTCGCCGTCTTTACCTTTGTGTCGTCGTTTGGCTCGGTGATGGCCGTGAGCCGCCTGGGTGCCTCACTGCAGGAGACGCTCGCCTCGGGCGCACGCGTGCTCGATTTGCTCGACGAGCAGCCCCAGTGCGCCGAGGTCGCCGACGGACAGGACGTTGAGTTTGCCGGCGCCGCAGCCGAGCATGTGAGCTTTAGTTATGCGGGCGGCGTGGACGCGGGCGGTGCGGGCGCCACGGAGCAGATCGCGAACGACACCGCTGCGAGTCTCATCCTCGACGACGTGACCTGCACCTTTGCGCCCGGTACCATGACCTGCATCATGGGGCGCTCGGGCTCGGGCAAGTCGACGCTGCTTAAGCTGCTCATGCGTTTTTGGGACCCCGCAGCTGGCACCATCACGGTGAGCGGCGTCGATGCCCGCCACATCAACACGGCGAGCCTACGCAGCCACGAGGCCTATATGACCCAGGACACACATCTGTTCTGCGGCACCGTACGCGAGAATCTGCTGGTTGCGCACGCCAGCGCCACCGATGCCGAGCTGCTCGACGCTTGCCGCTCCGCTTCGCTTACCGCCCTCATCGACCGCCTGCCGCAGGGTCTCGACACGCCCGTTGCCGAGCTGGGCGACTCGCTTTCGGGCGGCGAGCGCCAGCGCATCGGCCTTGCGCGCATCTTCCTCAACGACGCGCCTTTCATCTTGCTCGACGAGCCCACCAGCGCGCTTGACGCTCTCAACGAGGCAGCCGTAATGCAGGCCGTTGACGAGCTCAAGCGCCGCGGCAAGACCATTGTGCTCGTAAGCCACCGTGCCAGCACCTGCGCGTTTGCCGATTTCTCGCTTTCGGTCGAGCACGGGAGGCTGAGCTAATGGCACGCCCGGTCGACACACCGGAGCTGGCACGCAAACGTGAGCGCGAGGCCCAAATGGTGTCGCAGATGATCGCGTTGTGGTGTCGTGGGCATCATGGCGGCGGGCATGTGGTCGAACAGGCTGGCGGCGATGAGTCCGTGCGCGTGAAACTCGGCCTTCGAACCATTACGCTCTGCCCCGAATGCGCCGAGCTGCAGAAATACGCCATCGCGCGCATTGAGCACTGCCCGCACATGGGCACCAAGACATTTTGCTCGGCATGTCCTTCGCATTGTTACCGGCCTGCCATGCGCGAGAAGATCCGCGAGGTTATGCGTTGGTCGGGACCGCGTATGATCCGCTATCGCCCCATCACCGCCGTGAGACACGCGATGGTAACAGTGCAGGCCAAACGCGCGGCGGCACGAAGCAAGTAGTCGCCGGCGCCGGCACGCGCCGCCCCGCCTTTCCACTCGATTTCGGCACCCGGCGTGCGCGGCGTGTTGAGAGCTGCGCCATTACAATGAAGCGGATTCGCTTGACGCAAAGGAGTCACCATGCCCGCCTGCCCGCTGGTCGATTGCCATACTCATACCTCGTTCTCGGACGGGCACGCCTCGTTCGAGGACAACGTCCGTGCCGCTGCTGCCGCCGGCTGCCGCGTCATGGTCTCGACCGACCACCTTACCCTGCCCGCCAGTATGGATGCTAACTGCGAGGTGCAGGTCGTCGAGGGCGACTTGCCGGCACATCGTTTGGCCTTTGAGGACGCCCGCAAACTCGCCGCGCAGATTGCGCCGGAGCTCACCTTTATCTACGGTTTTGAATGCGATTGGTACGAGGGCTGCGAGCCCTTGGTAGAGCACTGGTCCCAGGGCGCCGTCGTACGTCTGGGCAGCGTGCACTGGATTGGCAACCCGGACGATATTGCGGCAGGCGCCGCGGGCACGGCAGGGACAGAGGACGTCGCGCGCCCCGATACACCCGATTCCCTTTGCGGTTGGATCGACGACGATACCAACTTGCATGTTTGGGAAAACTTAGGCGTGCGCGGCGTGTGGGAGTGCTACGTCGACGACTGGTGCCGTGCTTGCGAAAGCTCACTCAACTTTGACGCGATGGCCCATCCCGACCTGGTCATGCGCTTTTCGAAGGACGGCTTTGCACCCGACTTTGACCCCGCGCCGTTTTGGGAGCAGATGGCCGAATGCGCCCACGATACGGGGCGCCGCGTTGAGGTCTCGACCGCCGCACCGCGCAAGGGGCTCGACGATTACTACCCCGCGACCGGGCTGTTGCGCCGCTTCGCCCATGCCGAGGTGCCCATCACCTTTGGCTCGGACGCGCACCGCGCCTGCGACATCTGCTGGAACATCCGCGAGGCCCAGGCCCACGCCTACGACTGCGGCTACCGGGCCTTCGATATCCCCCACCCCACCGGCGAATGGGAATCCACGCCCCTCGCCTAACTAGTCGTTTAAGAACGTCCCCAATGACTAGTGGCGGCGGGCGTTGAGTTCGCCGGCCAGTTCGTCGAGGGTGATGCCGTAGCGCTCGAGCGTCACGAGCAGGTGGTAGATCAGGTCGCCGGCCTCGTAGCGGATATGATCGTGGTCGTTATCCTTGCAGGCCATGATCACCTCGCTCGCCTCCTCGGCAAGCTTCTTGAGAAGCTCGTCCTCGACGTCGGTCAGCAGACGCGCGGTATAGCTCTCCTGCGGCGATGCGTCGCGACGACCGTGAATCACCTCGGCCAGTCCCGTCAGCGTCTCACCGATGTTTCCCGGCTGCACGTTAGCTGTTCTGACTCCCATGGCTATTTCCTCTCGTTACTGCAGCGTAAAGTAGGTACCGGTCTCATCGAACCGAGGCTTTGCGCCCTTTTTCTCAAAGAACTCGACGATGACGGCATGGGCCTCATTGAGCCTTTCCTTCTCGGCCTCGAGCCAAAGCGACTGCGCCCCGCAGGCATCAGTCAGGTGCACGCGGCATGGCACGCCCGCGCGGAGGAGCTCGGTGTTGCATTCGGCGACCTCGAACGGCGTCACGACTTTCATCGCACTCCCCCTTCCACGCGCTTAAAGAAGCAGGTACGGTTGCCGGTATGGCAGGCCGGGCCCGGTGAGTCCACCTTGACCAGCAGCGTATCGCTATCGCAGTCGGCCCAGAGCTCCTTGACCTCCTGCATGTTGCCACTCGTCGCGCCCTTGTTCCAGAGCTCCTGACGGCTGCGACTCCAAAACCACGTGGTCCCGGTCTTGAGCGTCAGCCCCACCGATTCCTCGTTCATCCAAGCAACCATAAGCACCTCACCGGTGTCATGCTGCTGAACCACGCAAGGAATCAGCCCGCGGGCGTCGTATTTAAGCTCGGTAGCATTTATTACCTCAGTCATCATTCCTCCCAAGTAACAAACGAAATCCCACAGGTCGGCGAGGGTTGTCCAGGTGCCGCAGGTTGCCGCGAAAGAGGAGCGACGCGTACTTTGGTACGCGAGCGACGGTTTGAGCGGCAAGATGCGGTGCCTGGGCAAGCCGCAGCACTAGAAGTCCAGCCTCACAGGGATGCCTTGGCTGGCCATATACTCCTTCACCTGGCGAATGCTGAAAGTTCCAAAGTGAAAGACGCTGGCCGCCAGCACGGCATCGGCCTCGCCCTCGATCACGCCCTCGGCGAAATGCTCGAGCGTGCCCACGCCGCCGCTTGCGATCACCGGGATCGGCACCGCGCGCGCCACGGCGCGGGTGAGTGCCAGGTCGAAGCCGGCCTTGGTGCCGTCGCGATCCATGCTGGTGAGCAAGATCTCACCGGCGCCGCGACGAGCCGCTTCCTCGGCCCACGCCACCGCATCGATACCCGTGGCGTTGCGACCGCCCGCCGTGAAGACCTCCCACTTGTCGGCATCCGGCTGACCGGGCAGGCCCACGCGCTTGGCATCAATCGCCACGACCACGGCCTGGCTGCCAAACGCCGCGGCGGCCTGGCTGATCAACGACGGATCGCGCACGGCGGCAGAGTTAAGCGACACCTTGTCGGCACCGGCGGCAACCATGGTTCGCATGCCCGCCAAGTCGCGGAAACCGCCGCCCACGGTATAGGGAATAGCGAGCTCCTCGGCCGCGTGCGCCGCCATCTCGATGGTCGTCGCGCGGTTGTCGCTCGTCGCGGTAATGTCCAGGAAAACGACCTCGTCTGCACCCTCGCGGTCGTAGGCGCGCGCCAGCTCCACCGGGTCGCCAGCATCGCGCAGGCTCACAAAGTTGACGCCCTTGACCACGCGGCCGTCCTTAACGTCCAGGCAGGGAATCACGCGTTTGGCAAGCATGGGCTACTCCTTCCCTCGGGCGGCGGCCAACGCCTGGGCCAGCGTAAAGTTGCCCTCGTAGAGCGCACGACCGGTAATGGCACCCTCGATGGCATCCTCGCCCACCGCGGCCAGTGCGCGGATATCGTCGAGCGTCGAGATGCCGCCCGAAGCCACGACGGGAAAGCCCGCGACCTCGGCCACATGGCGATACGCCGCCACGTCGATGCCCGTCTGCATGCCATCGCGCGCGATGTCGGTATACACCAGATGCTTAAAGCCCAGCTCGGTGAGCTGCGCCACGGCGTCGTCGAGCGCCACACCCGCGCCGTCGCGCCAACCATTCACCTTGACCTGGCCGTCACGGGCGGCAATGTCTGCCACCAGTAACTCGCCAAAGCCTTGCGCCGCCACCTCGGCAAATCCCGGCTCGGTCACGAGCACCGTGCCTAGCGCGATGCGACGTGCACCGTAGCCGGTCAGCTCGTCGATGCGCGCGAGCGAGCGGACACCGCCGCCCACGTCCACGGACAGGCCGTCGACGCCGCAGATAGCCTTAATCGCCGCCGAGTTGGCAGCGCACGCGTCCTCGTCCTCGCCAAAG
>RQBM01000200.1:0-8351 GCA_008668795.1 Collinsella aerofaciens | reverse complement strand
TCGATTTCGGTGATCGTCATCGTTCGCCTTCCCTGTTGCAAATCCAAAACGATGCTATCATTACGACTCACGGAGAGATGGCAGAGCGGTTGAATGCGGCGGTCTTGAAAACCGTTGAGCGCGAGAGCGTTCCGGGGGTTCGAATCCCCCTCTCTCCGCCACCCCTAGTGATGCACCGGTGTCATGGTCCGCTCAAACAGTGCATCGACCACATCGGCTATCTCAGGTCGACGCTCAAGATCGTGGCCCGATTCCCACCATATCGTGAAAAGTCGAATAATACCGCCGGCGACAAACTCAGACGTCGTCTCGAGTGACACGGGGGCCAGGGCATCCTCGGCAAGCACGTTCATCACACGCTCGCGGATGGAGCGGGCAATGCGGTCGCAAATAACGTTGGTCAACATGCCCGACATGCTGCTTGCCAAAATGTTATCCATGAGCCGCTCGTGCGCCAGAATCAAATCCATGGCATCGTCCAAAATCGCGTGCCGAAGCGCGCGCACGTCCTCGGCAGATACCGCGCCGGCCTCATCGGGCTGTTTTTGCGGCAAGCCCGACATGAGCTCATCGATATAAAAGGCAAAGTAATCGTTCTTGTCGCGAAAGTGCTTGTAGAACGTCGTGCGGCGAATCATGGCGCGGTCGCACAGCATGGCAACCGTCAGGTCCTCAAAACGATGCTCCTCGAGAAGCTCGGTAAAGGCATCGAACAGGGCGCGGTAGGTTTTCTTGATGCGAAGGTCCACTGGTATCGCCATCCTCAGGGCAAAGACAACACTCGTCAATCTGTCGCATATCTTACACCTGTACCTCGCGCGCTTTGCCCCGGTGCCAACCCCGCCGAAAACACAACGCTTACCGGAAAGTTCGGCACGACAAAACGTTGCGGGTATACTAGTAGCGTTATACCAACGGCAGCTGGCGCATGCCGCCGCGGCCATTCGAAACGGAGACATCATGCTTCCCGTCATCATCGGCATCGTTGTTGTCATTGTGATTGCCTGCGCCATCGCCGGCATCTACAACAACATGGTCACCAAGCGTAACCGCATCGATAACGCCTGGCAGAACATCGATACGCAGCTGCAGCGTCGCAACGACCTGATCCCCAACCTGGTCGAGACCGTCAAGGGCTACGCCAAGCACGAGCAGGAGACGCTCTCCGCCGTGATCAGCGCGCGTAACACCGCCGTCAAGGCCACCACGCCCGAAGCCAAGATGGAAGCCGACAACGTGCTGACCGGTGCGCTGCGTCAGCTCTTCGCCGTAGCCGAGGCCTATCCCGATCTTAAGGCAAACACCAACTTTACGCAGCTGCAGGCATCGCTCGAGGATACCGAGAACAAGATTAGCTATGCACGCCAGAGCTACAACGATTGCGTGCTCAGCTACAACAACGCCATTCAGACGTTCCCGGCTGTCATCTTTGCCGGCATCTTCCAGTTTAAGGAGCGCCAGGGCTTCGAGGCCGCCGAAGCAGCCCGCCAGGCCCCGACCGTCAAGTTCTAGTAGTTTGACAGCGCATCCTTAATCGGCCAAATGCATAAACCGCCCCGTCGAATGCATACTTCGACGGGGCGGTTTCCTTTTTCGCGAAGGTCCCCCTCTAAGCGTCGTGCATTTTTAGGAGTATTCAACATAACCAAGAGCTTCGGGCGCCACGATAAATGCCAAAGACCGCGAATATCCCTGCAAATCAAACGCTGCCAGCCCATAACCCCGCCCATCATTCGTAGAAAACATCGAGAACTCCCGATTTTTTGCCCGAGATCGGTATGCAGGGACCTTCGACTGCAGAATACTCGCAAAAATGCACGTCGCCACCGCCCCCACATGGCGCGAAGCAAAGCAAAAGCGCAGCCTAAAAGGCCGCGCACCATCTTTATTCAGATTAATCATTGCCCGTTGTGACATCGCCGAACCCGCAGGGCAGAGAACAAGTTCCCTCCCGGCGCACTCCGCAGGACGCAAGAAGCCCTCGCCGCACGAAGTGCGCAGCGAGGGCTTCTTGCATGTCCGAGGACGCGCCGGGAGGGAACTTGTTCTCTGCCCGGATAGGTAAGACAAATTACGCGACGGTGTAAACCCAGTTGTGCTTGTCCTCGACAGCACCAGACTGGATACCAGTCAGGGTCTCGCGAAGCTTCTTCATCACAGGGCCGATCTCGGTGTATCCAGCCGGGAAGGTCACGGTCTCGTCGGCGCCGTAAACCTTGTTGTCGATTTCGCCAACCGGAGAGATGACGGCAGCGGTGCCGCACAGGCCGCACTCCACAAAGGTGCCGGCCTTGACCTCGGCCCACTCGACGGGGCGCTGGTCAACGGTCATGCCCAGGTCCTGAGCAACCTGAACGAGCGAACGACGGGTGATAGAGGGCAGGATGGAGTCGGTGTGCGACTGCGGAACGACGAGCGTGCCATCCTCTTTCACGAACAGGACGTTGGCGCCACCGGTCTCCTCGACATAGGTGCGGGACTCGGAGTCGAGATACAGGTTCTCGGCATAGCCCTCGCGATGGGCCTCCATCGTGGGCTTAAGGGACATGGCGTAGTTCAGGCCGGCCTTGATGTTGCCGGTGCCGTGCGGTGCAGCACGGTCATACTCGGAAACGCGCAGCTTGACGGGCTTGAGGCCGCCCTTAAAGTACGGACCGACCGGGGTCACGAGAATGCGGAACGTGTACTCAGGAGCGGGAGCCACGCCGATCACGTCACCGGAGCCGATCATAAACGGACGCACGTACAGGGTCGCGCCGGAACCGAAGGGCGGAACCCAGGCGGCGTTGGCAGAAACGACCTGCTTGACGGCCTCAACGAACTTGTCCTTGGGAAACGGGGGCATCTCGAGGCGCTGGGCAGAGTTATACATACGCTCAGCGTTCATGTCGGGACGGAAGCAGACGATGCTGCCGTCCTCGGCGGTGTAGGCCTTCAGGCCCTCAAAGACCTCCTGGCAGTAATGGAAGATACCGCCGCACTCGGAGACATGCAGGGTGTGGTCGGTGGTCAGGCCGCCCTCGTCCCACTCGCCATCCTTCCAATGAGCCTCGTAGCTGTAATCGGTCTTCATGTAGCCAAAGCCGAGGCTACCCCAATCGATATCCTTCTTCTCGACAGTCATATGTCGCTCCTTACATACACAGTTGCATACTCGCGAACCCGCACGCAAGGACCGAGGCCGACCGCGTCGCAACGTCGCACGCCCGGAGCGTAGAGCCGGACGGGACACGCGAGCAGCATCAAAGCCGATGGCACGTCGATTCGCATGCACGAGATTGTACTCCCCGCACGCGTCTGATAAAACGCTTTTCTTTAACTAAGTAAAGTATTTTCATTTGACCGAAGCAAAAAGGCCCGCCACCGTAAGCGGTGACGGGCCTCAACTGTACGGTCTGCGCGCTGGCTCGAGCTAGGCGTTCTATTTACCCAGCTTGGCCTTAACCAGACCGACCACGGTCGGGATGATCGACACGGCAACGATGCCGATAATCAGCAGCTCAAAGTGCTCTTGCACAAAGGGAATGCCGCCAAAGAAGTAGCCCAGCAGCGTAAAGACCGTCGACCAGGTAATGCCGCCCAGCACGTTAAAGACGACAAAGTTGCGCCAGTGCATGCCGCCCATGCCAGCGATAAAGGGCACAAAGGTGCGGATAAACGGGAAGAAGCGACCCAGGAAGATGGCCAGGTGACCCCACTTGTCCAAGAAGTCCTCGGACTTTTTGATGCGCTCGGGCGTCATGGCCTTGACCTTGCCCGAAGCGATGATCTTGCGGCCAAAGAAGTGACCGATCATAAAGTTGCACTGATCGCCCAAAATGGCAGCGGCCCATGCGGTGGCCAGAAGCGCCACGATGTTAAAGCCGCCGTTGTGGGCAAAGAAACCCGAGGCGAACAGCAGCGAATCACCGGGAAGGAACGGGAAGAACACCACGCCCGTCTCGATAAAGATGATCAGGAACACGCAGCCGTAGGCCATAAGCGGGCCGGCGGCGATCCAGCTGGCGATCGCGGTGCGCGGGTCCTTAAGCAGCTCGGCAATAAAATTGATGAAACCCATGAAGTAAAACCTCTCAGTTGTGGGCGCGGATACGTCCAAGTTGACCAGTATACGGTTGCGGTGCCCCCTCGTGCGCAACCCCACAAAAGCATGACTCCATTACCAGCAAGTTTGCATAACTGACACTTGTAGCGCAAAGCCGCCAAGATTGTCCTTTTTAATCCCTAGCGAATCGCTATACTTTATTGAATCGCATTGCCATGGCGCTAAGGGAGGGCGGCCGGTGAGCTTTATCAATACCATTCGCGAGGACATCAAGACCGTCCAGGCGCAGGACCCCGCCGCGCAAAACGGTCTGGTCATCTTTCTTTCCTATCCTGGCCTGCACGCCAAGTGGAACCACGTGCCCGAGCACTGGCTGTGGGAGCACGGTCATCGCTCGCTCGCCCGCGTGCTCTCGCAAATCACCCGCCACATCACCGGCGTCGAGATTCACCCTGCCGCGCAGATTGGCAAGCACTTCTTTATCGACCACGCCATGGGCGTCGTCATCGGCGAGACCACCATTGTGGGCGACAACTGTGTGCTCTACCAGGGCGTCACGCTCGGCGGCACCGGCAACGAGACCGGCAAGCGTCACCCCACCCTGGGCAACAATGTCACGGTGGGCACGGGCGCCAAGGTGCTCGGCAACATCTGCATCGGCAACAACGTCAAGATCGGCGGCAACTCGGTCGTCGTTAAGGACGTCCCCGACAACTGCACCGTCGTGGGCGTACCGGGACGCATCATCAAGCGCAACGGCTGCCGTGTGTTCGAGGAGAGTTTCGACGCCAAGCAGCATCGCGAGTACATGCCCGATGACGCCGCCGAGCAGTCCGCCCTCAACCGCCAGGGCATCACCGAGAATGCCCGCCGCGTCAAGGAACTCGAGCGAGAGGTGGCCGAGCTCAAGGCCCTCGTCGCCAAGCTCGTGGACGAACGCTAGGAACGCAAGCGGCACAAAACGACATCGGCATCAACGCAAAGGCGCGCCAGGGAATTCATCCCCGGCGCGCCTTATTTGTGATGTGGCAAAGAGACTGTCCCTTTGTCACATTATGCGAACTGGCTCAGATAGAGGTCGGCGTAGGCACCCTCGGCAGCCAGCAGCTCCTTATGCGTGCCCTGCTCGATAATGTTGCCGTGATCCATGACCAAGATCAGGTCGGCGTCCACGATCGTCGACAGGCGGTGCGCGATCACAAAGCTCGTGCGCCCGCGCATGAGCGCGTCCATGGCACGACCGATGGCAAGCTCGGTACGCGTATCCACGCTTGAGGTCGCCTCGTCCAGGATGAGAATCGCCGGGTTATTGAGCAGCACGCGTGCGATGGTCAGCAGCTGACGCTGGCCCTGGCTGATGCTTTCGGCATCGTTGGCCACGCGCGTGTCATAGCCCTGCGGCATGGTGCGCACAAAGAAGTCGACCTGCGCGGCGCGCGCAGCCGCCACGATCTCCTCACGCGTCGCCTCGGGACAGCCGTAGGCGATGTTTTCGGCAATCGTGCCATCGAACAGCCAGGCGTCCTGCAGCACCATGCCAAACTGCTGCCGTAGCTCGCCGCGGTCCATGCGGCTCGTATCCACGCCGTCGAGCGTAATACGCCCGCCGTCAATCTCGTAGAAGCGCATGAGCAGGTTGATGAGCGTCGTCTTGCCCGCGCCCGTGGTTCCCACCACGGCAATCTTCTGGCCCGGCTCGGCGGTAAACGACACGTCGTGCATAAGCGGCTTGTCGGGCGAATAACCAAAGCGCACGTGCTCAAAGGAGACGCGACCCTCAACGCGACCCGGCAGCTTGGCGGCCTCGTCCGGCAGCGGATCGGCCTCCATCTCGGGCTCATCGAGCAGGTCGAACACGCGCTCCGCACTCGCCAACGCGCTCTGCAGCGAGTTGAAGGTAAACGACAGCTGCGTCATGGGTTCGGACGCCTCGTAGATAAACTGGAAGAACGCCTGGAACACGCCGACGGTCATGTGACCGGCAACCAGCATGCTGCAGCCCACCAGCGCGATCACGATCTGCGCCAAACGGCCGATAAAGCGCACCGCAGGGCCGACGGCATTGATCATAAAGTCGGCCTTGGCACTCACGCGTGCCAGCTCGCCCGAGGCCTGGTGCACCTCGGCAGAACTTTGGCGTTCGCGGTTAAACGCGCGGATCACCAGACGGCCCGAATAGCCTTCCTCGACCGCACTCGTAATCTTGGACACCCACTCCTGGCGCTCGCCCGTCACATCGTGTGTGCGGCGCGAGACGACCTTCGTCACCAGCAGCGACAGTGCCGTAAAGAACAGAAAGACGAGCGTAAGCTGCACGCTGAACACGAACATCACGCTCACAGCACCAACAACCGTGCCGATCGACACGAGCAGCTGCAGCAATCCGCGCTGCATGCTCTCGGACATCTTGTCCAGGTCGTTGGTCGCGCGGCTGACGACCTCGCCGGGACGATGCGCGTCAAAATAGGCGAGCGGCAGACGGTTGAGCTTTTGCGCGATGCGGTTGCGCAGGCGCAGATTGAGACGCTCAGCGACGCTCGACATCAAAAAGCTCTGGAGCGCATAGAACGAGGCAGCGGCAGTCCAGATCATAAAGTAGACGAAAATGGTCTTGCCGCAGTTCTCCCAGGTGATGCTGAAAGTGGTGTCGTTGGCAAACGCCACCTGAATGTGGCCCCACAGCTCATCGATCACGCGGGCGCTATATGCCGGCGCGGCGGTGTTAAAGATGACATAGAACACAATGCTCGCGAACACGATATAGAAGCGCCAATGGTCGCCGGCAGCCTCACTCCACAGGCGGCGCACCGTCGCCCAGGTATCCCGAGGCGTCTCGTCCTCGTCTTCGTCGTCCACGTCGCGCATACGCTCTGCCTCGGCGCGGGCGCGCTCGTCCTCGGCACGTTCGTTTTCCTCGTAGAGCGCTTGGCGGCGAGCCTCGCGCTCCGCCGCCTTGGCGGCTTCGTCCAGGTCGGGCGCGACGCCCGTCTCCTCGACTGTCTCTACAACCGCAGCGCCATCGACGATGCCCTGCTTCTTGAGCTCCTCGGTCATGCTACTCACCTCCCTTCATCTGCGATTCCGCGATTGCGCGGTACACCTCGCAGGTTTCCATGAGCTCGTCGTGCGTGCCTAGGCCCACGATCTCGCCGTCTTTGAGCACCACGATCTGATCGGCATGCAAAATAGTCGAGATGCGCTGGGCGATGATGAGCACCGCGGCATCGCACGTCTCGTCCTGCAGCGCATGGCGCAGTGCCGCATCGGTCTTAAAGTCCAGGGCCGAAAAACTGTCGTCGAAGATATATAGATCGGCATGCTTCATGAGTGCGCGGGCAATCGCCAGGCGCTGGCGCTGACCACCCGAGAAGTTCGTGCCGCCCTGGGCCACCGGCGTATCGAGCCCCTGGGGCTGGTCGAGCACAAAGGTGCTCTGGGCAACCTCCAGCGCATGGAGCATGTCAGCCTCAGTCGCGTCTTCGTTGCCAAAGCGCAGGTTGCTCGCCACCGTACCCGAGAACAGCCATGCCTTCTGCGGCACATAGGCGATACGCCCGCGGATGTCGTCTTGCGAAAGGTCGCGCAGATCGATGCCATTCAGGCGAATGGCGCCCTTCGTGGCATCGTGGAAGCGAAGCAAGAGCTTGGCCACCGTCGACTTGCCCGAACCCGTCGAGCCTACAATCGCCGTGGTCTGGCTACGGCGACAGGCAAAGCTCAGGTCGCACAGGGTATCCTCGTCGGCATCGTCAAAACGGAACGACATGTGGTCGAACACGGCCACCGCGTCGGCACCGTCAACAGACTCCGCCGCGCACGTGTCCAGCGTGCGCTTGCCGTCCACGATGCTCGGCTCAATCTCCAACACCTGCTGCGCACGGTTCAGGCATGCGGCGGCGCGTGGGAGCGTCAGAATCACCATCTGCGCCGTCATCACAAAGAACAGGATCAGGATCGCGTACTCCAGCACGGCCGAGATGCTACCGATTTGCATGGCGTGGACGCCCACGCGGTCGCCGCCCACCCACAGCACCGCCACCTCGGCGATATTCATCAAAAAGAAGCTGGAGCTGTCGAGACCCACAAACAGGTGGTTGACCTTGATGGCATTGGCCGCGTAATCGCTAAACACCTCGTCCAGGCGCTGCTCCTCGTGGCGCTCCTTGTTAAATGCGCGGATGACGCGCACGCCCACGATGTTCTCGCGCAGCACCACGTTCATGCGGTCGATAAAGCTCTGCAGGCGCATAAAGATCGGCGCGGCGTTGGCAACGGTAAAGACCGCCGCCACCAGCACGATCGCAAC
>RQBM01000151.1:0-4914 GCA_008668795.1 Collinsella aerofaciens | reverse complement strand
TACCGAGGCCGCCCTGCAGCAGTTCCAGGAAAATGTCGGCCTGTTTGCCGACGGCATGGCCTTCCAGGACACCTACGCCTACATCAACCGCCTGCACCATGTGTGGGAGGGCAAGCCCTCGGTCACCGAAGCCGAGTCCCGTATCGGTTTTGCTCGCGCCGCCAACGTGCTCGAGCGCTTCCAGATTGCCGTTATCGGCGAGGACCCCATCGCACGCAGCGTTGCGTCGCGCATGTGGAATATCGCCACGGCAACGACCGACAACAGCGGCATGATGCTCTGCGACTCCGAGGTCCCAACCGACGTTGACCTGGTGCTCGAGATCGCAAGCGATGAGCTGCCCGCAGATGCAGCGCCGCGCGCCACGATCGCCCTCGCCGAGTGCCACAACCTGGCCCAGCGCATCCGCACCGCCAATGTCGCCGCGCAGCAGAAGCCAGCTCGCATTCGCATTGAGCTCACGGGCATGACGCGCTACAACGGCACTTTCACGGCCAGCGACGCGCAGACACTCGCCGTACGCCTGCTCGATGGTGTTTGCGATGCCCTCGCAGATTAGGTAAACTAAACGAGTTGCTTTTGGGCAACACCGCACATTGGGACGTAGTTCAACGGTAGAACTCCGGTTTTTGGTGCCGGCTGTTGGGGGTTCGAATCCCTCCGTCCCAGCCCTTAAGAACACAGCGCTCCAGGCCCTTATGAACCTGGAGCGCTTTCTTGTGGGCAAGCGGAGGAATTCGAACCCGCAAGAGTGCGGAGCTGAGGAAACGCGAAGCGTTTTCCAGCGCAGCACGCAAGGAGCGAAGCGACGCAGCGGGGCGCGGCCGCCGACCAGGCGGACGCGGAATCCCTCCGTCCCATATCAGCCGAGAGCGCCTTACATCTAGAATTATCAGCCCAGTTCCGAAAAGCGAGCCGTCATCTACAAAATGGCGCGTGGCCCCGGCGGGCCGGGCATTAAGTTTGTCGCGAGTTCCGCACACAAAGAAGGCCACTTAATGTGGCCTTCGTCTTGTGCAGGACTGTAGAGCAGCAAACTTAATGCCCGGCCCGCCGGGGCCACGCGTCCCTAATTGTTCAGCATGCGGTCGAAGCTTCCCGAGTCGCCATCCCGATAGTCGGCGGTCATCAGAATCTCCTGCGGAATGCGCCCGCCCTCGCGCAGCACGTTGCGGAACTGCACGCGCGTAACCATGGGCAGATCCTTGATCGTCGCCGCCAGGTTCTGCGGCACGCCCTGGTTGGCAGCCGCGGGCTCGCACTCGCCGCCGGCCTTCACGCGACGCTTATGCTCGGCGAGCATGGCGCGGTACATGCCGGCATGCAGGCGAATCTCAACCACATTGGCATTGCGAGTCTGCTCGACAATGCGCGCGCCCTCGCGATCGATATCGCCTACGTAGTAGACGTAGTTAAAGCGATAGCCAATCTCGGCCAGATAATCGTCCAAGGCATGCGAGACGCTCGCCTTGCATCCGCCGCCAAAAATCACGCCGCCCACCTTGATGCCAAAGAGCTTGGCGTGCTTGCGGCCACGCAGCAGCTTGACGATCTCGTCGTAGGTGTCCAGGTTCTCGACCATAATGAACGGCTTGTCGGCGCCCAGCGTAAAGAAGCCCGTAAAATGCACGGGGCGATTGGGGGCGACCTTGATCGCCTGCATGCTGATGCCCTTTTCGGTCATACGCCTGATCAGGCGCTCACCGTGCTTGCCGTCAAAAGCCTTCTCGTCGTTAAAGATCTGGTAGGCACGCTGACGGCGCGAGGCAACCGGCGTATCGGCACCTCGGTTCTGCTCGATCCAAGCCTGGATGATTGCGATTTCCTCGGCAATCTTGCGGTTGGACATCTCGTTGTGCTGAGTGCGCTGCGGAGCCTTTTTGCCGTCCTTGCCCTCGACCTTTACGATCTGTGTCTGCTGCTCCTTGATCTTGGAGAGCGCCATAGGCGTGGGGACAACCTTGAACAGCTGCCTGCCTAAAACGCGGGCAAGGGCAAGCGCCGAGACCTCGCCGTGGGCGGCCGACTCGGGCTGCTGGGCAGCAGTATCTACTGCGGCAGACTCCGGCTTCTTCTGAGACTTGCGCTTAGAATCGCCTTGGGGATTGCGCTCGCGCTTCGGCATAGACGCCTGCTTCTGCGGACGATCGGACTTGCTCTCCTTCGCTGACTGGCGCTTAGGCTGCCCCGAAGAAACCTCGGCCTTCGCATCCTCGTTCTGCGGCGTGGTCTTCTCGGTTGCAGTCTCGGCATGGGAACTGCGGCCCCCACGATGGCGACGGCGGCGAGGCTTGCTCGACGCGCCCTGCTCCGTCTGCTCATCAGTAGGCTGCTGGCCCTTGGCCTCGGCATCAACCTCAAGCTGCGGCTCAACAGGCTTTTGCTCGCGAGCCACCGGCTCAACGGCCTTCTCGTCCTTCTCGCCCTGAGTGGTCGAAGCCGGTTCGCTCTTCTCCTGACGCCTTACGGGATACGCGCGCCCCTCAAAACCACGTCCGGGACGGCATGAACCCGGAGCCTTCTTGGCCGGTTCATCGGACGCGTCAGCAGCCTCGACGGAATCCTGGACCTCGCATGCGGCACCTCGCTGCTCGGCCTTAAAGTGGGCACCGCGGCGACGCTTGGGCTCCTGGATCTCAGCATGCTCTTGAGCGAGAGTCGGCTCCTGCATCCCGACGGGCTTTTCCTCGACGGCCTCAGCATCCGTCTCACCCTTTTGAGCAACGGCGCGACGGAAGCGCTCCTGCTGGGCGCGGCGCTGCGCATCGCGCTTGCCACCCCCGCCAAAACCGCCGCGTCCTGCCTTGGCCGTAAAGGCACGCACGACGTTCTCATCGAGCAACTCATCGGTATCGACATGCTCACGCGGAGCAGCTTCTTCCACAGCAGGCACGTCAGCGGAATCCTCGACGACAAAACCCTCGACGGACTCGGCAGGCTGCTCTTGGGCATCGCGGATCTCGGCATTGATGGTATAGAACGCCGGGCGCCCGTTAATGCCGCTACCCTCGATCTTGGTCACGATCTTTGCCGCGATAAGCTCATCGCGCATCGCCTTGGTGTCGCACTCCTTATCGACGGAGCGGAAAATCTGCGCCAGCGCACTCGACTTAATCTTGAGCGCCTTGCGGCAGAGCAGGGCGTAGGCAACCAGCTTGGCGCGCTCGGCAGAAAGCGACGTCTGGCTGCTCAGGCGCTCAGCCAAAGCATCGACATTGTTTTGATTATCGGAATATACCGTCTTGGCCACGGGGCCCCTTTCATATGTACACATATACGTCTATATGGTACAACGCACGCCCTTATCCACGCAAAACATCTGCGAGAACACTCGAGCGTCACCCGCTTTCGCATGAAAAAAAGACCGAGTCCGCGTCGTTGCGGACCCGGTCTTTCCGAGTCATATGGATGAGAGATTCAACCCGTCCGACCGACTAGGCCTTGACGGCCTCGGCGTCGGCAGGAGCCTCGGCGGCAGCGGCGCGACCGTACTCGGCCTTGCCCATATCGGACCACTCGGGCTCCTCATCAGGCATGGAGCCAGCCTCCTTGCCGAAGAACTCCTTGAGGCAGTTGACGGCGACGATGAGGCCCAGGACCATCAGCAGGACGGCAAAGACGAGCTGCAGGCCCTTGGTGGCGGCGACGGAGACGGCGGCCGTGGTGGCGGTAGCCGGGATGGTACCGAAGAAACCGTAGGCCTGGACGGCGGTCATGCAGCCCATGGCGCTCTGGACCAGCGAGGTGAAGGTGCAGCAGAGCAGGAAGACGACGGGCACGTAGAGCATCCAACCCTTGCGGCCGGTGCACTTGCAGAACACGGCGAGGGTGATCATGGTCATGCCGCCGAGCAGCTGGTTGGAAGCACCAAAGAGCGGCCAGATGTTGGCATAGCCACCAAAAGCGAGGGCGAGACCGGGAAGCAGGGTGACGACCGTGGCGAACCAGGGGTTGCCGAGGACCTTCATGTAGCCGGCCTTGGACTCGATGGCCAGGGCGTCGTTGGTCTGGGCAAAGAACTCGGAGAACGAGGTGCGGGCGATGCGGGCGACGGCGTCGAGCGAGGTCAGGGCCAGAGCGGAAACATTCATGGTCATGAAGACGGTAGCGAGCGTGCCGTCAACACCGAAGGCCTGCATACCGCGGGAGATGCCAGCGGCGAAGATCTGGAACGGGGTGGAAGCGACACCGGCGTTGAGGGCGCCGGTACCGGCGGTGTTCATATCGGAGAACATGATGCCGGCAACGATGATGGCAAGGATGCCGACGAAGGACTCGACGATCATTGCGCCGTAACCGACCTTGACGGCGTCCTGCTCCTTCTCGACCTGCTTGGAAGAGGTGCCGGAAGAAACGAGGCTGTGGAAACCGGAGAGAGCACCGCAAGCGACGGAGACGAACAGGACCGGGAACATCATGCCGGAGGCAGTGGAGAAGCCGGTGAAGACCGGAGCGGTGATAGTGGCCTGACCGTTGACGCCCAGGACGACGATGCCGAGGACAGCGCAGACGATCATGACGATCATCATGATGGAAGTGAGGTAGTCACGCGGGGTCTTGAGCATCTGGATGGGCATAGCGCCAGCGAAGACCAGGTAGACCATGACGACGGCGAACCACTGGAACTTATCCAGGTAGACCGGGAACTGCATTCCGACGGCGAACATGAGAACCATGAGGACAACGCCGGTGACGAACTCGGCAGCGCCGGTGAGGTTGAACTTCTTCTGGGCCCAACCAAAGGCGATAGCGACGAAGGTGAACAGGATGGAAATGGTACCAGCGCAGCCGGCGGCATAGGACTTGGTGAAGTCGATGGCACCGGTAGCAGCACCAGAAGCGTCAACGGCCGGGGTGAACATGAACGTCTTGCAGACCATGTCGGTGAAGGCGGCGATGACGATGATGCAGAAC
>RQBM01000134.1:0-5233 GCA_008668795.1 Collinsella aerofaciens | reverse complement strand
TAACGGCTCGACGCTGCGCGCCGCCCAAGGCGACAATTTGTCATTCAAAAGGCAGGGCATGACCAGAAGGTCAATGCCCTGCCTTTTTCATGCCAACTTGTTCGCCTTGGACGTCGCTCGCTGACGTTGGCTCAACCTGCGGTGCTGACTACTCCCCTTGCACCAAAAACCGCCCCGTTCTCGGTTTTGAGGACGGGGCGGTTTTGCTTACCTAGATTGTTCGAGTTCCCTATGCAAAGCGGGCGACGAGCTCCTGGAGCACGTCGGTCATCTTGACGAGCGAACTGACCGGGACGAACTCGTTGACGCCGTGGTAGCAATAGCCGCCGGTGGAAAGGTTGGGGCAGGGCAGACCGCGGAACGACAGCTGAGCGCCGTCAGTGCCGCCACGAATCGGCAGCACTTGGGACGCAACGCCGCAGGCAAGGTAGGCTTCCTTGGCAACATCAATAAGCTCGGGATAGTCACGAACGATCTCGGCCATATTTCGATACTGCTGCTTAATCTCGACCGTCACGCGCTCCTCACCCAGACGCTGGTTGAGCATCGAGGCGGCAGCATCAATAAGGTCGAGTTTCTGCTGGAACTTGGCGGCGTCATGGTCGCGGACGATATAGCGCGCTGTGGCGTGATCGACGGTCGCAGATACGCCCTCAAGGTGATAAAAGCCCTCGTAGCCTTCCGTATACTCCGGGCGCTGCACGTAGGGGAGCAACGCGTTGAAGTCGCAGAACAGATTTCCTGCGTTGACCATGCGGCCCTTGGCGTCGCCTGGGTGGATGGACTGGCCCTCAAAGCGGACGGTCGCCTCGGCGGCGTTAAAGCACTCCCACTCCAGCTCGCCGATGGGGCCGCCGTCGACCGTGTAGGCGTACTTGCAGCCAAAGGTATCGATATCCAACAGCTCGGCTCCGTGGCCGATCTCCTCGTCAGGGCAGAAGCAAATGCCGAGTGCGGGATGGGGCAGAGAAGGGTCCTGAGCGATACGCGCGACAAGCGACATGATCTCGGCGACGCCTGCCTTGTCGTCCGCGCCCAGCAGCGTGGTGCCATCGCTGCAGACCAGGTCCTCACCTGCGAGGTCGTTCAGGGCGGGAAGCTTGGCGGTACTCATGGCAACGGGCTTACCGTCAACCGTGCCGCAGACCAGGTCGCCGCCTTCGTAGTGTACGATGTGCGGTTTCACGCCGGCACCCGGTGCAACTTCGGTGGTGTCGAGATGGGCGATCAGGCCCAGGGCGGGCTTGTCCTCAGCGCCCGCACTTGCGGGGATATGCGCGCAGACATAGGCGTGCTCGGTCACGTGGGCATCTTCCGCACCAAGCTCGCGCAGCTCTTCAGCCAGCACGTTGGCAAGGTCAAACTGAACGGCGCTCGAGGGTACCTGGTCGCAGTTTGCATCCTCGGACTGCGTGTTGATCTGGACGTAGCGCAAAAAGCGCTCGAGGACATCGGGGTTCGTGGTGGTGTTTTCCATAAAGACCGCTCCAATCTTGGTCGTCGTGTGCAACAAGAACTCTAGCACGGTATGCCACGGCATACCGCGACGCTTGGATGGGGTAGAATCAGCCATTGAATGCAGAAGGGACGGAAGATCATGGATACGACAAATAGCTCGCGCGAACTACATCTGACGGTGGCGAACGAAGACTACTTGGAGTGCATGGTTCGCATTGAAAGCGAAGAGGGGGAAACCAACGGCGTTCGATCGGTCGACATCGCGCAGCGCCTTGGCGTCTCCAAGGCATCGGTCAATAAAGCGGTTTCGGCGCTCAAGGCATCCGAACTTGTCGAGCAATCGCACTACGGCAAGGTAGTCCTGACCGATCGCGGCCGCGAGGTTGGTACGGCTATCTGGTACCGTCATCGCCTCATCCGCACGTTTTTGGTTCAGGAGCTCGGTGTCGAATTTGAGCGAGCCGATTCCGAGGCCTGCATGATGGAGCATGCGCTTTCCGAGGACACGATGAACCGCTGGCTCGCCTATCTCGAAAAGCAGGGAATCAGCGTCGAGGAATAGCGGGATATATATGGATACGAGTTATTACAACCGCTTTGGTGCCGAGGAACTTGCGCGCCGCTTGTCGAGCGAGACCTTGTTGGCGCAGGGCCCCATGGGCAGTGTTCTGTTGAGTGAGTACGATGCCGCCGACATTCCACCGGCGTTTTGGAATCTGGCAGAGCCGCAGACCGTTTCTCGTATCCATCGCCTGTATGTCGCTGCCGGCGCGCAGGTGCTCATTACCAACACCTTTCAGGCATCAAGCTATGCCCTCAAGCACGACCAGATTGCGCCGTCCGTGGCGGAGGTCAATCGCGGGGCCGTCGACGATGCTCGCCAGGCGCACCCGCAACTGCTGCTGGGCTCGATGGGCCCGATCGGTATTGAGTGGTTTGCCGAGGACTCTGCCGAGTATCGTGAAATCCGAGGCATTGCGCGCGAACAGGCGCACGCCTTGCTCAATGCCGGCGTTGACGGTCTGCTGATCGAGACGGTGACGTCTATCCGTAATTTGCAGCCCATGCTTGCCGGCGCCCGAGATGCCGCCGACGGCATGCCTGTTCTGGTGAGTTTTGTCGTTGACGATAAAGGCGACCTGTTGGGCGATGGCCTCAACATCGAGGCGGCCGTTTTGTACGCCGAAAAACACGGCGCAAACTCGGTTGGTGTTAATTGCTGTTCGCTTGCGGCCGCGAACGCGGCGGTGCCCAGGATGGTTGCATCGGCGACTACTCCCGTCACGGTGCGTCCCAACGTAGGCGATCCGGTCCAGACTCAGGATGGCCCCGTATGGCACGAGAACCCCGAAGCTTTCGCGCGCGCATGCATCGAATGGAGACATGCCGGTGCCGCAATGGTGGGCAGTTGCTGTGGAACCACGGCAATCACTACGGCAGCGATGGCCGAGGCGCTCGATATATAAAGGGCAAAACCGCTCCATACGGGGCGGTTTTTTTATTGCTTGCATGTCCTCGGCAGCATTTGCCCAAATGGTGAATGCTGGTGCCGGCAGGTTGCCGAGTGCATGTTGCGGGTATACCCCATGCGTACCATGATCCAAACACTGTGAGGTGTCTGCGCGTGTGCGCGATAATTCATTTTGGAACTGACGGTTGGCGCGCTCGCGTCGATGAGGACTTCACTGCCGATAACGTTGCCCGTATCGCCGATGCCGTCGGCGAGTTATGGCAAAAGACCAATCCGGGCAAAACGGTATATATAGGGTTCGACACCCGGCCCCTGGCGCGCGAGTTCGCTGAGCTTGCGGCGGGCGTGCTAGCAGCGCACGGGCTAGACGCCGTGCTCGCTTCGCGACCTGTCCCGACCCCTGCCCTTACGTGGGCGGCGGCTTATGACGGTGAAGCGTGCGGCGCGCTCATGGTGACGGGGTCCCATCATCCGCAGGGCTATCTGTGCCTCAAGATTCGCATGGGTGACGGCTCGACCGCCAACCAGGATGTCATCGAAGAGCTCGAAGAGACTATGGCTCCCGAGCCAATGGGGATCGAGGGGCAATATCGCACCGCGGATATCATTCCTGACTATATGCAGGCGGTGGCATCGTTTGTCGATGCCGAAGCCATCCGCGCCGCGCACTTGCGCGTGGTTGTCGATCCCATGGGCGGCGCAGCCCAGGGCTATCTAGCCGACTTGCTGCGCGAGCTTGGCGTTGAGGTGCACGAGATTCACGCCGGGCAGGCGTCTGACCAAGAAGATATCTGCCCCGACCCCGTTGAACCGTGGGTGGACGCTTGCGAGCGCACGGTTATCGAGGACGGAGCTTGCGCTGGCCTGGTGACCGACGGCGACGCCGACCGTATCGGCGCGGTTGACGAGCGCGGCAGATATATACATCCGCATCAGATCATGGCGCTCGTTTTGGGCGACTTGGTTCAATTTCGTAATTTGGAGGGGCGCGTCGTCGTCAATCTTTCATGCTCGACGCTCGTGCGTCGCATTGCCGAGGCGCTTGGCTGCCGCGTGACCGTCAAACCAGTCGGTTTCAAATATATAGCGGCGGAGATGAAGAAGGGCGGCGTCCTCATGGGCGGCGAAGAAGCCGGTGGTATCGGCATCACCGCGCATATGCCCGAGCGCGATGGAATTCTCGCCTGTCTGATTCTGTGTGAGCTTATGGCAAAGACGGACGCGCCTTTGGGCGTTCTGGTCGACCAACTCGAGGACAGTTTTGGTAAGACGAGTTACGGTCGACGCGATTTGCGCCTTGAGGCCGAAGATGCCGAAACGTTACGAACCCTGCTGCCGGGCGTAAACCCCAAGTCGATTTGTGGCAAGGTGCCGCAAAACGTTAGTCATATGGACGGCTTGCGTCTGTCATTCGAGGATGACACGTGGCTGCTGGTCCGTCCTAGCGGGACCGAACCAGTGGTGCGCGTCTACGCCGAGGGGTTCTCGGTGGAAGAACGTGATGAGTTGCTCGATGCTGGCTGTGCTTTAGCTAGGGGGACGTATCCGCTTTAACCATGAGACTGCCTTATATAAAGAGATGCTCGGCGAGCGGTAGTTAACGGCTGGCAAACGTTAGTCGGATCACAAGATGTGTAGGAAATGTGTACGCCCAGATTCCCGCCCCCGGCGCCCCTCCGGTCTGGCAATATATCTCCTTGCCGCGCGGCCCGGTGGAACCGGGAACCAGCGCAGGCGTGCACCTTGAGAACCGGATACTGCGAGGATGGACACACCAGATGTGTCGCATCCGGGCAGACATCGAACCATTTGAAATGGTCTAACTTGGATTTGTTTTTCGCAAGGCCGCCGAGAGGCGGCCCCGAGAAATTCCTTTTCCTATACTAGAACCATATGAATCGAACGGAACCGATCAGCGATGAACTGAGAGGACCGGACGGGCTCGAAGCCCATATATTTTGGACGGAGAGTTCGATCCTGGCTCAGGATGAACGCTGGCGGCGCGCCTAACACATGCACGTCGAACGGCACCCCTCTCCGGAGGGAAGCGAGTGGCGTCCGGCTGAGTAACACGTGGAGAACCTGCCCCCTCCCCCGGGAAAGCCGCCCGAAAGGACGGGTAATACCGGATACCCCGGGGTGCCGCATGGCACCCCGTCTAAAGCCCCGACGGGTGGGGATTGCTCCTCGGCCCATCAGGTAGACGGCGGGGTGACGGACCACCGTGCCGACAACGGGTAGCCGGGTGGAGAGACCGACCGGCCAGATTGGGACTGAGACACGGCCCAGACTCCTACGGGAGGC